>CAZORR010000193.1:0-5859 GCA_964582115.1 uncultured Pirellulaceae bacterium
TTTGAATGAAATCGCGGAACAGAAAACGACTAAGCAAAAACGCGAGCGTCGCTCCAGTCGTCGACGCAAAACTGACCAGAATGAGTCCTGGTAAAAATTTAAAATACCAGCCATACATCAACGTCAACACAGCCGCACCAGGCAAAGACAACCCTGTGACCGCTACATAGATCACGAAAGCAATGCCAAAAACAAGCACCGGGTACTGTTGCTGAAACTGCCGCAACTGCGATTCCTGTTTTGCGAGTGCCTCAAGGCTCAACGCATCACCAAATTGCCAGTAACCAACCGCTGCTAATATCGCAACCGCGCCCAACAGTAAGATTTTCTTCCAAGGAACCCCGGTAGGTTCAGCGGCTGTCTCTGGATTAGCGTCTGACATCGAAAGACTGTTTTGAATGAATGGCTGGTTTAGCTCCGCTTTCAGCAAAGCCCTTTATTGGACTAACGTCCGAGGTCTTTATATCTGATCCGCTGAAAGCTGGAAACAGCACTGGCCGCAGGTTCGAGCGCCCTTCAACAATCGCTAGGTAACTAAAATGTCAGGTGTTCAAATTCTTCAAAGCTGGGCGGCTCTCGTAGCAAGGCAACCAATTTGTCGACATCGCCTCGCTCTTGCCGCCACGCCAAGTAGGCTTGTTGACTTTCGACTGAATTCCAAACTTCGTGAATGTAAAATGTTTTGTCAGCAGGATCCGCCGCACAAGAGATCAGTTCAGCTCCTTCATATTTGGCTGTGTCGGGCAAGATGGCCGTCAGCGTCGCATGCAACTGATCATAGGTGTCGTCTTTGGCTTTGAAGGTAACGCTGAATACAACTGACATTTTCTCTTCTCCTGAGTAGTAGACTGTTTCCCGCCATCCTATCTACAGGAGCTTATCTGTTGAATCCCAGATTCAAAAGAGAGACTGGCAATGCCGTCCGACAATTGCTGGGCCAGTGTTTTGCAAGTCGGCGTCGGTGTTTAAAGTTCGCTGGCGAAATTTAAAAAAGGCCTGAGTAAGTCATTACCTACTCAGGCCTTTTTTGAAAATCTTCGACTTGTCGTTGTGCGTTTATTCCTTTGCCTTGGCAGCTTCTTTCTTAGGGGCTGGCTTCCTTGCTGCGTTCTGCCACGAGATCAGGTCAGAGAATGTTGGCATCGTGCCTTCTTTGACAGATTTTGCGAAGCGTTTGTAAGCACTCGTGCGAGCTTCGCTGTTTCCTGCTTTGAAGTTCATGGCGACCTCCACGCCTTTGTCGGCATAGTTGATGGCAGCTTCCTTATCACCCGTTCTCCAGCAAAGAATGCTCAGATTGGTAAAGTGGCTCGGACCAAATGCATTCGGACCAGGCTCTTTTCCTTTTTCAGTGACGTGCTCTGAATAGTGGGTGGTAAACGCTTTGGTGAAGTTCATTGGGTAGGTATCAGCTTTGGCGTGAGCGAGCCAATTGCAAGCCGTTAGTAGAAAAGAAATCTTGGCGTTGCTCATCGGCATTTCGTTCAGTGCCACTACCGCAGCTGGCCATTCTTCCTGCACCATCAGCAACCGAAGCTTCCATACGGACAATTCAGGGTGGTCGGGATCAAGCGTCTGCAGCTCCTTGAGTTTCGCTGCCATCGTCTCCGCATCTTTTTTGCGGCCGGCTTTATAAAGCTGGCTCGTAATCTTTTCCGTTGTTTCAAAGTTATCGTTGGCAGCTTTGATCTTGGCAGCGGCCTGTTTCGCGCCTTCGTCGCCGGAGAGCATTAACTCGACCAGCGAATCGGTCAGCCGTACGGCTTCGGTTGCCAACAGTAGTTTTCCGTTTCTGACAACAAACGCGTGCGGAATCGCTTCTACTCCCGCAGTCTCTAACCAGTCGGTTTCAAAAGCTGCCCCGTCGTTAAAGGAGACGGGATAAGACATGCCTTCGCCCTTTGCTTTGACGTATTCCACTACTTTTTTTCTGTCGTCTTCCCAGACATTCATTCCATGGACCCGCAGCCCTTGGTCGTAGTACTTTTTATGGAGATCGTTGACATGAGGAATCAACGCTACGCAAGGACCACACCAAGTGGCCCAGCACTCGAACACGTAAATCTTTCCGGGTTCAAAAGCCGTCGGCCCTGCTCCTTGGATCCAGTCCGTTTTCGTGATGGCAGACAGGTTGACTTCCGAACCGGGTACTAACGTGGGTTGGGATTTAGCTTCCTGAGCGATAGCAGTCGTTGACAAAGCCATCACTAAGCACGTGGCAATGAAACTCAAACCGTAGTGGCGAAGCCGATGGGAAGATGGCGGAAGATTCGAGTGATTGGGAATCGTATTAGTTGTCATAGTAATTAGCCTGCCTTTGGAATTGAGATCACATACCGGGTATGGATCAGGTTGGTGTTTGTTTCTTTGCATTTGAGAACTTTTACTTTGCCGCCGCTTCTTTCCTTGCCTCAGCCTGCCACGTGATCAGGTCGGGGTAGGTTGGCATCGATCCTTCTTTTACCGATTTTGCGAAACGTTTATAAGCGGTCGTGCGGTGTTCGCTGGCTCCAGTTTTGTGGTTGATCGCAGCTTCCAACGCTTTGTCAGTGTTAATAATAGCGGCTTGCTTGTCGTCGAGCTTCCAGTAAAGCATTGCTAGTTTTGCAAAGTGGCTTGGCCCAATCGACTTTCCACCTGCTGATATATATTCCGCATACGGGGTGATGAAGGATTTAGCAAAGCTGATCGGGTAGTCGTCAGCGTTCTTGCCACAAATTAAACGGCTCGTCTCGGCTAGGTATGTATTTTTGGCATTGCTGGCTGGCATCGCGTCCAGAGTTGCTACTGCAGTCGGCCAATCTTCTTGTACCATCAGCAACTCAAGTTTCCATTTGGGCAAGTTGGGGTGGCCGGGATCGAGCGTTTCTACTTCTTTAATTTTCGCTGCCATCATGTTTGCATTTTTGCTGCGTTTGGCTTGATAGATATCTGAACCGAGTTTTCTTGTTTCTTCACTGGCATCGTAGGCGGCTTTAATAATCGCAGCCGCCTTTTCGGCGCCTTCATCACCAGAGAGCATTAACTCGACCAGCGAATCTGTCAGTCGCACCGCTTCGGTTCCCAACAATAGCTTTCCGTTTCTGACAACAAACGCGTGCGGAATCGACTCCACTCCAGCCGCCGTTAACCATTCAGTTTCAAAAGCCGATCCGTGCGTATACGCGACTGGGTAAGACATGCCTTCGCCTTTTGCCTTGACGTAGTCGACGGTTATTTTCCTGCCTTCCTCCCAGCTATTCATGCCATGGACTCGTAGCCCTTTGTCATAATATTTTTTATGGAGTTCATTCACATGTGGAATCAACGCCACGCAAGGACCGCACCAAGTTGCCCAACACTCGAACACGTAAACCTTGCCCGGTTCGAAAGCTGTTGGTCCTGCTCCTTGAACCCAGTCAGCGTTTGCAACAGCATCAAGGTTGACTTCAGAACCGGGTACCAGCGTGGGTTTGGATTTGGTTTCTTGAGCGATAGCAGTCGTGGCCAAAGTCATCACCAAACAAGCGACGATGAAACTCAAACCGCGTTGATACTGCAGACGAAAGCATGGTCGAAGATTCGAGCGATTGGAAATCGTGTGAGTTACCATGGTCATTTTTTTGCCCTTTGAATTGAGATCGCAAATCAGGTGCGATCGGGGTGGTGTTTGGGAGTGAAAAAAGTGCGCTCTTCGTGCGACAATGTGGTTGGACAACCAACGCAATTATGAAACCACGAATCAGCCCGAAAGTATCGCAAGAACAACACAGTAGTCAAACCGGTAGTAATTTAGCGGCCAAACCGAACAAATGCATTGCTCAAACACACTAACCTAATGTAAGCTTGCAAGCATTAATCGGACACAAATGGAATAAGAAAAATCGAGCAAATGAAAAACAACGTCAAGCCAACTTTCATCACCATCGCTTACATTGCGACGCTGTTCGTTTTCTTTAATGGTGCGAGCGCTGCAAAGGCGTGCCAACAAACCGATCACAAACCAATCATTCCACCCAAGCCACGCCTGCAAATGGACATCGCCAAAGGCAGTCCTGATCTACAGTGGTGGCGTGACGCGAAAAAATCGGCTAACCAGCGCTTGGGATGGTGGCGAGAAGCCAAACTGGGCTGCTTCATTCACTGGAACGATGCATCTCTACTAGGAAGTGAGTGGAAGGGGAAGCAATACGGTGGCTACGGCGAGCACATCCAACGAATGGCGAAAATTCCGTGCGAAGAATACCGACGAGAAGTTGCTGGCAAGTTCAACCCAACCAAATTCGATGCGGACCAATGGGCGCGACTCATTCATCAAGCAGGCATGCGATATGTCATCATCACCGCCAAGCACCACGACGGATTTGCCGTATACGAATCTGATGTTAGCGACTTTAGTATCGTCAAAATGAGCCCTTATGGTCGTGACCCGATGGTAGACCTGAAAGCTGCTTGTGATAAGTACGGCTTGAAATTTGGATTTTACTACTCCCATGCATTTGACTGGGGTGAACCCAATGGCCCCGGCAACGATTGGGATTATCAAAACCCCGGTGGCGATAGGCACTTGCATGGCGGACGCAACTGGTATGACAAGCACCCTGAAATGACACCGCGAATTCGCAAGTACATCGACGGGAAATCGTTACCGCAAGTTTTGGAACTGATTGCTAAGTACGATCCCGACATCTTCTGGTTTGATACTCCTCACAAACTACCACCCGAAGAAAACCTTCGCATCTTAAAAGCGGTTCGTACCACAAAACCCAGTATCGTTATCAATAGCCGAATCGTACAAGGTTATGATGGCTGGCCGGGCCATTTCGGTGACTACGCGAGCACTGGCGACCGTGCCGTTGATTTTCGAAAACGAGACGGTGACTGGGAAACCATCCCAACCACCAACGAATCGTACGGCTACAACAAGTCGGACCACAGTCACAAAACACCTGAATTCCTCGTCCGTGTAATGGTAAAGGCCGCAGCCAGAGGCGGTAACATGCTATTGAACATTGGTCCCAAAGGAGACGGAGAAATCGACGCTCCCGATGTTGAAATACTCAAGTCGATTGGCAACTGGATGGACGTTAATGAAGTCAGTATTCGCGGTACCACTCGGACCACACTACCAGTGCAAGCTTGGGGCGAGTCAACTCGCAAAAAGAATGTGCTTTACTTGCACGTCTTTAACTGGCCTGCGGACGGAACTCTCGAATTGGGTGGTTTCTTAGGCACCGTTAAAAAGGCATGGCTTCTATCTGACAAAAATCAAACGGCATTATCTCATGAACGAACCGACAAGAAGATCGTCCAATTAAAGGTTCCAACAGACGCTCCCGATTTGGGCAGTAGCGTGATTGTTGTCGAAGTGGATGACGCAGAAAACGTCGATTCAAATCGCCTAATCTCCACCACGATCAACAACCGACTCCGTGCCTTTGATGGGATCGCAGTTGGAGGCAGGTTTAGATACGGAGACGGTAAAGCGTCGCGAAACGGCGCTTCAGCTTGGACGCGAGATGGTCAAGCAATGACATGGCCGGTGTATCTTTCGGTTCCCGGTAAATTCAAAGTCATTGCGGAATACAAACCGTACAAAAAGCACTCAAACAAATTCTTTGTTGAAGCTGGCCAGGAGAAAATCTCGGCCACCGCCAAGTCAACCGGTAGAGGCTACATAAAACATGACCTTGGCTCGATCAATCTATCCGCAGGCCCACAGACGATCAAGTTGCAAGCGGACGGCGTTCCCCAAGGGGACCTGATGGAACTGCGAGCATTGCATCTCCAACCGTTGCAGTGAGAGTTTTGGTAAAAGATGTTCACTAGGTTTTGCACTTCATAGACGTGATTTGTGCCTGGTTGCAACTCCTTGTATTA
>CAZORR010000194.1:0-5856 GCA_964582115.1 uncultured Pirellulaceae bacterium
GGGCGGCCCCTCCCCCCGGAAGAACCGGATACTTAGCCGTCAGGCGACTCTTATCGCTTGGCTTTTCCCTGATAATCCTGATCTCCGAAGAGTTGCTGGCTGCGGAGTCGATACAGCCCACCGGAGATATTCCTCATCGAATCCTGAAGCTGCTGATAAGGCTGGAACCGCGAATCGTAAACCCCCTTATTGGAACCTTCATCGTCTACAAAACGAAACCATTGAAATCCAATGCAGTTGGGTGTTCCCAACATTTGCATCGCGAAATTCTCAAAGTGCTGTACTCGCTCTTTCTGAGTCGGCACGACCCAGCCAGCGCCGTTTTCATTGTCTAAACCGCTGTTGGCGGCTTTGGCATAAAACTCAGTGATCAAAAACGGCTTCTTGCCTTTTTCTCGCCACATCGCACGTACATTTTGTGGCGGCGTCCAGTCGCGATAAAAGTTGATACTAATCACGTCACTGTATTTTCCAACGGACTCAATGATGTACGGATTGTATTTTGCCGACGCATGAAGGCGCTCTCCAAGAATCAAATGATTCGGATCATTTTTTCTTAATGCACTCGTGACGACTTGATAATACCGATCAGCCACATAGCCCATGTATTGAAGTTCGTCTTCTTCGGTAATGTCCTTCAACTTACTACGACGTCCATATTTCTTTAGCAGCCATTGTTTCGCCGTGATATGAATTGCGTTATTTTTCGGAAGTCGTAAACTCTCCCTAAGCTGAATCGTCTTATGAAAAGGAATTTCGTTATCGGTGAAATGTCCCAACACCCAAGGATTATTTTTATACGCGGCTGCTTTTCTTGCCTGCTTTTCTACGAAGGGTTGAAATCGCGGGTCAAACACAGGCAACAGATCTCTTTCAAGATAGGCTCGTTTGACTTCAGGAGTAATGTTCTTGAAATCTTGTATGAAATTCCAGCGAGGCGTGAACGGCATGTTCCGGATCGACTCATCCGACCACGATGCCATGTGATTAAAGCCGATTGCTTTGACGTCTTGCGGGAGTTTCAGCTTCGGTGTTTCTCTTACTGAATTCAAACCAAACCCAAAGAATGCATAGCCTTCCGGATCAACCATCATCCAGTAGTCATCGACTTTTACGGTTCGAAAAAAGCCCGTCGACTTCGCTCGCATTTGCTTCCATCCACCGAACTTACCCAGTGACTCGCGGTCAGATATCTTCCCTGGGCTAATACCTGCGAACTTCCCGCGTTCGGTATCTGAATAATGAATGGATGTTGAAATTGCGGTACCGTCACCTCTAAACTGCAACATCAACCGGGGGCGTTCTTCCAAGACGCGACTTTCATCAGAGGCGATTTCGATCGTCTTTTTAGTGACGTCCGCGGCAGACAGCGCAAAGGTCAGCGACTTGATTTTCGCTTTTTGGGCCTTTCGGACTGTATCAGTGACATCCACCAATAACCTGCCACCTCCCAATGCGGGCGCCTTTGTGACAAGTGTTACTTTTGCCAAGTTACGGTCCCACGTAATACGTGACTCTTGCCAGTCCGATCGACTCACCCCAACCAAGATTGGAGTCTTGATGGGCTTGCCAAGCGTGCAGTCAAGTATTGCCGATTCAATGGCCGCTTTGGACTTGGACAGGTCAAATTGCAGATAACAAAGCCGGTCCTGTTTTCCCGTTTTGCTTTTTTTGATTTCTAGAATTTTAGCATCGCCGAAATTAGATTTTTTCTCTCGACCGTTGATATGAGCGGCCTGTGTCGCTGGCAATATTAAACTGGATTGAGCGAATGCTGCTGGAGCAAGTGTCTGAAAGATCAATGCTGCTGCAATCACAAGTCTGGGAAAATTCATCGTCAAAAACTCTTCAGTATTAATTCATGCGACGGAAAGGCTGAATGGAATTTCAGCGTCTGCGAAAACTGCCCAAGCAAAGAACACGGACAGGTCGCAGCAGTCGCACATCATAACGAATCACCGAATGAACAGAACAGGTACTATGATGATGACATCAACGAGCCATTTGAGGCTCGGAACTTAATTTATCCCAGCTGATCGAGGTTGCGGTCGTTCGTAAATCCGTTTCTGCGGCGCATATTCATGTTGTGTTGCGGCAATATTTCCGAACAATAGAGTCCAGCGCGGGTTAAATTATGTACAACCACTTCCCAATCGTTAACATCCGCCCGACTCATTAACTCGATGCCACTGCTCGTCCACTGCCCTAATAACTGCCAGATACGCATACCAGCCAATCGAATGGGCAAGGTAGTGCGCTGCGCTGAGTGCCAGACTCCGATCAGAATTCCAGCTCTCGATTCGCCGCTGCTACGGACCGGAAATTTAGTCGAGTGTCGAGCTAAACGTGCGATCAAAAAAACGGACGCTGCTGACACCTCAAGCGACCTATCCGACCAATCAGGCTTGCCACCAGCAACCCCACCCATTGAACAATCTCCCCCTACGAATCAGGCATCCCCCACGTCCTCAACTTCGCCGAGTTCGCCCAATTCTGATTTGACAATAAAACCTTCAAGACAAACCGCTCGACTGCTCCGAGCAAAACCTTGGCGAATGGTCCAACCGCTGACCCGTGTCGATCCGGACGCCAGTGTGCCACCAATCGACTTGGAGATTGAACCAGCAACCCCATCTCCAGCAACAGATTGCGAAAACTCTAACACTGCCTTAGATACCGAACAAAAAGAAACAACTGGCGACCTCCCACTCCGACGGCCTAGCTGGCTTTCGCTGGTTCGTAAACTACTTCACCTCCAAAACACGGATGTTGAAGAACCACCAAAATCAACTTGATCGCAGCAGGAAGCTTTTGAGATATAAAAGAATCGTTACACTAGTTAACTCCTGACGATTGTTTGCTCAAACTGATTGGCACAACATCTGATGACGTAAGATTCCTTCACCTCTGTCAACTCAAAACCATGTCCAAACTCATTTTGATTCCCACCGAGTTTGAACGGCAGAAGGTACGAGCAATCTTATCCAACGAACACCCTCAACTTGCACGTCAAATTGAGCTGAAACTCTGCGGCTTTGGCCCCATCGCTGCCGCCGCAAAAACCATGCAACTACTGTCGGACCAACCCGAGCGTGTCGTATTACTGGGCATTGCGGGCAGCTATCGGCCTGATCTCTTTCCAGTCGGTTCGGCGACTAAATTCAAACATGTGATCTGTCATGGTGTTGGTGTTGGCAGCGATGAAACATTTATTTCCGCCCGCGAACTTGGCTGGCAACAAGGTCCAGCCGTCAACGACCGGATCGCATGCGCGACCGCGACGACCGATGAGCCGCCGTTTGATCTACTGACGGTATGCAGTGCCGCTGACACCCCCGACCAAGCCGCCATTCGCCTGGACCAAAACCCAACAGCCGTCGGCGAGGACATGGAAGCCTTCGGCGTTGCGATGGCTTGCCAAATGCAGAATGTCGACCTTGAAGTAATCCGCGGTTTTTCAAACTTGGCCGGCGACCGAAACAAAGCCAACTGGCAAATCGATCAAGCCTTAACGGTCGCAGTCGAATTGCTGGTCCATACATAATTTTTTCTATCACGCCAAAGTTACATCCAGCCAACGATGCCGTCACTTGCTCCTGACAACGAAAAAATCATTTACCTAACTGCCGGCGCGGGAGGAATGTTTTGCGGTAGTTGCATGCATGACAATGCGTTGTCTCGGGCCTTGGCAGAGCACGGTTGGGACATTCAATTGGTTCCCACTTACACGCCAATTCGTACCGACGAAGAGAATGTCAGCATCGACCGTGTAATGTTTGGTGGAGTCAATGTTTACTTGCAACAAAAAATACCGTTACTTCGATACTTACCGGCATTCTTAGATCGTTTTCTCGATTCGCCGTGGCTGATTCGCAAAGTCACTTCCAAAGCAATGGAAACCAACGCCACAATGCTTGGCAAACTGGCTCACTCAATGCTGCTTGGCGAACAGGGCAATCAACGGAAACAGGTACGTCAGTTGTGTGATTGGTTGTTAACTGTTAATCCGAAGTTGGTGATTTTTTCGAACATCTTGATCGGCGGATGCATTGAGCTTTTAAAACAAAAATCAAACATTCCAGTGCTAGTGACACTACAAGGCGATGACGTGTTCCTGGACAACCTCGAAGAACCGTACAAAACAAAGTGCATCGACCGCATCAAAAAGATTGCTGAACAGGTTGATGGATTTATCGTGCAGTCGAATTTCTTTCGAGAACACATGGCAGAGTACTTTTCGATTCCGCAGAGCAAGTTTTATGTGACCCCGCTGGGGATCAACACGGCTGATTTTGAGAGTTTTCAGCGCACTCATCAACTGCGCCAGCCTAGTCAGCGCCACACCATCGGTTACTTAGCACGGATCGCCCCTGAAAAAGGCTTACACCACTTGGTCGACGCGTTCCTTGATCTTAAAAACCGCCCAAACACCGATCATGTCCACCTAAAAATCGCTGGCTGGTTGGGGCCAGAACATCAAGCCTATGCGGAGCGACAGTTTGAACGACTAACAACCGCGGGCCACAAAGATCACTTTGAATACTTGGGCGCGATCGAGCGTGATGCGAAACTGGCGTTTTTGAGGGACATCGATATCTTTTCGGTCCCCACGAAATTTCTCGAACCCAAGGGGTTATATGTCTTGGAATCGCTGGCAGCCGGCGTCCCGGTGGTGGTCCATCAACACGGAGCATTTCCGGAATTAGTCGGCGAGTCGACAGGCGGCACCTTGGTGCCTTACGAAAATCCTAAATTGCTGGCCGATGCAATCTTGCGATTATTAGAAGACCACGAACTACGCAACGAAATGGGAGT
The DNA here is from genome assembly GCA_964582115.1 of uncultured Pirellulaceae bacterium. Taxonomy (GTDB): domain Bacteria; phylum Planctomycetota; class Planctomycetia; order Pirellulales; family Pirellulaceae; genus Mariniblastus. The sequence goes on from CAZORR010000194.1 coordinate 4,816, forward strand.
CGCCGGGCAACGATACGTTTTCGAAAAACGAAATTCAAAAAAAATGGCCGAAGCTACCTCGCAAGCAATCGAACGTTTTTTTACGGTGAACCCGAAACAGCAGCACTGACTACGACTTAAGCTCGGTTTTCGGCAGCGATGGCATAATTCACAAATTTAAGTGTACCGTAGTGAAAGAAGTATTTCATCCGCCACAGAAATGATGGAAGTGACTTTTCGGATGGAGCATGACCAATCGTGCTGAGCGGTTGGGTTTCTTTATGCTCGGTAATAATCGGTGGGCTGAGTGACTTGATCCGCAGTTTCAGTTCCCAATAGTGCTTCAGTTCTACATCGACTGGGCGGTAGAAATGGTTCTTTTTAGCCAAAAATTTCTCTGCACCGCTACGGCTAAACAATTGACCGGTATTACAGATCGCTGTACTGGCGTTGAAATACAAAGAGTATGATTTTTGTGCACTGGTCATGAATGAAGCAAAATATTTCTTCAGTCGTCGTTCTTTCCAGTTGTACAGTTTCACGATATCCCAGTCGTCGATCTCCATCATCGAGCTAATGCAAGGCATGGGGTCTTCAACGAATGCGAAGTCGTCCTCAAGAATCATGGCGTGTGTCGCATCACTCGCCAAAAAGCTCTTCAACGCATTCAAGTGAGACATGTAGCAGGCAACTTCGTTGACCGTTAGCGGTGTATGATAAGCCCAACCGTTACGCGTTGCTTGCGGGAAGTCGGCGATGTCGATCTGGCGTCCGTCAACCGCTTCAATGCGAGTGTAGTCGACGCCATAGCGTTCGAACTCAAGCTTGGAATACGCCAGCCGGTCTCGGCTTCGGTCCAAGTTGATCAAGAAGGTTACTAGTTTTTTCTGGGACATACGAATCGGTTCAGATCACGAGTTACACTCGCATCGATAGTTCATCAACGGAAGCTTGCGAACACGCTCCCACCTGTGATTGCCATTCATGCGTAGGCTTAACAAAAAGCCGTACACGTATTTAGAGAAATCGAAACGGTGGAACAAGACCTATATTTTGACAATT
>CAZORR010000195.1:0-5753 GCA_964582115.1 uncultured Pirellulaceae bacterium
ACCCGTTGCGCCAACAAGGGATCGGTCCCTCGCGCACGCGTCAGGTTGCGCTATTGCTCAAACGACTTACGGAGATTCACGCAATTTTCTATATCGCTTCAGAATTATCCTTGACAGACCGGTGAGACGGTGTACCATGTAACTAGTTCACCAGGATTGCTGTGGAGTGTGGCCATGTTTCTCTCGATTGACGTCAATAATGGGGTCGCGATTTACGAACAGATCGTTCGTCAAGTGAAATACGCGATCGCAGAGGAGTCTCTAAAGCCGGGGCAGTTACTGCCAAGCGTTCGTGGGCTGAGTGTCGAACTGGCACTAAACCACAATACGATAGCTCGGGCTTACCAGTTGCTCCAGTCCGAAGGCGTGCTGGAGGTGTTGCGTGGACGCGGATTTGTTGTCTGCAGCGGAGCGCCAAAATTCTGTCGCAATGAACGAAAAACGATTATCGCCGATCGCCTACAAGGCGTGTTGACCGAAGCGTTGCATGGCGGACTGTCGTCCCAAGAGATTGAAGACTTGGTCCGCAAGCAGTTGAAAAAACTGGCCACCAAGGTCGACACCGTCGCGTCTCCCAGTCCATCTCAGCCGGCCGAATAGCGTCCATCAAATGTTTGAAAGGTTTCTCAATGAGTGATTGTATTCAGATTGAAGGTTTAACGATGAACTTTCGCGATTGCCAAGCACTGCGGGGGGTGGACTTGAAGATCCAAACAGGAGCCGTGTTTTCGTTGCTTGGTGAAAACGGAGCCGGCAAGACGACATTGATTCGAATCCTGACAGGTTTCCAACGTCCCAGTGGCGGCAAGGTTCGTGTCCTTGGGCTCGATCCTGTTCGCGATGCCTTGGAAATTCGCCGGCGAATTGGATACGTCTCGGACTCGCCCGCTCTCTACGAGTGGATGCGGATTGATGAAATCGGCTGGTTCGCGTCATCTTTTTATCCCGATGGGTTTTTGAAAAAATATCGTGAAATGGTTGCTCAGTACGAGCTGCCTTCGAATCGAAAGATCAAACATTTGAGCAAAGGCCAACGTGCCAAAGTTGGATTGGCTCTCGCGGTCGCTCATGATCCCGAGCTGCTGATTTTGGACGAGCCGACATCCGGATTGGATCCCTTGGTGCGACGCGACTTCTTGGAAAGCATGGTCGATCGCGCGGCGTCGGGACGAACGGTTCTCTTATCCAGTCATCAAATGAGTGAAATCGAGCGAGTGACCGACCGGTTGGCGATTATTCACGACGGCAAGGTTGGCTTGGAAGGACAGTTGGCGGAATTGCGGGACGAGATTTTTGAAGTGACCTTTTCCGTTGCCGACCCATTGGCCGAACTGCCCGTAAGCGTCACACCAATCGAGATTCTTAGTGAGCAAAAGTCAGGCCGTCAAGTTCGTTGGATCATCCGAGGTTCAGCTTCCGCATTGGAAAGCGAGGTCAACGATTGGCCAGGTGCACATAGCGTTAGAGTGAGACCGGCGACGTTGGAGGAACTGTTTATTGCGTGTACGCGTGGAGCAAGAAAACGTGAGGAACTTGTTTAGACCGCATTTCAAACGCATCGCACCCAAATAGGCAAACCGAATGAGTACAACACAATCTATCCATGATGAAACTGGGAGTGAATTGCTGGTCAATCCAGCGAATGGCCGGAGAGTGGCTTGGATGCAGTTGCTGAAAAAGGAAGCTCGGCAAGTGGCTCCATTGCTGGCAACGTTGGCTGGTTGCGACGTGATCTTGCATTTGATTTCCTTATTTCAACGAGGGAATCAAGAAAATTTTCACGTTTCGATCCTCCCCTTAATTCCTGTTTTGTTTGCTGTTGGAGTCGGCCCGTTATTGGTCAGCCAAGAAAAGGAACAGCGCACCTTGCATTGGATGGCGTCACTTCCGATTCGGCCCAAATCCATGGTGCTTAGTAAGCTGATTGTCAGCGTACTGGGCTTGATTGTCATTTGGATGATTAGCCTCGCAACAACGTTCGTCTTTTACCCGCAAATTTTTGCAACAGCATCATCCAATTTGGAGACGTTGTTTTGGCCAGCCAACACGTTCTTCATGCTAGTGATGGGATTCGCAGCGGCTTGGGTCTTGCCAACCGCGGGATCGACATTGGTCACGTTGTTGTTTTCGGCGATTGCCGCAGGGGTATTGGCGGGTCTGGCTCACGAATTCTTTTACTCAGGCCACAGAACTTCTGCTTTTATGGGTTGCTTATTATTTTTCAACGCCGTGGCCACTTCGATTTTAGGCTTCGCTGCAATCCGATGGGGAATACGCTCGTTTATTGCTGAAGCGAAAAGTGAGGCGGCGGTCGGTCGGAGCCGAAGGAGCGAGCTTTCAAAATTGGCCGTCGACCGCACCCAAAGTTTGCCTCTTGCTCCAGCGTCCGGTTTGATCTGGCAGATCTTGCGGCAAAATCGCATGTTGTGGGTGGGGCTGGTGTTCCTTCTGTGGATGGGGTTGGTCAGTTTGGCCTATGAAACCCAAGTTTTAAAATCACCCGACGTTCTGGGGTACACCGCTATCGTCGGTGGTGTCCTTTTGAGTTGGCTGGGAGCCTCGGTCTTTGGCAGCGACGCTCGTCATGGACGCATTCGGTTTCTTGCTGATCGAGGTGTTTCACCTTTCAAGATCTGGTGGACTCGGCTGGCGTTGCCTTCGGTTTGTCTTGTTCTTTGTGGTCTCGTTTACTTTTGGGTGATGAAACGCTGTGAACATTTGAGACAGGTAGATTTTGAGCTGTTTGGCTTTTTAATGATCGGCGTTGCGATGGCGTTTGGGCTGTCGCAATGGCTGTCACAATGGAGCAAAAGCACACTGATCGCATTCTGCATCGCGCCAGTGTTGACGATTTTTTCCTTTATGTATGTCGTTTTTTTGGATGAGTACATCAATTCACCTTGGTGGTTGCTGGTTGGTTCGATCGGCATTTCTTTTGCCGCCACTCGAATCATGCTGCGTCCTTGGATGGATGGCCGGACCGGACTGAGGTATTGGCTGACGCAAGGTGCGCTGTTGACGGGAGTACTTGCTCTTCCGTTGGTCCCGTTTTTTTTCACATACGCAACCTATCCGGGCATGCCAACTGCCATGCGACAAGAATTAACTGAAGAAGCAAAACGGTATGAGCCTTTTGACCAAGGTATCGAATTGGTTTTGCCAACGAGCGAACAGGAGGAATCGGACAGCGAAACCAAAGACGAGTTCATTGGGTTTGGTGAGTCAGCTAGCGCTTCAGTCGTGGCTCTCGACCGGCAATTGATGTCGATTCCCGGTCCGATGATCTATTCGCGTGCCGGGCAACCCGTGGTTATAGAAGCCCAATTGATGTCGCTGCGGATGGACACTGACGGTGATGCTCCAACAGAACGTCAGCAGCAGTATCGGGATCGTTACCGACGCAGTTTGATTTTGCTCAACAAGTTTGTGATCCACATGAGAATGAGTGATCAATTGTTTGATCAAGAGTTTTCCGACCGGATTGAACGTTGGTTGGTAGAAGAGCTAATTAAAACCAATCGGAAGGAGCTCTTTTCTGAAGAAGAGTACTCAGCCATCGTGAAGTCGTTGGCGGACCGAGCCACAAGGCATCAGGCTCGCCGTCGAGCGATCGTTGTCGCTTGGAAGCAGGTCCGCGACGGCCACTCAGACTTTGGGGGGGTCAGTTTACCGGTCGTATCAGCGGAATCCATGGCGGCGTCATGGCTGGTGGCCGAACGCAATGCGGGAAAAGCTGCCGCCGTTCTGTTGGATTATCTGGAGTCGAAGGATCCTGACTTAACTCGATTTCCCGCTGAAATCCAAGCCTTCTGGCCTGCTGGTGTGGCAGAGACTGAGGGTCGGTTCGGAGAGAGCAATTGGAGTTCAGTCAGGCTTCCTAGCGCATTGTGGCATCAAGACTGGGAAGACAAGGCTGTTGAACTGAGTAAGTCGTTGAAATGAAATTTAGGATTGGTTGGTAACGATAGATCGCTTCAAAACCAGATTTCTCAAGCCGACGCGTTAGCGTGGGACGGGATTTCTCAGGCGTTGTCCCTCGCTGACGCGTCGGGTTCCGGTTTTGAAAGCCGTTCTACCACCCACACGAAAGAGAATCGTTATGAATGATAATTCAAATTCAACTGGCATTGGTTCAATGTTGGGGCGGCATAAGTTCGTTTGGCTGGTCCTGTTGCCGCTATTGGTTTTCCTTGTGGTTGCCGTGTATTGGGGTGTGACAGAATGGAATGCTGGCTGGGAAAACCGAATGCAGTTTGAGCAATTGGCTGCGGCCGGGATTCCTTACGACAACGCGACTTTGCAGGAAGCCTACGATTCGCGAACTCATCCAGAAGGCACGTCCGATTGGCTGCGATGTATCGAATCCACTGACTGGTGTCGCAACGCCGAAGCCTATAAAAAACTTCCCTATCTTGGTTATGAGGGTGAGGATCCAAAAAACTTGGTGCCCGGTGGCACGCCGGACGATTGGCCGGGCGAATCTTTAGTGGGCAGTTTTCTTGAGGAAATGGAGCCCGTGATTAACTTGGTCGAACAAGCCAGTTCGCACCCGAATCCAGTAAGGTTTCCAATCAAATTTCGAAGCGTTGATACCCTGCTACCCCACATTCAGTCAGCACGCAGTATTCTGCGACTGCTGTCATTGGATTGCGACTATGCCTATTTCAACCAGGACAATCAGCGAGCGATGCGTGACTTGTCACTGATGAAAGCAACTGGAGACGCTTTTGATGGACGTTCGTGTCTGGTGTCGGAACTGGTGAACCTTGCGTTGCGTGGAATACGAAGTCACGCGATCCGACGCACGTTGACCCATTCGCAATGGTCGGCAGCGGATTTAAGCAACCTCCGGGATTCGATGGCCATGCAGGGAGAGATCTCGGCACGGTGGCAGGAGCTGATGATTCACGAAAGAGCGTTTGGTCTTGCCTACGCCAACGAGCCCGCCGAAAAGCTGGCTCAAATGACGGACGCAGGGCTTCGGTTCGCAGGGCTTCGGTTGAAACTTTCCACGGGGCCGTCAGAAGTGAAAACTCTGTTGGAGGCTTATCAAAGAATGATCGAACTGCCGACAGGCTCGGACGTGAGCCAGTGGAGGAAGCGATCAGCGGCATTGGAGGAATGGTTTCAGACGCTGCCCGCAAATTCACTTGCCGGAATGCTTGCTCCTGCGGCGGCACAGGTTCTTGAAGCCGAAATACGTTCGGAAGAAATCCGACGCTGGACGTTGACCGCGATCGCGATCCAACAATTCAAACTAGAAAATGGACAGTGGCCCGAAGAACTGACCGCATTGGAATTGGTGGGCCTAAACTACGAAGATTACTCAGACACCACAAATACGGTTTTTGGCTACGAGATCGAAGGCGACAAAGTTTTTCTGTGGAAGCGACCGAGTGAAATCACAGACGATTCGCGGATTAGCAAAACGCGTCCTGTGCCGGGCGAAGAGAACGACGATCTATCCGATTTCGTTGCGGAGCTAAACTGAGACCGATCTTTTCGGCAGAAAGAAACGCAGCCTGCTGCAAATTAGGAAATTGCATGAATCGTCGTAAGTCGTTTAAGTAATATGAAAGCGGGTCAATGTGCCCACGAGCAACGTGTACGATTACTTAATCGTTTTGGTATGATCATTCTCTCTCTAGAGGGCTTGGGGATTGCGTTTCGTCTTGTTTTCGGTCCCTCCCTTTTGAAAACGACAATCAAAATCGATAGACGAATAAAAGGGGACGCAGCGCTGCGTCCCCTTT
>CAZORR010000196.1:0-5651 GCA_964582115.1 uncultured Pirellulaceae bacterium
TTTGGCAGCAGTTTGTCGACATGCGAGAATTCCATCGCGCCCAAGCGATCGTCGACGGGGAAATGGAACAGTATCGCTGGATGATTGAAGAGTACCGCGTCAGCCTATTTGCGCAGCAAATAGGAACCTGCACCAAAGTGTCACCTACTCGGCTAGATAAACAGTGGGCAAAAGTTCGCAAAACGTAACCTGTTGGCCAAAAGGCATTGGAACATCAGCAGAGTAGGATCTATAGCGTCACTTCAACTTTCCAATGCACCATACATCCACCAAAACACGAACTTGCGCACAGCCAACTGTCAATTCACTAAAAACAGAGGCATGGTTGTTGAAGATAAAGCCAATTTTTAGTATAGAATGTAACGGACAGGCATTCGGTTTAACAATTTACCGCATCATCGATATATTTCACCAACAACTACAGCATATTGGGTGGGACCGAATGTCGCTATAATTTGGTTTTATTTAAACGATTTTCTACTCTGAAGGTGTGACATGAAACCTAAGAAAAATAGTGGCTTCACGTTGGTGGAGCTCTTGGTGGTGATTGCGATCATTGGAATTCTGATTGGCATGCTATTGCCAGCCGTTCAAGCGGTTCGCGAAGCGGCCAGACGGGTCACTTGCCAAAACAACCTCAGGCAGATTTCTTTGGCGGTTTTGAATTACGAGTCAGCACAGCTGGAACTCCCACCATCAGCAATGGGAACTTTTAGTACCACTCCCGGTGCAGGGGTGTATGGTGGTCCGCAAAATGAAGGCACAAATGGACAGGCGCGAAGTGGAGTATCTGCAGATCCTACTTTTCCGTGGTCAACACTAATTCTGCCTCACATTGAGGCTGGAAACCAGTTTGATATTCTTGATCCCGCAAATCAACGCCCAGATAACATCCTTGACAACTTCGCCAACTTTTCACAGATGCTGGCGACGCCCATCGAGAGTTTTCAATGTCCGTCAGACGTCGATATTCCATTTGAAGCCAGAATCGAATTTCGGCGAGCTTTTTGGCGTCGCAATGATGCGGCGGAGCGTGAGGTAGCTAAATCGAATTATGTTGGTGTGAATAACGATGGTACAATCTACCGTACACTCGCAAGTAATCAAGTTATTCAAATGGGAGGAACAGGGTATGGCTACTTCGAAGGTGGGCGAATAGGCAGTGGCACGCAATCACCTGGAGGTGAGCTTATGCCTGGCGTTTTTGCCCAAATGAACACTGGAATAGAGGTACGTCAGGTGTTTGACGGCATGTCGAACGTATTACTAGTTGGTGAGCGATCTAATGAATATGTACGAGGTGGAATCACTTTTGAATCCGGGGCTGGCCTTCAATATTTGGCCGGGGCAACACTTACTAGCGTAGGGGTCGTTAGTTCAGGTGGAGCTCACCCAAGCTATGGTTCCTGTGATTGCCTTGGTTCCATTGGCACCGGTTTAATGCCCTTGATTGAAAGGGACGCCAAGGCATCGTTTGCATCGACCCACGTCGGTGGAGTGAATTTTGCTCGGTGCGACGGTTCAGTTAGCTTTGTTGATGTTAACGCAAATTTGACCTTTCTAGAATTCGCCGCCAATCGAAACGATGGAAACGTTTTAGTTCAAGAATAGAACAGGCAAGCAAATAGTTCGAAATAGGTTTCAGTTCCATTTTGTTGGTGCATGATGCGCAATAGCAGTCGATTTTCAATTCTTTCATTCTTACTTCTGACTTGTCTGACATTGGGGTGCGGAAACCCCAGTGCTGACTGTGAAATTTTCGTGAATGACACCCTTTTGTTAGATGGCGTTATTACCTTTACCCCAAAAAATCTGGCACATAATAATGTGTTAGGGAGAGTAGAAAATGGGAAGGTGATGTTGGTGGACAACATCACCTTGCAGCCAGGCACGTGCGAGGTCGTTCTCAGAACGACTAAAAAAGCTGTCCAAGGTGACGAGAGTTTTACGCCGACTTATAAAGCAAGTGCTGCTGAAACTATCGTGCTGACAAAAGAAGCGTTTGATATTCCTGATGGCGGCTTCGAGCTAAAGTTCCAATCGGGCGTGAAATAATAGCGACTTAAACGTCCGGCAATTTTCGGAACGCTGCCAATTATTCTATTGATTTCCTCTAGCTCCTTTGAACCGGCGCAATAGACTGGTTTTATGAAACGCTACAAGGCTTCTGGCATACACCAGTAGTACACTTCCGCTTGCGCTCTATCTCGCGACAATAGGTTTCATTTGTCCGATTAAACCACTCTTTGAACAGCGCATTTCTTTTCGATTTGTGACCGTAGGATCCAAACGTGACGACTTCGATCAAAATAACATTGCCACACGCAGATTTCAAAATGTCGTTAGCTATCATTCTAGGACTTATCTGGTTTGGCTGCGGCAGCCAAACCGTTGCGCAGCAAACAGGCTTTGATGCCAAGTTTAAATACAAAGAATCCGTCACCCTCGATGCCTTGGCAGAACCACCTGCCGAAGAACTGTCCTTGTGGTACTCCAAGCCAGCGCAGATCTGGGAAGAAGCACTGCCACTAGGCAACGGACGATTAGGAGCCATGGTTTATGGTGGCGTCGGCCAAGAGATGATTCAACTGAATGAAGATTCAATCTGGGCAGGACCACCTGTACCCGAAGTAAAAGAAAACGTCCGCGAGAAAATCGACCAAGTACGAAAACTACTGTTCGATGGCAAGTACGCAGAAGCCCAACAACTTCAGCAATCCTTGATGGCCCCGCGTATCGCCCCGCGAAGTTATCAAACGATGGGGGAATTGCTGCTGGATTTTGGTTTAAAAGGAAAAGCCAAGAACTATCGGCGAGACTTAAATTTAGACACGGCAGTCGCAACGACTCAGTACACCATCAAGGGAGTCAATTTCAAACGCGATGTAACTGTCAGCCCGGTTGACCAAGTCATCGTTGTACATATCTCCGCTGACCAACCCGGCAAAGTTTCCTTTCGCGGTCGAGTCCAACGTCGAGGCGATTTCACCGTTACGCCTAGGGGCAACAACACTTTGATCGCTCATGGCCAAGCTGCCCACGGCAAAACACACTTAGGCGTCAAGTTTGCCACGATCTACCACGTGGTTGCAAAAAACGGCACCGTTCAAACCCAAGACGGTCAGTTCACAATTGACTCGGCAGATAACGTGACGATCTATATCGCTGCCGCCACAGACTACAACCGCAACGACACCAGCAATCCATTGACAAAAGAGCTTCAATCCGAATGCCGAGTAACCGTGGCAAAAGCGACCGCGAAAGGATTTGCAAAAGTAAAGCAAGATTCAATTTCATCACACCAGGCATTGTTTCGTCGAGTCGATCTTAAACTTGGTTCGGCTTCTACTCAAAACACCCGTCAACGTTTGCAAGGTTATAAAAAGAAGCGTGACACAAAATTTGACCCCAACCTTGAAGCTCTTTATTTTCAATACGGTCGTTATCTGTTGATCGCGTCCTCACGTGAAGGCTGCTTGCCGGCAAACCTGCAAGGGATTTGGTGCAAGGACATGGCAGCGCCTTGGAACAGTGACTACCACATCAATATCAATGCTCAGATGAACTACTGGCCAGCTGAGGTTTGTAATTTGTCGGAATGTCATCAACCATTTTTGGGTTATGTAGAACGCTTGGTTCCCAGTGGCAAACAAACGGCGGAATCGCTCTACAGTTGCCGAGGCTTCCTTGCCCCGCACACTTCAGACGCTTGGCATCCAACGGCCCCCTTCGGGAAGGTTCAATACGGCCAGTGGGTCGTTGGTGGAGCTTGGTGTACGCAACATTTTATGGAACATTATCGCTTTACTGGAGATCGAGATTTTTTGCGGCAGCGGGCTTTTCCAATCTTGAAAGAGTCGTCTCTGTTTTTCTTCGACTGGTTGGTCGAAGATCCAAAGACGGGCAAATTAGTTTCAGGCCCCAGCACGTCGCCAGAGAACAAGTTTTTTGCCCCAGCAACCAATCAAAAGGTGAACATTTCGATGGGGCCTTCTATGGACCAACAAATCATTTGGGACGTCTTCAGCAATACGTTGCAAACGGCGGAAATTCTCAATATCGACGATGATTTCGTGACAGAAGTAAAAACTGCGTTGTCAAAACTTGCTTTGCCGAAAGTTGGTTCAGACGGTCGATTGATGGAGTGGTCAGAAGAGTTTAAGGAGGTCAACCCAGGCCATCGGCACATCTCACACCTGTACGGATTGCATCCGGGACGGCAGTATCATTTGAACAATCATCCTGCGATGGTGACGGCTGCGCGAAAATCAATCGATTCGCGGCTTACCCAAGGCGGTGGTCACACCGGGTGGAGTCGCGCGTGGATCATCAACTTCTGGGCTCGTCTCAAGGATGCGAAAAAAGCTCATCACAACATCGTCATGCTGTTGAAAAAATCCACCAGCAGCAATCTGTTTGACATGCACCCACCGTTTCAGATTGATGGAAACTTTGGAGGAACTGCAGGAATGGCAGAGATGTTGGTCCAATCCCATGCTGATGAAATCGAACTGCTGCCAGCACTCCCTGACGCTTGGAAGAACGGTTCGGTAAAAGGGCTCTGTGCCCGCGGCGGTTTTGAAGTCGACATCGAGTGGGCAAATGGCAAGCTGGTTGCCGCAAAGCTCCGATCGAAATTGGGCAACGATTGCCAGATTCGCTACGGCACGAAAACGACTATACTGAATACCGAAACAGGACAAACATACAATTTGGAAAGCTTGATTGGGTCCGTCAGCGCCACACATTCGGACGATGGTGAAAAGTTTGTGCCAGACAAAAAAGTTGTTTACAAAACGGTTGGTGACGTAAAACTCGAGTTGGATGTTTTCGAACCTGCTGATCACAAAGCAACTGATAAATCGCCTGCGGTTGTCTTTTTCTACGGCGGTAACTGGAGAGCAGGCAAAACCAAACAATTCCACGAACAGGCTCGGTTTCTATCAGAACGGGGAGTCGTATGTTTTTGTGCTGATTACCGTGTTAAGTCACGCCATAACGTAACACCAGTGGAATGTGTGATGGATGCTAAATCCGCAATCCGCTGGGTGCGCCAACACGCGGAAGAGCTTGGCGTAAACGTCAAGCAAATTGTCGCCGCTGGCGGTTCTGCTGGAGGCCACATTGCGGCGTGCACTGGAGTCATTGAAGGTCAAGACGAACCGACCGAGGACTTGACCGTCAGTTCAGTCCCCAACGCGATGATCTTATTCAACCCGGTACTCGACACAGCACCCGAAACCGGCTACGGATCAGAACGCTTCCCAAAAGGCAAAGCAGAACTTCTTTCTCCGAACCATCATGTTCGGCAAGGAATCGTACCGACCCTCCTGTTTCATGGAACAAAAGACAAGACGGTTCCCTTTAAACAGGCCAGTCAATTTTCAAAATTGATGAAAGAAGCTGGAAACCGTTGCGAGTTCCATTCGTTCAAAGGCAAGGGTCATGGCTTCTTTAACGGTAAACACTTCCGCCCAAAAACGAAAGACGTTCAGCCCTACCAACAAACGATCAACAAAAGCCACGAATTCCTTGTTTCTTTAAGCTTTCTTCAGCCCACTAAAGTCGAAAAGGAATGACTTTGGCTGAAAGCTTTTCAGCCATTAAAACCCAACTGGCACTTCGTTACCATTGCGACTTCCTAAACCAGA
>CAZORR010000197.1:0-5646 GCA_964582115.1 uncultured Pirellulaceae bacterium
ATTCTTCTCTTTGGCCATCAGTGCTCCAAAGTTATCTATATTGTGAGTAGCCGCCTTCGTTAAACGGGGCAAGCTGGGTTTTTGCTGGTAATTTGAGATTCGCAATTGTAGTCAAAACGGTAGTCAGTCGCCAAGCCGGACCAGGCATTGTTCTCGTGCTTTCGGCAGATTACTTAGGACTTCATAACCGGATTCGGTCACTAATATGTCGTCTTCAAGCCGAACGCCAGCAATTCCCGGTAGATATATTCCAGGTTCCACGGTCAAAATCATGCCAGGAACCAAAATTGCGTCCGACGACGGTGATAAATACGGTTTTTCATGAATTTCTAAGCCAAAGCAATGGCCTGTGCCATGCTGGAAAAAATCGCCATACCCGGCTGCCTCAATCACTGACCTTGCTGCTTTATCAATGGTACTGGCTTTGACGCCCGGTCCGATTTGATCGATTGCCGCTGTTTGAGCCTGCAATACGATATCGTAGATCTCGACAAGCTTTGGCTCGGGATCGCTTGTGATCACCATCCGACACAGGTCGCTTAAGTATCCATCGACATTGGTACCCCAGTCGACCAAAAAATTACTGGCTGACCCCAGTTTTAAGTCGGTTGGGCGGGCATGAGGTAAGGCTGCTCTTGGTCCGACGCCGACAATCGGGTCAAACGCAAATCCTTGAGCACCAAGCTTTCGCATTTCTGCTTCCAGTACGAATCCAAATTCTCGTTCAGTTTGCTGATTCGTGGCTGCTGCGACGGCGTTTTGGAAAGCCAATTCGTTGATCTGAATCGATTTTCGAATCGCGGCGATCTCCGATTCGTCCTTAATCATCCGCAATCGCTCGACCACTTGAGCTGTGTCGACCAACTTTACGCCCGACATACGTGTTTGAAGCTCGTCAAAGTCTGCCTTGGATAGGTGACCGGATTCGATGGCCAGACGTTTCCATCCGAACGAGTGGGTCAACCGATCGGTCGATTCGATGAGTGACGAGGAAACGTCGCGGATATCGATTTCTAAATCAGGGCATTCCTGTTCCAGTTGAATCGTATATCGAGCGTCGCTGGCGAGTATTTGCTGTTCCGGCGAGATTAGCAGGTATGCGGCGGTGCCCGTGAATCCAGTTAGGTAGCGAATGTTATTGAGTTCTGAAATTAACATTGCATCAACCGCTAGTTCGTTCAGATTTGCTGCAAGCTTTTGGCGTCTTTGATAGAAAGGATTCATAATTGGGTGGTGTTTGCTATGATGATTGTTGGTTGAGGTACGGATCGGCTAGTTTCGAGCAGTCGGCCAGCGGAGGCTGCCGTTCGTCATCGAAATAGCGTTTAGACCAATTCTACTGCCACTAGTACAGCAGTAATTGACCGATTCTGTTAAGATATAGAATTGGTGGTTGCAAAACGGTTTTTAGCATCGAAACTACCATGGTTTCATATTTCTTCATGTTTGATTTGCCAATATCGGCGCTACTATTGTCAGGACATCAGTTTCATGCCCATTAAGGTCAAGTGCGGAAGTTGCAGTGCTCAGTTCAAAGCCAAAGACGAGCTTGCTGGTCGCCGGGTTAAGTGCCCGAAGTGCCAGAAGCCTGTCGTTATTGCGGCTCCGCCTGCCGTTGCGCCCAAGGCTTCTGCCCGCGCGGCAAACCCATTGCTTGATATCTTGGACGAAGAAGATGTCCAGGCGCGTGCTCGGGGTCCGATGTGTGAAAACTGCGGTTCCGAGGTGAAACGTGGGACAGTAATTTGCATTGATTGCGGATTTAATTTGGAGACCGGCGATCAGTTAGAGACTGACGCTGACGAGGATATCGAATCAAACGCAGCGATGTCCGGCGCGGAACAGATGATGCGGAAGGCCGAACGCGACTTAGATGAAGGACCGGACTCAGGGGCTGACGACGACTTCGGCGATGGTGCGGAGTCCTACTTGATCGCGGTTGTGGCCGGATTTTTCGGACTGATCATGCTGTTGATCGCGTTGGGCGTGGTTTTCTTTATGGAGCAACTGACGACGCTAATGTCACCAGCAGGCATCAGCTTGATTGCTTCAGTCCTGATGTACTTGGGGATGACAGCTTGGATCTCGATCGTCGCCTTCTCAGCGTCACATGGTCACGGAATCGCATGCTTGGTTTCCCTGGGACTTTATTGCCCGATCTTCGGATTCGTGAATGGTAAAACATTATTGTTGCCAACCATCTGCATGCTGATCTCTGTCGTGATGCTGATCGGCACCGGTGTTTATGTGAGCTACAACGGCTTTGCGCCGGCACCGGTTTAGCCGGAAAGATTTTTTGTAACCGTTGACGGTCATTGTCGCTCGATTCTCCGAATCGAAAGCGCGCGGAGGGGTAAAACGCTCCAGTTGTTGCTGTGTTGCCCGAGAATGAATCTACTGTGATTCACGCTAACAATTTGGAAAATTGAGCGACATTCTGTTCTTCGAACCAAAGCCGTTTACGGTTACGGTTTTTTTGTGCGTGCTTCGTCAATCATGAAGCGAATGAATTGTTTGTAGTGTCCCTCGGGCGGAATTTCCAACCAAAGTCGGCACTACAAACAAATCCAATTCTATTTCATTGACGCAACTAACTAAGTTCTACTCATCAGAAAAGTTGTTGCCGTCGTCGATCAATCCAAGCTCAAATGCATTGCCTCGGTAGGAGTTTCCGATCGCAGCATTGTCGCGGGTACTCGGTGAGAAATAAGCACCGATGCCGGTGTTATTGTTGATGACATTCGACTCAACCAAAATGCCTCTGCTGTTGTCAAGAATCAATCCAATCGAATCATTGTCAGTGATTCGATTGTTACCAAAAAAGCAATTGGTGGCCGAAAAGCCTAGCACACCGAAGTTAGAATTTGATGCTGCTGTATTGTTCGTAAGTCCGATATTCTGGTTGTCAATCAGCAGAAATCCCATTCCGTTGTTGTTTTCGGAAACATTATTGACCAGACCGCTGTCGGATCCGATCAGGAAAAAACCGGCTCCGGCGCGATTATTGCTTGCTTCGCAGTCGGCAATGAATCCGTTGTCAGAGAAAATCTCAAACCCAGCTCCGCCGTTTCTGGTTGCAGAACTGTTGGTAATTGAAAAGTCATTGACTCGATTCAAGAAGACCCCGCGGCCTTCGTTGTTATCGACAGTGGCATTGATGATCGTAACACCACGACTATCGGTACAGCGAATCGCATCGCCAAAGATTTCTCGAAACTCGCAGTCCACGATGCTTAACCGGCTGGCAAGCGAAAGGCCTTCAACGCCTACGAGACCACGCGTGAATTCTAGCGATTCAATGTTTACGTTGTCAGAGTTGACTTGAATAATTGGTGCGTCGCCCCGAGCCGCCATCAAACGAGCATTTTGCCGTCCGCGAATGGTCATCGGATCATTGATGGTTAGGTTGCCAAACCAGTCTGCGGAACCCAACAGAATCGTATCACCGGGGCCAGCGGCTGCGACAGCTGCGTTAGGCGAAGAATATTGTTCCGGAACGCGGCGTTCCTGTGGAATCGTTAGTTTGATGTCGTCAAAGAAAGCAAATTCTTCTTTGCTGCTTCGCCAGACTTCACCGCCACCGAAAAAAGTACTAAAGAAGAAGCGGTCAATTTGGAGATTAGCGGTGTTTCTGTATTGAAGATTGTTTTGGTTGTGAACCAGTCGGCCATCGAGCCAAATTTGCAAAATCCCGTCTCTCCGGCCGGGGGTGTTCATGACGACTCGTTGGCGAATCGTGTACCACTGATCGGGCACGATTACGCTTTGTTGTCCGGTGCTGGGTTCGATAACAAATATATCGTCTTCTTGGCGTCCATCCATCGCGAAACCAGAGTGAACATGTTTCGCGTAAGAGATCAGTCCAGCAGTGGCTTGCTCGGGCTGCCCGGTGGTTCCTCGGAAAGCGGTTCGCCACATTAGCCGTCCGCTCCAACCGCGAACACCATCGGCAGGTGTACTTCCGCTGGGCGCTGAACCGCCCGCAAGTCCGGGAAGTTTTCCACCACGCACAAAGTCAAACCCTTCAGCAAACTTAACTCGGTAACTTAAGTACGCTTCCTCATAACCTTCGTCGAATTCGACGATCCATTGAGCGCCTCCTTCACCAGGTCCTTCGCCACCTTCAGGGTAACGCACGCGGATTGCCGAACCGGTTCCTCCAAAGGCTTCACGTCCGGTGACGACGCGCACCCATCCTTCGTCGACACCATTGCTGAATCGAATCTCGCCAAAATCATCTTCGACTTGTTCTTCGGTGTAAGTCGATGCTCTGCGGTTATTGAAATCGACATCGACGAGTGTCTGGCCCATTGTTGTTTGGGCACAGAACAAGACCGCGATGACGGTCGTTAGCAGGAAGAGGCGAGGGCGCAACGCAAGTGGATTGTTCAGAGACATAGAAACACCAGAATCAAGGGGGAGCTAATGTTAAAGTGAGCCCCAAGCCAGCTTGAGGATCGTTAGAATCGTCACAGCCAGTGTTATTGGAAGTTCTTGTTGTGCAATGGATTATCTGATTTTAAGGTGCCAAAAGTTGCTTTTTGTGAGAGGTCGGTCGGGTGTTTTCGCGGCCAAGGGCTCGTTGGTTTTGTTAAGAATCACACAAAATCGCGGCCGGAGCTTGACTGGGTCATTAAAACGCTTTGCTCACTCATCCGCTGTTGCCCAATGAAAACGTGGGCGATTGGCTCAATTAAACATGCCCAAATTTCTGGGGCGAGACCATTTTTTTGGTTTCATGGTTAAGCCAGTCGCGATGAAGAGCCCGCTTAAGGCGGTCAGGATCAAGGGAGGCAACACCAAGAAGTAGCCTCTGATGCCATCACTAGGTTCCAGGATCGGATTTTTGAATCGGAGCCAATCTTAACCAATACCATCGTATTCCGTGGCTGAAGTTCAATTGAAAAACTGTAGTGTTTCGCTTCATAAACGAATGGCCAGTTGTATCGTTTTGCGCCATTGTTCTATCCAGCTAAGTTGATATTCCAGCCGCTGATGGTTTGGCCTTTGATTTGCGTGGTGAATGTTAGTTTCTGTTTCGAGACTAAATGTTTCACTCAAAGCTGCGGATTGCAGAGCATCAAACTGCCTCGGTGTTCGTAAAGCGCAGCGAGTGACAGCGTCGTGGTAAACATTTCAAAGGAAATAAAATGCAAAACAAATATCGTTGGATCGCCGTGTGGACGGTTTGTTTTTCGATCGGTTTCAATTTGACCGCGTTTGCGAAACCGCAAAACGAAAACGAACTCGCCAAACTTCAACAACAAGTCGAACAACTGCAAGCTCAGCTTAAGCGCCGAGCGAATCGGTCCAGCGATGACGAAAACTCACTCAAGGCAAGCGAACGAGTCCGCAACGTTGGCCAGCAAATTGTTCGGCGGGCGCCGAGAGGTACCTATGAGCAAGACATTGCGTTGCAAATTCGACTGTATGACCTGAGCGATTTGTTTGCGGTATCGCCCAACTATCCAGCAACGGTTCCTAACGAACTTGACGCTCGCCGGCAGTTCTTTGCGAACGCCCCCAGCAATCAACGCCAAATGTCGGGCGGCGGCGGTTTTGGTGGTGGTGGTGGTGGAGTTTTTAGTATCCCCGCAACGCAGTTCGCCGCTCCCATTCAAGAAAGCCAAAACCTAAACATGCAAT
>CAZORR010000198.1:0-5556 GCA_964582115.1 uncultured Pirellulaceae bacterium
AGCAATTATTTACGGAGTTTTGATTTTTACCGGCGTAGTTACTGCGTTGGTAAGCGTCATTCTAATTTCTCGCGAGTTCTTGGTTGCCAAGGGTAACGTCAAGATTACCGTCAACGGTCAAACGGAAATCGAAGTTCCCGCTGGCGGAAAGCTAATGAATGCTCTCGGCGAAAAAGGGATTTTGGTTTCATCCGCTTGCGGTGGCGGCGGCACTTGTGCCCAGTGCATCGTGAAGGTCCACGAAGGTGGCGGCGACATTTTGGAAACCGAAACTGGACACATCAACAAACGCGAAGCTCGCGAAGGCTGCCGTTTGTCTTGCCAAGTCGCTGTTAAGCAGGACATGATTGTTGAAGTGCCACACGAAGCCCTTGAAACCAAGAAATGGGAATGCACCGTTCGTTCAAACGACAACGTGGCAACCTTCATCAAAGAACTGGTTTTGGAACTGCCAGAAGGCGAAGACGTGGACTTCAAAGCCGGTGGTTACATCCAGATCGAAGCTCCACCTCATACCGTACACTACAAAGATTTTGACATCCAAAAAGAGTACCATCCGGACTGGGACAAGTTCGACGTTTGGCGGTACACGTCCGAAGTCAAAGAAGAAACCATCCGCGCGTATTCGATGGCGAACTACCCGGGCGAAAAGGGCATTATCATGCTCAACGTTCGCGTCGCGTCTCCACCTCCACGCGCTCCCGAAGGAACACCGCCGGGTAAGATGTCGTCGTTCATTTTCAACCTGAAGCCAGGCGACAAGGTAACGATTTCGGGGCCATACGGTGAGTTCTTCATCAAAGAGACCGAAGCCGAAATGTGCTACGTCGGTGGTGGTGCCGGTATGGCTCCGCTCCGTAGTCATATCTTTGAGCTGTTCAAAAACCTAAAAACCGGTCGCAAGGTTACCTATTGGTACGGAGGCCGTAGCCTAAGAGAATTGTTCTACGTCGATGAATTCCGCGAACTGGAAAAGCAGTTCCCGAACTTCCAGTTCAACGTTGCTCTATCTGAACCGATGCCGGAAGACAACTGGGACGGCTACGTGGGTTTCATTCACCAGGTCGTGATCGACAACTACTTGAACGACCACCCCGCTCCTGAAGACATCGAGTTCTACTTCTGTGGTCCGCCGATCATGAACAAGTGTGTGACGCAGATGTGCGAAGACTTTGGCGTCGAACCAGAGAACATTTCGTTCGACGATTTCGGTGGCTAAATAGTAGCTGGATCGCCAGACTTCAGGATTCCCGAATAGTTGGCTGAACACGCAAGTTCGCGTGTCCAGCCTAGATGGAAATCGTTTCTACCGACGACGATGTCGATCGATCAACTCTTTGACTCGATTCGGGTCAGGAATTCCCGATACGCTGATTTCTAATCCTGCCTGACCAGCACTTGAAATCCCCAGCGACCCCACGCCTAGCAGCCGCTGAAAAAACGTTTGATTCAGCTGTACGTTGCGTACATCTTGGTGCCAAACTTCCGTGATGGACTTCGACAGGATTCCTTTGCGCAGTCGAGTTCGTTCACTGGTGATGGTCAGCTGAGTACCTTTGCAGCGCAACCACCACATGAAAAAGATTACAAAGCCAACCACGATCAAGCACAACACGACCGTGACGATGAACTCGACCGGACGGTTGCGAAACATCGACGGATTTTCGTCGTAAAGGGTTACTTCTTCGTTCGCTGGCTTCATAGAAACTGTGTTTTGGGTTAAGTTTGTAGCAATTGAAAGGCAACTCACATTGCTTTATTCGTATCAAGAACGATAGTGTTTAGGGTAGGTTCAACCGATTGATTGAAATTCTAAAAAAATCTCGGCTTGATGTTACCCGTCGACCTAAAATTTAACGTTCTTACACCAAAACATTTACCGGAATTCAAACGTGGCAAATCTAACGTGGAGCTATCACCGACCTGGCTGAAAGACGTGTGTCAAAACGCAAGAGTTTCTTGCGAACGCCGGGATTGAAGCCAAAGCTGAAGTCAATGCAAAGAAAGAGACCTTTCAAAAAGAAGGTGCGCTAGAACTAGTTGCAAAAGCCTCCAAACTAAAGGTGGCCCGAGGCAAAAAGGTTGTCGAGTTGGACTTGAAGAAAGACAAGCCAACCGAAGCAGAGATCCTGAAGTTGATCTTAGGACCGACTGGGAACCTACGAGCCCCGACGTTGGTGGTTGGGAAATCACTGGTTGTTGGTTTTAACGACCAGATGTACGCAAGCGTGTTTGGATAATCGATGAACTGTTTCGCTCATGCATTGCCTTTCTTTGATCGTCCGTACTTCGCGGTAGGGACATGCATTCCTGATTGGCTGACCGCATGCGATCGTAAGTGCCGGGCCAGAAAGAAAAAAGCGGCGGCCTGGCTGGATGATCCTGATCCGATCTTAGCGGCGGTCGCAGCCGGTGTGGTACAGCATCACGAAGATGATTACTGGTTTCACGGTTCGGCGATTTTCACGCGAATCACCCTAGAGCTCGCCGTCGAATACCGCGAGCAGTTTGGGAATACGCAAGCAATGCGAGCCAACCTGATTGGTCACATCGTGATTGAGATGTTCTTGGATGCGTTTCTGGAATCTAAGTTTCCGGGAAGCATGGAGCGAATGTACGACTGGGTTGCGAAATTGGACGCGGAAAAAGTTCAAGACTGCATTAACCATTTTGCCTCTCAGCCAACAACCAAACTGGCGGGAGAAATCGAACGGTTTCAAAGTGAACGCTACTTGTTCGACTATCAGAACGAAGAAGGCGTACGTTACCGGATGAATAATGTACTTGGCCGACTGAATCTCGAACTGATGCCCGAGCAATCAATCGCTTGGTTAGGAGAAAAACGGCAGCAAGTGTACCAGCACGCCGAACTGCTTCTCGCCCAGCACCAAAAAATTGCTCGCTAAGTTCCTAGCTGAAAGCCGATCGCCAGATGGCGTGAGCACTTATGCATTGTCATTTCGTCGGTCGATTTATTACCTTGCAGAAGTGAGTTGCACAAAAACATGTGTAATCCACTAGAATCATAACTAGTACGACAATCGTCGCGCAGCCGACGATATCACTCACGCAGTAAGCGGGACTACTTCTTCCCTTCACCAGCCAATGCAAGTCGAGCGGAATAACCGTCTTTGACCAGTAGTACAAATCATCTCGGGACTGATAAAGTGAGGCTACCACAGCGATTGACAGCGTAATTCCAATCAGCTCGGTAAGTGTCGCAGTCATACGCTTTCGTGACATCTGCAAAAAGAACGTGACGGCTTGCAGAGATACGTAAAAACACACAATCAAGTTCGCAACTGCGCTTTCCAAAATAAATTCGTGGCTCGACACCCGGTGTCCACTGCGCGAATAGACAGCTGTGTTTGTTTCGACTGCAGCAAACGGCCAACCGTACTGCGTCGACTCGCAGAGATTGGTCCCGGACCAACTAACAGCGGTCCCTGGACTGAGTATCTGCAGCACACTAAAAACAACAAGAACAACTAAAAGTACTTCAATCTGTTTCATGTGTGTACTTGGGCAAAGTGATAGCGTCCACGATGACTTAGTCGCGGTAAATGAAATATATCATCGTTTCGCGGCCATTTTTCAGGCAACGGTCTTGTTTTTAATTGCGACAGGCTCGGTCGCACAAGAATAGGCAACCAATTCATTGATGCGTCTGACCACGGAGCGTCTTCAGTTGTTGATTCGCTTCTTCAAGCAAACCGGTAAGGTGATCGATACGCGAGGATTTTTTTTGCAGCTGCTGACGTAATTCTTTTAACTCCTGCATGGTCTCCTGCTGCTTTTGTGCAACTTCTTGAACACTCTGATTTGCTTTCGCAGCTCGGGCTTCAGCGTCTTCTAAGAACGTCGTCATCGCTGCAATGTGTTCGGTTTTCTTCCGTATTCTTTCGTCGCGGGCGTGTAGTTCTTTGGGCAACTGATCCAGCCGAGCAATGGCGTGAACGAGTTCTTGCTGTAGGCGAGCAACATTTTGCTCTGCAAACACAGGCGATTTTGGAAACAAAGTACTCAAATCAAAACTGTCATCAATTCTAGCAATCCCTCGCTGCGGGTCACTCAAAATTCGAACTGGCAGACATAATGGATCACCGGATTCCAACGCCTTTTGGCCAACATCAATCATCTCACCGAATAAAGCGAACAAACGTTGACGCGAGTCTTGCCCGAGTTCGATCTGGTCGTGAAGAGTCGCTCGCTGAAAGAGCATTTTCGCAGCGGGCGGTGCCGCCAGTTCTTCCAAAACGGAATTAATGTGTTCAGCTGCTGTGATTTGCCAAGCCGCAGGAACATAGGCTGGGCTGTTAGTGAAATCCAACAATGCAGTCGGGCGACGCTTGAGTAAGCTCTCTAGAAATATCGTAGAAGGTGTCGTGATTACAGCATCGGCTAACTCGATCGCGTCCCCAAGGCTGGGCAACTTGTATGCTTCAATAGGCAGCGGCAAATTAAGTTCGTTTAGCAAGCCATCAGATAACCGCCAATTTACATCGACAACTCGATTACCAACATGACTATTGCGAGCGAACCGATTCTTCAACTCAGTCAGCCCTTTGACGACTTGACGATGTTGTTGATCGTTAAATGCGGGCGTTCGAGCCGTGGTCACCAATAACCGAAATGGACTTGTGTCCTGTACCGGCAAGTGTTCGGATTCGTATATTTGGTCGAACCGAGGATGCCCTACAATTTCACAAAGGCCTTGATTACCAAATGATTCGATGACTCTTGCCGGTGCTCGTCCAATGCATGCGATTTTGTGACCAAAAATAGTTTGATACAGCGAACCATCAGCGACGGTTGGGTTGTCCCAAGTATTGCGGAATTCCAAAATCCCGTCACACAAAATCAAGATCGGTGTTTTTCCTGCTTCGTAAATTCTTCGCAACGTTGTGATAGTTTCCCAGTGGAAATGCTCATGGGTGACCACCAACCCTGCATCGTCGGGCACGGTCCAGTCTTGGGCTGGACTACCAACAATTTGGCAAGGATACGGACAGCGATCGATCCAAGTGCTATAGAGCGAATTGGAAGCTGCGAATCGGTCCAGAATGTAAACAACTTTGCTCAAGGTATCCACCGAATCCGGGAGGTCACAGTTACTACGAAATGGGCTGACCAAAGTAACCAAGCCTAAATGTCGCTGTTGCCGCACAACGAAAAAACAAAGACTTAGTTTATCATGGTAGCGAAGCCATTGAACAGCGGGAGTATTTTGTGGAAAATATGCGACAGGCAATCCTAAGAACTAAGCCTTTCCTGCACAGAATCATATGTACGACCAAGAAAATAACGAGCCACCAGCGAGTAGCGGTGAATCTGGCCAACCGAACACATCATCCGACGCTGTTGTGCCTGCTCCAGTTGCCAAAGCCTCAGCGGACGCGGTTATTTTGCACTGCCCCTACTGTCGCAAAGAATTTGAGCGCAGCACCACCAAGTCGATGCCTTTTTGCAGTTCCCGCTGCAAGCAAATCGACTTAGGGCTCTGGCTGAACGAAGTCCACGGCATGCCTTACGACATCGATCCCGGCGTCAGCTAGA
>CAZORR010000199.1:0-5489 GCA_964582115.1 uncultured Pirellulaceae bacterium
GGCCGTCTGGGATGTCGATGGCGGTGTCATGGCAGGGCGAAACTAGTGATTTGTTAATCATGAAGCAAATCGGTCGTAGTTACCTTAAGGTCCTTAAGGTAACTACCGTTCAGTTAAGATTTAAAAGAACGAAAAAGCAACAGCTTGCTGCCTTCTGTAAATTCTCGCACTTGCCGCGCTGTCATTGAGTACAGTTCTCTACGATTTCATTAGAACGAAAGACTGATACGCCTTATCATTTTTGATTGACACGAGTAGGAAAAGCTAATTGATACGCGTGTTACTCCTCACCCCCAACCCCCTCTCCTCATGAATTCGGGTCACGTTTGATGAAAGTGCAAAACGTATTCGTCCGAATTCTCGAGGAGAGGGGGCTTTTCTGGTTGGTCGTTTATTCGTTTAGGCAGTATTTCCTTTAGTCGGATACCAACAAAAAACACCGGCTCGAAATTTATCTTCGAACCGGTGAATGACAGCGATCGGAGCTTTCCATTACAGTCTGAGGAGGACCAGTAAGGAACAAACGACGCGCTGTCGATGCTTCTATTTTGTACTTCGTGTTCGTCTAGCCCGCATTAATGAAATGCATCATCGCTATGGATTTGCCGCCGTGCTGATGTATATCCGCGAATCTCCAAGCTAATAGTCAACGGCGTTGCTATACGATTCAGGTTTTAATCGACAACTAAGTTTGAATACTAAATTTGATTCGAAAATTTGCTTCTGTTTTTTGTTTTTTTGCAGTTACATGTTGAATTTTTGACCAAAAATCCCAGCAAGGCCATACAGATTTACTTGCCTATTAATCAAATCAGTTATTAAGAGGGGGAGCGATTTTTCGGTTTCGTTATTTCCAAATGCTTGCGGCCAAGCCAGTTATGCCGAATCGAGATTCTCGGTTTAACAATCAAGCCAATGTCTTGGATAAGCTATCAATAACTAGCAGTGAAACCGCATGCAAAGTACCGCCCATTCCGATCGTAGTTGGCCATTACCAACATCACCGTGGGTGATGAAAATGAACTGGCACGACTTGTTGTTCATGCACTACCGCGTACCCGCCGAACAATTGCGGAAATTGATTCCAACGCAATTAGAAATCGATACTTTTGAAGGCAGTGCATGGATTGGCGTGGTACCTTTTCGAATGACAGGCGTGGCTCCTCGGTTTGTTCCACCAGTCCCTGGGTTGTCGAGTTTCCCTGAACTGAACGTGCGCACTTACGTGCAACTCAATGGCAAACCGGGAGTTTGGTTTTTCAGCTTGGATGCAACCAATCCGCTGGCCGTTCGATTTGCCAGACGCACGTTTCATCTGAAGTACATGGACGCGAAAATCTCTTTTCGACAGAAGGACCAGTCCTGTGATGGCACTTGGATCGGTTACAAATCCACTCGCACCCACAAAGGAGAACCGCCGGCAAAACTTGACTGTGAGTACCGCCCGATCGGAGATGTCTACCAAGCCGTGCCGGGATCGCTAGAGCATTTTTTGACAGCTCGCTATTGTTTGTACAGTGCTAATTCCGCTGGCAAAGTTTTTCGAGGTGAAATCGACCACGATCCTTGGGAGCTTCAGCAGGCCCAGGTAATCATTAACGACAACTCCATGCTCAACGGACTAGGAATCGATCTACTGGACGAAAAACCGACACTTCACTATGCCAAACGTGTCGCAGCTCGAGCATGGGCAATTCGTGCCATCGGCTAGCGGTTCATCAACGTTGATTTGACAGTAGCCGGATTGACCGTAATTCGGACCCTCTGAAATCTGGAAACTCCTACTACGAACGCACCAAATCTCATTTGGCAGGTACCCTTTACGCCGTCAGGATTCTATAATTTCGGCTTCTACCCGATCATTCATTTCGACAACACGAATCGATGGCAAAAACGCATGACGCCGATGGCGTCAACCTCCACCTTGCAACACCTCATAACCTTTCAGGCGATTGGGTAGGGCAGGGGGAGATATTAAAACAGGTCTTGGCTTGCTGGATAACAGTTGACGAAAACGACTCTCCGCTAACGCCCCGATTGGTCGGCCCGCCCGGCATCGGTAAAACGGCGCTTGCCGTGGCAGCCGCCAAAGTAAGAAACCAGCCGCTCTACATTTACCAATGCACCGCTGACACGCGACCTGAGGATCTATTGGTCACGCCCGTATTGGCCGAAAGTGGCAAGATTGCTTATCACGCGTCGCCGTTGGTAACGGCGATGATCGAAGGAGCCGTTTGCATTCTGGATGAAGGCAACCGGATGAACGAAAAGTCATGGGCCTCGCTGGCACCGCTATTGGATCATCGCCGGTATGTCGAATCGATCGTGGCGGGGGTTTCCATTTCGGCTCATCCAAACTTCCGTTGTGCGGTCACGATGAATCAAGACGAATCCACGTTTGAGATTCCGGACTACATTTTGTCTCGTCTCCAACCAACCCTACGACTCAAGTTCCCTAATCGGGCGGACGAAAAATCGATCCTCAAGTATCACTTGCCGTTTTGCCCGACTGATATGCTGGCGATGACGGTTGAGTTTTTGCAAACATCGCATGAACTGCAATTGGACTTTTCAACTCGTGACGGAATCAACTTGCTGCGGTTTGCGATGAAGCGACTGTCGCAAGAATCCGACCATCCTTTGTCAAAAGACGAAGCCTGGGCGGAGGCGTTGCAAATGTGCCTAGGCCCCGAGGCGACCGATTTGGAACGCTTAGCACAACAGAAAAACCAAACACTGGGCGGCCAAGCGTTACCGATGGGGTTTGGTGATTTCTTTTTCGCCGCCAATGACCCTCTTCACCCCGACCTCACGCCCGACGATATCGATCCGGAAATGTTCCGGCCTGATGCTGACGACAACCTAGATGACGGCTACCCAAACGACGATGAAGACGAATTAGACGTTGACGATGGTGAGTCTTGTGATTTCTGAAGTCCTAAAAATTGGCCCCCACGTTACCGTCGCACCGGTTATTCACGGCAGCGGCGATTTTGCGTGGGAGATCCGTAGGCTGATGCTCAACAACTCCTTTGACTGCCTCGCGGTACCGTTGCCTGAATCGTTCCAAGCCGATGTCGAGCAAGCGATTCTTTCGTTGCCAACCCCCAGTGCGGTGTTTCAGCGAGACCGAGTCGCGTCAATGAGATCCGAGTGGACTCCCGCTGACGACACAGGCGATTTTGACGAAAACAACTTTGATCCCGACGACGATTTCGAAACCGCCAGCTATGTGCCAATCGATCCCTGCCAGCCCGTGATCGCGGCGCTGCGGACTGCCATCGGCGACCACCTGCCTCGCCGTTTTATCGATCTAGAAACCAGCCCCTTCGTACCTCATTCTCGCGTACTGCCCGATGGCTACGCACTCAAACAGTTGAGCCTTGAGAAATTTTCGGCGGCGGTTGCTCCGTTCACGACCGCTCCAGACGATCCGCAATGGCGAGACCGAATCGCCTACATGGCTTGGCAGTTGCGAGAGCTTTCGGTCGATTTTAAAAACGTCCTGTTCGTCTGCAGCGTGCTCGACTGGCCTTGGGTGCGAGAAGCGTTTCTCTCAAAACAACTCGTTTGCCCGGAGAACTCGATCACCGAAGATACCCAGCGAGTTGAAGTCCGCCCCAGCAGTTACTACTTTTTGTTGGGAGAACTCCCGCTGATCACGGGACTGTACGAACAAGCCCGAGCGACTTTGGACGACGATGCGAACTTATCAATCGACGGCGTCAAGGAATTACTCTTGGATGCCCGCGACCACTACCTTGCCGAGTACAAAAACCGAGCGAGAAAGATCACGCCGAATTTGCTAAAGCAGTGCTTAAAGTACGTTCGCAACCTGACGCTGATCGAACATCGTTTTTCGCCGCAGCTCGTCACCATCGTGACCGCCGCTCAACAAGTCGTCGGTGATGGGTACGCCCTTTCGGTATTAGAGTCTGCCAAAAAGTACCCCGCTCCTCAATCGCTTGGCTTGCCCGAGATTGGCATGTCGATTGACCAAGCCGCCTTCCCTGATGGCTCGCTTTTTGACATCAACAATCGACTCCCCGGTCCGCCGCGAGTGATCTCTGAAATCAAGCTGATTCCTAAACCGGACGAAAACCAAAAACTTGACTGGCAGCAAAAGTGGAACCCGCATTCACAATGCAGTTGGCCTGCCGAAGACCAAACGATCGAGAACTTTCGCCAAACAGTTTTTAACCGAGCCGAAGAAGTCATGGGCGCCGACTTGGCTCGTACAGAAAAATTCACGACCAGCATCAAAGACGGCATCGACATTCGTGATACCGTGCGCCATTGGTACGACGGTGAAATCTACGTCAAAGTGCTACCGCCCAGTCGTGGCCGACTAGATTGTTCCGTGATGCTGTTCGATTCACCCGCGGACCCTCGTGATTATGCTTGGCGGACGACATGGTTTGCTGAACACAAAGATGAATCCACGTTAGCATTTTTTGCGACCGACTTTACTCAGCAACCCGTTGGCCCCGGCATTTGTTTGGCTAACTACGGCGGTGCGATGTTTCTTTATCCGCCCGTTGCCATTCCAGATATCTGGCAAGACCCTCGACTTGATTTCGCGACGACGCTCGAAGAACAATTGATCGGGGCCGCCTGCTTGCATTCCAAATCGCCTCACATTGCGTTGCTGAGCCCCAAGGCGCCGGGGCATGCTTGGCGGCAGATCGCAAAAAAATTCAAGAAAAAACTAATTCACCTACCGCTGTCTCGATTCAGTGACGAAACTGTCCAGCAACTAAGAATGGTACATGTGCTCAACGGAAAAGAAGTCCGCAGTTACGCCGCTGACTTCATCCGCCGATCATAAGCGTCAACGCTCTAGACACGTTCACGCTGGCAGTTACTATCCTCGTAGCTCTCGCCGGGCTAAGTTACAACTTTGGTGACGATCTACTTTTTTGGAAAACCACGATGGACAAACTTTCGATTTTTCACAGCTTGGTAAACTTAGCTGCCGCCGACAATAAGTTTACTGACGAGGAAGTTAGGTTCCTGCTTGAACGAGCCGAACAATGGAACATTCCAACTTCGGAATTCGAAACGGCTTTAGCAGGCTTGTCCGAAGGCACGATCGAAGTGAACATTCCAGAGTCACACAACAATCGCGTAATTCTGCTGAAGGACATGGTGCGATTGATGGCCGTCGATGGCCACCTAGCGGATATGGAAAAACACCTTTGTGCGACGGCTTCCGGCAAGATGGACCTGACGAGTGAGCAGTTCACTGAGATCTTGGACGAAGTTTTAGGCCTCGACAAAAAGTAGTACTACCTGGTCATAGCATCCCATACGGCTCAATTGAGATTTTCAAAACGAAAACGCAAAAAGCAGCTCCCCGTCACTAGCTCCCCTCTCCCCAAAAATTCGGCCAAGAACACACTTTACTAGGACCAAACTCACTCCGAATTTTTGGGGAGAGGGGGCTTTCAGGTTGGTGTTTTTATTCGCTACCAATCTCAATTGAGCAG
>CAZORR010000200.1:0-5484 GCA_964582115.1 uncultured Pirellulaceae bacterium
TTTGATTCGAGCCGACGGACGGCTTCTTTGGCTGAGTACTTCGCATGCGGAAGCACGATGCCTTGGTCTTCGGACAGCCACTTTTCAACTTTGCGTTGGGCTGCGATGACGGTGCTGTGACTGCGTCCGCCAAAGTAATCACCGATCTCCGAAAATGCGGATCCTGTGTATTCGCGAGCAAGGTACATCGCCAGCATCCGAGCCGAACTGATTCGCTTTTGACGACTGCTAGACTTAAGCTCTGCCGCGTCAACGCGACAGAATTCGCAGATCGCTTTTTCGATCGCTGCCATCGAAGTACAAGCAGGGCCGTTCATCGCAAACAAATCCGCCAGCACTTCTTTAGCAAATTCGACATCAACCGTGTCGCCAAACGTCATTGCATAAGCGTGCAGACGGTTAATCGCCCCCGACAGGCGACGAACGTCACGTGGCACTTGCTCGCAGATCAAATTCAAAACCGCTGTCGGCAACTCAAAATTACGATCGGCACAAAGCTTTGCTGCGATCTTCACGCGACCTTCGAGATTCGGATAGCTAACCGAACAAGTCAAACCTGCCGAAATACGAGCACAAATGTCGTGGCCAAGATCGTCCAACTCCAATGTCGATCGATCGGCCGACAAAACAACTTGCTTGCCAAGTCGTACCAAGTTATCCAACGTTTGTTGGAACTCGGCCAAGGTAGCTTTTTTACCGGCCAAAAATTGAATATCGTCGATCGCCAATAAGTCGAGCCCGCGGAACTTACGACGGAACATCGGCAACCCGGTACCTTGCCGTAAAGAACCGACAAACTGAGTCGTGAATTGCTCCGCCGAAACATACACACAACGCTTCAACCGTAACTTGCGGCGAAAGCCGTGCGTGATGGCTTCTAGGAGGTGAGTCTTGCCACACCCAGTCGGTCCATGAATAAACAGCGGCGAGAATTGGCCAGGCGATTCGAACAGCTGGGCAACACCGGCTCGCAACAACTTCGCATCCGGCGCGAACGAGAACTCTTCCAACGTCGGCATCGTCCGCTTGATCGAACGCTGAGAACCACTTTCAACGACTCCCGTTGGAGCAAATGGAATCGCTTGTTGAACCGTTGAATCAGTTGGTTGGTCGGAACTAGCTGGTTGATCTTGAGACGACTGATCGTCGGCACCGAAGTCAGGCTGAGCAACTTCGACTCGAATCGTGGTTTGTGGCCCACAAACTCGTTCAACCGCTTTTTTAATTTCACCAGCAAACGTCTGTTGCAATCGCCTTACGGAGAATTCGTTCTTCGCAGAAACGCAAACGACACGACCGGTGTCTTGTTCGGTCACTTCAATGCAACTGCGGCTGAACCACATGTCGAACAGATCGGGACCGATCGAGGCTTCTAGCAGATCGACGATTGCGTCGGCCGGGTTTACCCCCGCGCTGTTCGTCGGTTCATTGCTGCTAAAATCCTGAGTCGACAAAAGTCACATCCTGACACATTTATCGGCAAACCTTTTAGGTGACAGACGAAACTTGGCAAGCTCGTACAGTCTGAATAAAAAGGCCGTCCTTGTATTTATATTCTCAAATCCACTTCGTGTGGATGATGATGAATGTTGTTGGTGAGGCCCAGATTCTAAGAGTGCTAGCAAGCTTGTCAAACCTTAAGTAATCGAATTGTGACGTTGAGAAAATGATTCCTTGTAATCTCGTTGGTGGAATCAAAAAACCCGTCAAAACTTCTCATAAGCAGTGCATGTTTTAGGCATCACACTCTCTGGACCAAGTGGATAATTTGTCAACGAAAATTAACCGACTTGTTTTCGTGTTTATCCGCTTGACAACCCTTTTCAACGTGCTGCAAACCCAATCCAAGTTTAAAACGCCTTGAAAGCCGACGTTCTAGCTTATCAGCCAGTTTTTAAGCTGGGCGTTCTGACGGCCGCGAATCACTGAGCTTGCTGGGACCCGCGGACCAACGAGATAAAGTCTTCGCTCAACTGATGTTTTGAACTGGGATCGTTTAATTCTAGCAAAACGCCCATTTGTTGCACTTTGTTATCGACGTAAGTCACTGCTGGGCTTTTCATTAGCATGGCTCCGGTCGACTTACGCCATCTTTTAGCCAAGTAGAAACCTTCCCAATGAGTTGGTTGTTGCTTAAGCCCGTGTTTTGTCGTCAATAGCTCAATTAACCGGGTCGGATCACCAGCCCAACCACGAAACGTAATTCGTCGGCACTTCTGGTACTCGTCAAAGTAGTAGGTTAACGAACCATGCAGATCCCAAGAGTTTGTGCCAGTCACTAAAGCAACTCTTTTTCCACGTAGCCCCTCGGACACTGGCACGTTGGAGACTCGATCCCACCGCTGCCCAACCCACGCCGAAGTCACGTCGTAGTTAAAAATCTCAGCAAAGTCGGTCACCGGCGTAAATTGCAGCGGTGCGCCAAAATTGGGGCCACTGGCATCGCCGTTAAACGAATACGTTTGCGCGGCGCCGTAGTCGGGCGTAAAGCCTAAAGCTGCAGGATCTACTCCTCCTGCGATTCCGTTTCCGGGCACCATCCCGATCACGTTATTGTTTTCATCCAAGATCGGACCGCCCCAATCCGAATAACCAGCCGCCTGACCCGGTACGATCGCTGGTTGCCGGTAACCAGAGCCTGGGTTGTAACCGGCTTGCTGAGCGGGAACCAAACCTTGCGCAACTGGCCCATTGTTCGGACTTGCGACAAAACCACCATTGGTCACCGGTAGGTTGGATCGCCCCGATCCGCCAACCGATGGTTGCGTTTGAATGATCCGTTGCTGCGAAGCCTGTCGAAACGGGCTACTCTGCTGCGCTGCCGACGCTTGCACTGGCTGCGGAAACCCTTGGTGGTTCAATCCAGCCCGCGAAGCAGGTAACTGCGGCGCATAAGTCGCTTGGTTCTGGTCACCTAGCGGCATCAGAAACGGCGTGGAAATAATACCCGCCAAAATTGCAGGGACGAAAAGCGTGCGAAGCATAGGGAATGCCTTGATACTACAAAAACAAAAAGTCGTATCAATCTATCGATCTTTTCCTACCGTCACCTATTGCTGCCCTGCCCACACCCTCACATGCCATTCAGACCCAACAAACCAATCAGCCAGTAAAACCACGGTCATCACGATCTGGTTCGTTCAAACACAATCTGAGGCGATCGTCTAATCGGCACTACCTGCTTGGTCTGCCACCGTATGATTCAGCAATCGCCTATTCCCCAAAGTTAGCCGTCAGCCAAGCGGCATCGATTCCCATGACGGCTGCGGCGAATTCAAGCTTGGTATCATAATCAGATGGCAGTACTTCACATCGATACCCCATCGTCTGTAAGCTGGCTTCAACGGACTCAGGCGCGAGTTTCTTCCGAACTTGTTTTACGAACACCCCAAAATCCGAATCGTCGAGCGCTTCCGCAAATGTCTCGTAGTTCCGCAGCATGTGGCCTTGGTTGTTCTGCAAAATCAACTTACGGCTGAAATTTGCGATCGAATTCATTTGTAATACCGACGCACAGGTACCAGCCATCACCAACGCTCGATCACGATCCGACATCTGTAAACGATTTTTAAAAGCCTGCGCGATACGTAAGTAGAGAATCAGTTCTTGAAAGGGATCGAACATACTGAAAAATTCGTCTAAGGTAAGAACATCAACAGTGGAGGGGCCCGCATCGTAATTGCGGTTAATAAAGACTAACATGATGACACGCGATCGCCTAGAACCTGAATATTCAATCTGCGACCATCTCGAATATGTCTCAACCGCTAATCAACGAATATCAATGGCTAATCGGCAGTGAAGCAGCGGCACTGCTTCAACTGGCCCAAGAAGACTTTACGGCACAAGTCAGTCCGTTAAAGATTGCCAAAACTCTCCGCACCTCCACCACGCCAACCCGAGCGGCGTTGGTGATGGAACAAGCTCAACTTCGGATCCGCGCCAAATCTAAATTTCCACTCGCCGATCAAATGTTTTTTACCAAACGGGGGCTTGAGCAGTCATCGGGCATGGAGCTTTCAATCTACAAAGCCAAGCAGTTCAAAAACCACGAATCGGTCCTAGACGTTTGCTCCGGCATCGGCGGCGACTTACTTGGGCTGGCCAGTCGCAACCCGGACGACCAAAACCTAATCACCACTGGAGTCGACACCGACCCCGTTACTGCTCTGTTTGCCCAGCACAATTTGCAACACCAATTACAGGCCAACCAAATCCCCCATTCAACCGCAAACGTACTCCACTGCGACTTTGCCGATGTCGACTTAGGTGACTTTTCAGCCGTTCACTTAGACCCCGATCGCCGCAAGGGCCGTCGTACAACCGATGGTCGTCATTTCAGTCCCAGCTTGATCGGTGTTTTCAATCGAGTTTCCGAATCGCAGTTGGTATCCGTCAAAGTGGCCCCCGCCACCCCGATAGAAGACTCCTTTCCCGACCAGCTTCACCGGCAATGGATTGGCGACCGCCGCGAGTGCAAACAACAGATACTGTGGCTCGGTTCAGCATTACCGCCGAGCCAACGATCGGCGACGTTAGTCTTGGACGACGGTTCCAGCTACCACATCGGCTGCGAGGGCCGAACTGACATTGAACGGGTCGTTGCACCAAAGTTAGAGCGATATTTATATGAACCACACGCCATGGTACTAGCCGCCAAACTAGAGGATCACTTAGCAGCCAAACACGGTTTGCAACGAATCTCTCCAACGACACCTTATTTCGTATCCGAGTCACTAATTGAGGAGCCACTACTAAAAAAATTCAAAGTCATTGAGATGCTTAAACTCGATTTAAAATCAGTCCATCGATTTTTAGTCGACAACAACGTTGGCAAAATCGAGCTTAAACAGCGCGGCATCGACAACGTCACCTTCGAGCGTTTTCGAAAATTGAAACTAACCGGCCGCAAAAAAGCGACATTGTTTTTAACACGCCATGGAACTTCTGAAAAACGCCGAGCCATCGTGGCGAAACGCCTCCCCAGTGATCCCAGCCGTTAGATTTCTAAACCGATAATTTACAATGGTAATCCCAACCGACGTTAGCCAGTTTCAACTAAAGCACATGTTTTGGCTCGCGTTATCTTTTTGTGTACCGCTAAGCCTATTATCGCATTCGCCATTCTTTGGATTGCCTTTGTTAGTGGCAGTGTCTTGTTTCTGGACTGGCATGGGGCTCTTGTTCATCTCGGACAACATCGACAATGGCCCCATTGACGAACGAGGCTGGATGTCTCAGTTCTTTAACCTGATCGGTTTTTTCATGGTCGCCTTTTCGGTGATCGCAATCATCCTGTTCGTCCTGTTCACCGTCATCGCCGTGATTTCTATCGTCACTTTCGGCGTACAAAAATAAACATCAACGATCTCCGGAAATGAAATCTCCATCGATCACTGGCTCACAGCGACTGTTCAAATCAAACAGCCATTCGTCGACCAAGGCGTCCTTCTGACCAGCATTTAAATCGTCATTGACAACACA
>CAZORR010000201.1:0-5472 GCA_964582115.1 uncultured Pirellulaceae bacterium
CCGGACTTTCCTCTCGTGGATCACTCCACCAGCGATCACCTGACCAACTCGGAATCTCAATCGTAGTAGCGCAGAGTGCTTTCAGCAATCTTGGGTTCACAGAAAACGAACGTTCTTCCAAATTTCATGCGCCATCACTGGCCAAACAATAGCATGATGATCAACAGCGTGTTAACAAGCACCGCAAAGACAAACGGTGCAAAGAGAAATTAAACGGACCTAAAAACAACAACCGGTCCAAGTTAGAGCAGCCCACCAGAAATCGCTTCGATGGCCTTATCGATTGAATTTGATTTCTTTGGTGAAACGGTCAGCGTATCGCCTGGCAACAACTGATAGTTTTGGTCGTCGCGAACTGTCTTGGACCGAACCTGATAATCGATTGGCAATTTCAGCAACTGGCCCTTGTCTTTAACAATCCGGCCAAGCGATATTTTCATACTGCGAAATTTGCGAATTGCACCTGACGCCTCTAGCGCGTCCTGCACCGTAACGGGTCCCGCGATGTCTACTTTTTCAATCACCGGACTGCCGAAACTCGGGATTAATTGCAGCTGATACTGGCCAATCACTTCCGCCTCTGGTGTTGGCGAACTCGTGCCCACGACCGCATTTGAATTAACATCAAAACTCTGACAGCCAGAAAAAACGATACACGTAAATGCCACCGTCAAAGCTCGAAAGATAAACCTTGTTTCAAAAATAGCAGCCATGACGTTCTTTCTTATTGACAACCTCTTCCCCAATTGCCAACCCAGTATCAGTATTTAGCGAGTCGGCATCCTTGCGGCGATTTCAGCAAAGTTCTACCGCTACCACAATACCGTTTTAGCGATAGCATCCGCGATAGCATTCTGATACTTTGGTGGCGTCGATCGTGGACGGCGGTCCTATAAAAACTAAAACAGAACACCGAATTTCATCTCAAGCCGAAATCCTTCCCTGCATGAGCCACTGGCAAAACAAAATCGTCGTTATCACCGGTGGCTCTCAAGGCTTCGGCCTTGAACTCGCGAGGCACTTTGCTGCCGCTGACGCTCAAGTCATCATCATTGCTCGTGATCAACAACGATTGACCACAGTCTGCCAAGACACCCCAAACCTACAGCCAATCGTGGCCGATGTCTTGCAAAATCAACAGGTGGTCACTGCCGTCGAATCGATTGTCGAAAAACACGGACGGATCGACGTTTGGATAAACAACGTCGGGAAATCGACACGAGCCGACTTACAAACCACCGACATCGACGCCTACCGATCGATGATGGAAATCAATTTTTATTCAGCCGTACAATGTTCGACCGCAGTCTTGCCATATCTCGAAAAATCTTCAGGATCATTGGTCAACCTTGGCAGCTTAGCCGCGAAAACTGCATGGCGAAACATGTCCCCCTATTCAACCAGCAAACACGCTCTAGCGGCCTTCAGCCATCAGGTACGACTTGAAGGCCCCGCCAACGTCCATTGCCTACTAGTTTGCCCAGGCCCCATTCGCCGTGAAGACGCTGGCCAACGATACACTCAAGAATCGAGTAACCTAGACGCTGCCGCGACTCAGCCCGGTGCTGGCGTCAAGCTAAAAGGAATTTGCCCGAAATTGCTCGCCGCCAAAATCGATCGAGCCATCCGACGGCGCAAGAAAGAACTGATTGTCCCAGGCCACACGCGGATTCTGTTTTCTTTGCTGCAACTCTCGCCATCGCTAGGCGATTGGATTTTGAAGAAGTTTGCAAAGTAGCACCGCGAATCATCACGAACTCAGTTAGAGTTCGCCATCTTTTACCACAACTCCGATTCCTAGTGGCTCGCGCTAAAAAACACGATCTTCAGATCCGCTAACCTTTGAACCACGCTGTTTTAACAAAAATCGTTCAAGCGCGGCGTCTTGGCTGGCCGCGTCGACTGTTGGCGCTACCTGCACCGGCAGAATCGTTGGCGTAGGCGCAAACGTAGATCGCCCGGCGCTTTCCACTGGTTGCGGCGTCTCATAAGGCGTACCTGCCCAGGGCGAACTAACCGGTCGGCAGCCGCTAAACAGCGCCATCACCGTCATTAAAAATATGAATTGCTGGACTCGCATCACTTCCTCTAGAAAAGCAGGCAGGCCAATTTCAGCAAATCAGCCGAAATCCAACAACCCCGAATCACACTCAGTCACTTACTGGCTTTGCTGATACGTCTGCACTAGAGCTTGCAACTTCCCCGCCGGAACCACATAAGTAGTCGTTCGCATCGCCCGTGAGACATTAATTCCAAGGAAATTTCCGTCCAAATCAATCACCGGACCGCCGCAATCGCTTGGATCAATCACGGCATCATGGGCAATCACCGTCCCGAACCCAAACCGTCGCTGGCTAAACGGACCACCACCCCAACGATCCCACACCAACGGCAAACGCCCCGGCAACTGCACTCGAAACGACAGTAACTCTCCTCGTCGAAGAATCGAAAAACGAATCTTCTGCCCACCAACAACCGTCGTCAAAATTTGCTTTAACCCCGCCTCGTCCACCACATCACGACCGTCGATCGACACCAAACGATCGCCAATTCGCAAGCCTGCCTGTTCCGCCAAGGACTTAGGATAGACCCGAGAAATCTCCGCCCCTGTCTGCGTAGAGCGACGACTTTTCTTAGGGGCCAACACCAACCCAAGATCAACTTCCTGCCGAGCAACCGTTTCGCTAAATTTCTGAGGTGCCACCATAACGGTCCCCACTGAAGCCACCAACGAAGCGTCTTCCGCATTCCCAACCAACGACAAGACCAACCGCCCAACCCAATCGCTCCCCTTAACATTTGCAGCCGCCTGAATCGGAACAAACTCTCGCGGAGCCTTTGGCTTCAACTGCAGCAGAGCCACATCCGTTTCAGAATCAAACGAAACCACCTCGGCTTCCATCCAACCTCCTTCCACCAACGCCTTTAGCGGCGGCCGCAATTCACTATGCTTTGCAACCACCAACCCTGACTTGTCAACGACCGTTCCCAAAACCTTCTTCGACGCGCCGCCGTCACTTTCATCTTGCCCCACTGATGCCAACCGCACAACACTCGGTCTACTTTTTACGACCAAACCAACAACCGCGTCTTGGACTTCTGCTGCATTTCTCCCCAGCTTCCGTGCCAGCGAAACATCAATCGGACGTTTTTCTTTCACACCAATCGTCCGCACAAATCCTTCACGCTTCAGTGCATCGAATTGCCTCACGTACGCCGCCAAAGGGATATGAATATTTTGATTTACGTCCAAGCGAATTCGCGAACTAACTGCCAGCAACTGTCCATTCATGTCGAACACTGGCCCACCTGAATCTCCACCGATGATCGGCACGTCGGTAACAATCCGGCTATCACCTATCTCGGTAACTCTTCCCAACCGAACCGCCGGCGTCTTCAAGGTCTCCGTATCCCAAGGGTACCCCATCACCACGCACCAATCACCCGGCTCGACCGCGGTGTCTCGATCGATTGGCACGAAAGGCCAAACGTGATCCCCCAACAGTTTCACCATCCCGGTATCTTTTTGGCGATCCACCCCATACGTTTGGGCAGGCCATTCCATGCCGTTGGCCAATCGTACTTGAATCCGTCGCCCCGGTCGCTCACAAACATGCGAAGCGGTCAACACCCAGCCATCCCTCGAAACAATCACACCACTGCCGCCATTCATCGCCACCACCGACTCCGCCACCGACACGAGCACTGCTTGTGAGCCAGCACTCAAATGCTTCAATTCACCAATAGTCGACTTGGCTTGTTTTGATGAACTGCCCTCGGGCTGGACTTGTGGCTGAACCTGCCCAGCCACGCCCCGCTTGGGTGCCTCGACCGCACCTGACTGAGCCAGAACATTTGCATTAGCCGCAAAAACAAAGCCCATCCAACAAAGCGTGCCCAGAGCAACCCAACCCAACGAGGTCCGCCCCCTTTCGCCTCGAATCCCTAAAGCCATTTCCACCACTCCAGAAAACACCAACAGCTCAACTGCACCAACGTAGCCAAAAACACTTGCGACTGCAAACTAACACAAGCCCGACACCCGACCAGCATCCGAAACGGCAACATTAACACTAACAAAACAACGACTGAAACCAGCGACTGCCACCCCAAAAACAAACCCACCATGGATAACGCCGCAACACCGTCCGAAACACTCCACACCGACCGGCTCACTTTTTTTTCATTGAGCGTCTCGCTCGAAATACCTACCACGCCTTCCTGAACATCAACTTCGTCCACTGAAAGGTATGGCCCATTGAACCAAGCCAACCTGTCAAACACCAATCCCGCGCCCACCCCCGCAACAACACCTGTGCCCAACGTCAGCCACCATTGCCTAGTAAATCTCACTAACTCCGCCGTATCTCCAGAGCAATCTACCACGATCGCACGCGGCCAAACCGCAGCAAAAATCACGCCCACCGCAACAACGACACCGACAACCACAACGGGAACGGCCAACCGCTCACTCCGAACAACCGACGCGGTAAACAACCCAAACACCAACACCAAATGAAAGCCGGTGATCCCAATCAAAGCGAATTGCGGGTGGCTAACCAAATTATTTAGCATCGCAAAACGAAAATCATGACCGATCCCCGCCGGCAAATTAACTCCGCCCCAAAACACTCCCAGCGCGACCAAACCCAACGTCACCAACCCCAAGGCAATTTCGACGACTAGATAGCGAACCGTAATCGGCGTTTGACAAGCCCGACAACGTCCGCGATTTTTCAACCAACCCCAAACCGGAATATTGTCTTTCATCGACAACTGAATATCACAATGCGGACAGTGACTTGAGCCGTTAATACCTCTACCACGCGGCACTCGCCAAGCGACGACGTTCAAAAACGAAGCAAAACAACTTCCGAAAAAGAAAATCCAGCTGACCACGAACAATCGCATCACCCACATTTGAGCGGCGCTGACTGCCCCCATCGATCGCATCAACCACGCTGGCATCAGTCCCGCCTCCCACAGCGATCCTGAAAAAGCTGGCAGCACAAACAACAACAAAAACACCAGCATCACCAACATGCCGACGAGTGTTCGGATCAATGAAAATTGCACCTACTCGGATTCCAACGTTTTATGGGTGCCGTCACACTTGGGTACATTACCGGTTTGCTTACACTGGCACACCCAAATCACTTCATCGGTTTCCGCCTTGAATACGTTCGGCGTAAAGCCAGTTCCTTTATGTGAACCGTCACAAAGAGCACCATCAGCGGACAAACCACAGGTGCAATAGGCATAATTCTTCCCAGCTTCCAATTCAACTTGTTTCGGGAAACAAGCAGCGACTTTTGGCTTATCCATCTTAGATTCTACCCTCGAGCATTAAAACAAAGAAAATCAATCCTTAAATAATAACACACCAGAGCCCAATTGACTGCCGGGGCGACGGATTTACCAGGGCGAATCAGTTTTTCAAGTTAGACGGGCTTGTTGAAATGGTAACCCGAC
>CAZORR010000202.1:0-5429 GCA_964582115.1 uncultured Pirellulaceae bacterium
TTGGATCGGCACCGATCATATCTTATTCTTAGTAACACTTTTGTTGGCTTCTGTCTTGCTAAGACGAGACACAGATGTACCGCCTGCAGACGACAAGACGGATGACGTACCGACAGTCGCATCCAAAAAAAGTTGGGTTCCTGTTAACGGCTTTGGTGGTGCCTTCTGGAATATTTTAAAAATTGTCACGGTTTTTACGGTGGCACATTCAATTACGCTGGCACTGGCGTCTCTAGATATCATCAGCTTAGAAGGCTGGATTGTAGAGTCGATTATCGCGTTTTCGATCATCCTTGTCGCTTTGAACAACATCTTTCCAGTTTTCCATGATCGAAGCTGGATTGTCCTGTTTACCTTTGGGTTGTTTCACGGCATGGGTTTTGCCTCAGTCATGAAGGATCTTCCGTTCCGCATGGGAGATCTTCGGCAACTACTTTTATCATTCAACATCGGTGTCGAGCTAGGACAACTGGCAATCGTTATCGGAGTTTTCCCTCTCATCTTTTTCCTTCGCAAGTCAAAATTTTACCAACCGGTCATCTTGGTGGGCGGTTCGCTGATCATTTGCATGATCGCGGCGTGGTGGTTTTACGAACGAGCCATCCTGGGTGCCTGATGAAAACGACTGTACTTTCACAATCTGATATCCAAGCAATCGTCGCCGAAATCGGTATTGACCGCCTAATGGACGAATTGATTGCCAGAGTGGATGAAGCGTTTTGCAATTTTGATCCGCAGCAAACCGCAGTGCCTGTTCGCGACGGATTCAATTATTCGTCACCGCGATCGGGATTGCTCGAATGGATGCCCTTGTTGCAAACAGGTGAGCACGTGTTGATGAAGATGGTCGGGTATCATCCTCAAAATCCTGATCTTAGCGGCCTGCCTACCATCCTTTCAGACTTTAGTTTGTATAACGCAACAACAGGCCAGTTGGAGGCGGTTGTCGATGGAACACTACTGACAGCATTTCGTACCGGAGCAGCATCTGCGGTTGCAAGTCGGTTCCTAGCAAGCCCGGATAGTCGTGTCGTGGGGTTGATTGGTTGTGGTGCCCAGGCGGTAACACAATTGCACGCACTGACGCGGGTGTTTGATGTCGAACATGTTTGCTGTTTCGATACCGATTTTGCGACGATGGCTTCGTTTGAACAGCGTTGCCAACCGTTTGCTGGTGAAGTCGAATTCGAGATGTCGTCGATCGAAGATGTCCTTGAACTGTCAGACATCATCAGCATTGCCACGACGATTGATATCGGAGCCGGGCCTGTTTTTGACGATGTGCCAACCCAAGAGCATTTACATATCAACGCAGTCGGCTCTGATTTCCCCAACAAGTTCGAATTGCCGTTATCGTTATTAAAACGAAGCTTCGTGACTCCTGATGTTCGCGGGCAAGCTGAGGTTGAGGGCGAGTGCCAACAGTTGGCGCCGTCAGGCATTGGCGAGGAACTTTATCAACTGATGCAGCGATCAGAAGTTTCTCCAGAACTGAAACATCGTCTTACAGTGTTTGATTCGACAGGGTGGGTACTGGAAGACTACGTTGTGACCAAACTGTTCCTAGAACATGCGCGAGCACTCGGGTTGGGTACCGA
The DNA here is from genome assembly GCA_964582115.1 of uncultured Pirellulaceae bacterium. Lineage (GTDB taxonomy): Bacteria > Planctomycetota > Planctomycetia > Pirellulales > Pirellulaceae > Mariniblastus. The sequence continues at coordinate 1,599 of CAZORR010000202.1, forward strand.
AATCTGGATGGGAACTCAATCGGCCGATCCCAAGAGCCCCTACGTTTTTCTTGCAGGTAATGAAGCCACTGGGGTAAGCTCAAGCACTGGGGTAAGCTCAAGTTTAGTCGGTTCGTCGCCGCTAATTACGTCCACCAACCAAGGAGAGCTGTCATGAGTCAGCTCTTGCACCACATGGTCACATCGGCCGCTCAAACTTCTCCAACGAAGGTTGCGTTTACTGATGGCACGACTTCGATTACTTATCAGGAACTTGATGATTGCTCGAATCAGCTAGCGCATCTTTTGGTCAAACAGGATCTTCAGCGAGGAGATCGCGTAGCAGTATTCATGCCTCGCTGTGTGGAAACAGCGGTTGCCGTTTACGCGATCTTGAAAGCTGGCGGTATTCTCGTCCCAATCGACCCCGGCATGCCAGTCGGCGGTGTGCGCAGTTTGATTCAGAACTGTCGTATTCGGTTTATGATCACGAACTCTAAAAAGTCTCGACTGTTGCAAGAGATTTTCGCTACTCCTGGATCGCTTGAATGTGTGATCGGCGCCGATGAAAGCATGCTGCTAGATTCGGCTGTGAAGTCCATTCCCATGTCGATGGTCGATGATCAGCCATGCGAACCTCAGAATGCCAACTCGAAACTGATCAAGCCATCGGATCCGGCTTATATCATGTATTCTTCTGGGTCGACTGGCCGCCCCAAAGGCATCACACACTCCCACAACAGCGGTCTCGCTTACGCAAAACTTTCGGTAGCGACTTATGAAGTAACTCCGAACGATGTAATCGCGAACCACTCGCCGATCAACTTTGACATATCAACCTTTGGGTACTTTTCGAGTTGCTTTGCCGGAGCGACGACGTTGATCATCCCTGCGGCGCATACGCGGATTCCTCGCAGCTTGGTTCAATTGGTCGCAAAGGAAAAAGTTACCATCTGGTATTCGGTACCCCTAGCGCTTCAGCAAATGTTGCCCCATGCTCAGCTGGACGATCTCGATTTCAGCCAGCTTCGCTGGGTGCTTTACGGTGGCGAACCGTTTCCACCAAAGCACTTGAAAGCATTGATGAAGAATTGGTCTCACGCGCGATTCAGCAACGTTTATGGCCCTGCGGAAGTTAATCAATGCACCTACTATCACATTCCAGCTTCCTACGCCGACAACGATCATAACTTGTCGGTTCCTATTGGAAAAACGTGGGACGAAACCGACGGCTTGATCATTGACTCGAATGACGAAATCGTCGTCGGTCAGACTCCTGGTGAACTGGTGATCTGTTCCACGACGATGATGCTAGGCTACTGGGGCCAGCCACAACTGAACAAGAAAGCGTTCTTTCACTACACCGACAAAAACGGATCGCCGAAAGTTTATTATCGAACGGGAGATATCGTTAGCAGGCGAGATGATGGCGAACTTATCTTTTTAGGTCGAGAAGACCGTCAAGTGAAAGTCCGTGGCTATCGCGTCGAACTTAACGATATTGAACGCACGCTCACGAACCATCCTGAAGTTGAAGAAGCGGGAGTTTACTGGATTCTCATTGGCGAGACCAAGGAAATTCATGCAACCGTTATCTGCAAAAACCATTCCACTGTCGACGAAGAATTCTTCAAAGACTATCTCAACTCCTGCCTGTCTCACTACGCCATTCCCAATCGAATCAACTGCGTTGCTGATCTGCCTCGAACTCGAACCGGCAAAATTGACCGCAAGAATTTGAAAGACCAAGCTCAGTTACTCTTCGATGAGCTCAATTCAGAAAATCAGACATCATGAACAACGCTCCTTACTCTTTCAGTACCGAAGAACTGACGCGAAAATTGATTGCTTACATCGTGTCCGATGTGCTTTTGGATTCGTCGCAATCCGAATTGACTGTCAACGATGACTTGCTGGAAGACGGTCTCGTTGATTCGTTGGGCATCATGAAACTTCTCGCTTATATCGAAAGCGAGTTTGGGTTCGCCGTCCCGGCGCAGGATGTCACGGTCGAAACGTTCATGTCCGTTGACGCTATCGTTGCCTACCTTGAACCCAATGTATAAGGGGTTCCTAAAATGCAACCTCCGCACGGCGACTTGACGCGACAATTGAGTCAGATGCAGCGTCTGATCTGGGCTGGACAAGAACTGGCCCCTCAATCACCGATCTACAATTCGGCGTTTCGAATTCGCATTCCAGCTTCCGTCAATCAAGACGTTTTCGAACGTGCTTTTCGGGCGATCGTCAATCGATCCGAAACGCTGCGAACGACCGTCGCCATGACGGATCAGGGAATTCCGGTGGCTCAATTAGCCAAGGATCCCAATTTCGAATTTTCAGTCATTGATCTTTCTGAAAAAAACGACCCTTACCAGGAAGCTTGCCGCTGGTGTCAGTCGCGATGTGAACAATTGTTGCCGATGGACAGTCTGATGTTCGAATCGGCTCTTTTGAAATTGAATGATCAGGACTACGTTTGGTTTATTAACCAGCATCACTTGATTTGCGATGCGTGGGGTGTCACGCAGCTCTATCGTATCCAAGAGCAATTCTATCACACGCTGCTTCGCGGGGAAGAACTTCCGAGTCAAGTTGATTGGCAGTTTCTTCCCGAAGAACAAACACCATCGAAAACCGCTCAAGAAGCCCAGCGTTCCAGTCCGCCACTAACCCTATACGGGCAAACCGTACAACGGATTCAAAGTGCCAGTCGCCGTGTACCAGCAGATTTAGACACCCAAGCGTTTCAAAAAATCACGATTGATAAACGAGCCCGTTCTTTCTCTAAGCAGATGGGACAACTGAACGTTGTTTTGACTTTGCTTTATAGCTACCTGTCTCGAATTGGCGACCAACGAACGATCCGAATTGGGGTGCCCTTTCATCATCGGCTGACCAAACTAGCCAAAGAGTCCATGGGGCCTTTTATCGGATTCCATGTTCACGAAGTTACGGTTGACCAGACCGAGACTTTTGCGAGCTTGCTAAAAAAGGTGCAAACGGCAACTACTGATTACCTCAAACGAGCGACTTCGACAAAGACGTCGATCCAAACGAACGCGTCGTTCAATGTGGTTTGCAATTTCATCAACGCCAGCTTTACTCCCTTTGGTGAAACCTGTGTTGAACCGGTTTGGCTTCATCCCGGTTGCCATGACGCTGAGCACCACTTGCGGCTTCACGTAGGTGATTTTGAAGGCAAAGGAAAGGTTGAAGCCAATTTTGATTTCAATGAATCCGTTTTTGACTCAACGCAGCAATTCAGAGCCGTCACTCATTTTGGCAAATTGCTGAACGCAATGGGCACCGACATGGATCAGCCGATCGCTACGGTAGATGTGTTGTGCGATCAAGAGCGTGAACTTCTGGACCAGGTATGCGTGGCCGAACCTAATTCGCGAAGCAACTTAGAACACCAAGATGTCGTACAAAAATTTGATGACACCGTCGCCGAAAACTCCGATCGTGTTGCGGTTGTCATGGGACGGGGGGGGAACTCGCTGACGTACGGCGAACTCGCCGAAGAAGTCGACAAAACGATCCAGATGATCCGTGCACAAGTCGGCAAATCATCTGCGAGAATTGCCGTTTGCCTGCCGCGCAGTATCGATGCCGTGGTGGCGATGTTGGCCGTATTGAAATCAGGCTGCACGTTTATTCCGATGGATCCGCTGTGGCCGGATAGCAGAAAACAGTTTTTATTAGACGACGGAAAGGTCGCTTGGCAATTCACTGACGGCTTGCAACTGAATCCAACGGGGCAAGAATCACCCAGCGATACTGACGATGCTCCGGCTTATGTTCTTTATACGTCAGGGTCGACCGGCCAACCCAAAGGCGTTGAAGTTT
>CAZORR010000203.1:0-5427 GCA_964582115.1 uncultured Pirellulaceae bacterium
TCGATCGCGTCAGTAGCGTGATCAAGGAACAAGAAAACGCGTTCTACAGTTTGATCGATCGATCGATTCCATTGATCGAAGGCCTTGCCAAACAGGCAATCGCCGAAGGTCACGACAAGATCGACGCTGACCAAGCAGCCCAAGCCTATCAAACTCACGGCGTACCTGGACCGATTTCTGAATCGGTTGCTGAACAGCACGGCTTGGGTTTTGACTGGGACGAATTCGATGCGGCGATGGAGCGGCACGGCATCATTTCCGGAAATGACGAAGAAGGCGTGATGGGCAATACAGGCCCAGTCGACGAACTCAAACAGCTGCTCAAGTCGACCGAGTTTTTGGGTTACGCCAGCGAATCTAGTTCGGCTTCGGTCAAAGGCTTGATCCAAGAAGCCAAAGTTGACGACACGCTCCAACAACAGCGATGTGAGTCACTGTCCGTTTCGTCTGAACAGCAATTATTATTCCTTGAAAAAACGCCGTTCTATGCAGAATCCGGCGGTCAAATTGGTGACACCGGAACCATCACTGGCCCCAACGGTACCTTCGAAGTTTCCGACACCCAAAAAGATGGCGACGTGTTTATTCACTACGGCCATGTCACCCAGGGCGAGATCAAAGTTGGCGATGAAGTCACCGCCAGCGTCGACAAGACTCGCCGTGAGGGAATCTGCCGAGCCCATACTGCAACGCACATTTTGCACCACGCGTTGCAACAACACGTCGGCAGTCACGCTCAACAACGCGGCTCGAAAGTTTCGCCGGACGACCTTCGCTTTGACTTCGCCAACATGGATCCGATCGACGATTCCGTTTTGGTCAAAATCGAACAACAGACGATTGAAAAAATCAAATCTGCCGCCGCCGTCGACGCTCAAATTTTGCCACTCGAGGACGCTCGGCAGCAAGGCGCAATGATGCTGTTTGGTGAAAAGTATCCAGATCCGGTACGCATGGTTTCGATTGGCGAATTCAGCAAAGAACTTTGTGGTGGAATTCATGTAGCTAACTCAAGCGACATCGCGGCTTTCGAAATCGTTGTCGAAGAAAACGTCGGCTCGGGGACTCGTCGTATCCAAGCACTAACGGGTGAAAAAGCATCCGCACAAATCGCTCAGAATCGACAAGACGTGGCAGCGGTTTGTGAACTACTTAAAGTCGATCTAGAAAACTTTCAGGCCGCTGTGCTGGGGCTCAACGAACAAGTCAAGAGCCTGAAAAAGCAAATTAGCTCCGGTCGCAAGTCAAAACAAGAAACCATCACCGTTCGTAGCGGCGACTCAACCACCGTCGCTGATGCGGACTACTTCGAACTTCGAACCGAACTCCGCGTAACGGCCGAAGCATTGAACATCGCGCCGTCCAAAGTCGCCGAACGCGTGGACCAAATGATCGCAGAGATTCAAAAGCTAGAAGCGGACTTAGAAAAGCTCGCTGCCGCTGGAGAAATCAGCGCTGATGACTTGATTGCCGGCGCAACCAAAGTGGGCGATATCCAGCTGATCGCACTAGAACTCCCCGGAGCCAATAACGGTTTGATGCGACAACTATTCGATCAGATTCGCAAAAAAACCAACCCCGTGGCCATACTTTTCGCCAGTAAAATCTCGGACGAAAAAGTCATGTTGGCCACCGCAATCAGTCGAGACCTAGTCGACCAAGGTTATCACGCTGGAAACTGGATCAAAGAGATTGCACCGGTTGTTGGTGGGCGTGGCGGTGGCAAACCTGATATGGCGCAGGCAGGCGGTAATGAACCGGACAAAATTGCGGACGCAATCGCTGCTGCTGAGGGAACGCTGAAAAACCTTGTTGGCTAATGCACGGTTTCTTACGGTGTTACCCTGCCTGTCTACCGTTAGCGAGTGGTCAAACGCGTTCTATTAACGGTCTTCGCCGAATTATTAAATCGCATGCATTTTGAACGCTTTTTCAGTTTTTACGTAAAAGCTTGCTGAGCATCAGCGAACAAGTAGCGGGAATGCCAAAAATAATTTAGCTTAGAGATCGAAAGAAAGTGCCGTAGTTCTTTTTACTGCGATCCATTTTTAAATTCTGACGAGTTCGCGTTGGCGAGCCCGACTCACTTTACGAACTATACACACTGATTTTTGTTGGAGTATTGGAATGCGTTCACTTGGAATGAAACTGTTAACTTTTGCGGTGGTAGCGATAACAGCTGCCCCGGTGTTCGCTCAATCAGACACTCGCGCCGCTAAAGCCGACGTCGTCATCGAGTTGCGACCGAGTAAAATTGTCAAATCGCCATTGGGCACAAAGATGCATTTCGCAGAACAACTCGCTGCGATCTCGCAAGCCCCCGGCGCCCCGGGCTTTAGTGATCTCGAACGAGTTTTCGCGGGTCTAGTCGCTCCTGCCACCTCGGAAAATCTTGGCGCCATTCAAACAGGCGAAAAAAACGACCTGCAATTTTTCGCACGGCTAGAATTCGGTTCAGCCGAGTCTGCGTCGAAAATGCTAGAGCAAATGAAACTAGGCAGCGAAGACAAAGTTGAAAAGAACGGAAAAACTTACCACTCTGCACCTAAAGGCACGAACATGCCCGCTGGCACTGTAATGTTTCTAGTCAACGACAAAGTCGTTGAACTTGCCAGTGAAGGATTTGCATACCGAACCAACGAAATGCCATTCACAGACGCCCTTGCTACTGCTTGGAAGGCAATGCCGGACTCTGCATTGAAAGTTTCAGCCGATGGTGTCAATGCTCGTGGGCTTCTAGAAAGCTTGGCCAAAGAAGGCAAAAAAAATGCTGGTGGAAACCCAATTGCCGGAGCCTTGATTGACTTGCTCCCAACCATGGACAACATCAATTTTTCACTCGACCTTGCCTCAGCCAACCTACTCACACTGAATATGGTTGGATCTGATGAAGACAAAGCGACGGACATCAATGATGGTTTCCAAACGTTGCTGACCATCGCTAAACCCGGTGCCAAACAAGGCCTGGCAATGATTGAGGGACAAGCTCCTGAACCTGCTGCCGTATTCGGTAAGCTTGTCGACGGTATGGCAGTAAAACGCGAAGGCAAAAGTGTCACACTTAATATCCCACGTCCGGAAGGATTTGAAGGGGCAGTCGCAGAAGCACTGCCAATCATTCAAGGTTTTGTTTTAAGAATGATGCTTGAAAGCGGAGGCCTTGGTGGTCCCGGCGTGCCTGGTGGCCCCGGCCAGCCTAACGGCAATGTAATGCCCAGTGGTGACTTCTAGTCGTCATTTCATCAACAGTTGTAAATTTTGAACGCAAGGGAGACTTTAACCAGTCTCCCTTTTTTTGTTCGTACACGCATCTAGAAAGTGATAAACTACTGTTCCAATGCTGGTTTATCAAACAGTATGTCTCTTGCAATGAGCCAAAGTCGCCTTTTGCTCCGCAAAAGTAGCGTTTCCCTCGGCAGACTTCCTAGAAACGTTAGGCCATGAATCAACCGTCGGTGTTAAAAACTCTTTGCACCTAGTATCGACTCAATCTTCACAATAATGATCAGATCTCACGCACACACTCAAGCGGAAGAACAAATGAAAATCTTATCTGGGATTGCAACCCTATGCTTTATGGTGCTACCTACCGTCGGATTGGCCATGCCAGCAGCTCCGGTTCAAACCGAAACCGCCACCGAAGGCTTAAATTTCCCAGCTGGCACCGACCAACAACAAGTTTTGGATGGCTGGATTGGGTTATTTGACGGGAAGACAACCTTTGGCTGGACTGCGAAGAACCCGCAATACTGGAAAGTGGATTCTTCTACCGGCGAACTTCAGACTTACCGCCAAGGCAAAGCGGAACTGCTGCGTACGACGGCACAGTTTGATGACTTCGAATTGATTTTGGAATTCAAGGCAGGCGAACAAACCAATAGCGGCGTATTTATCCGCACCAACCCTAAGCCTAAAAACGCCGCGCGGGATTGCTATGAGATCAACATCGCGGCCTCTGGCAGTCATGACTACACCACGGGGGCGATCGTGAATCGAGCGACAACCGACGCTCAGGTGCCAGTCGACCAATGGAACAAAATGAAAATCAAAGCGTTGGGAAGCCGAATTCAAGTCTGGGTTAACGACCAACAGACCGTCGATTACAAAGACCCACAACCGTTGGGCCGCGGCTACATCGGTCTACAAATGAAAACAGGGGCCGTCGCGTTTCGCAATATTCGCCTGAAACCACTCAATCAAAACTCATTGTTCGACGGCACCGACTTAAGCCATTGGAAAACCGACCAAAGCATGGCCAGCAAGTTTAGTGTTACCAAAGCAGGCGAGCTTTCGGTAATCAACGGAAAAGGACAACTCGAATCGAAGGACAAGTTTGCGGATTTCGCACTGTCGTTTCAATGCAAAACCAATGCACCAAAGTTGAACTCGGGCATGTTTTTTCGCTGCATTCCTGGGGACGTCATGAACGGTTACGAATCTCAAATTCAAAACGGTTTCAAAGACAACGATCGCAGCGTTCCAGAAGACTGTGGCACTGGCGGCATTTTTCGCCGATCCAATGCCAGAGTTGTTAACGCCAACGACCAGCAATGGTTCGCTACGACGATCGTCACGACCGGTCCCCGAATCGGCGTCTGGATCAACGGTTTGCAAGTCACCGATTGGGTCGACAAAAGAAAACCAAACGAAAACCCGAGACGTGGCTATCGACCTGACGCTGGCACGCTAACCATCCAAGGCCACGACCCAACAACGGATCTTTTATTTCGGCAAATCCAAATTCGCGAACTTTCGAAACGATGACCGTGAGGTATTTAATTTCGGCTGGCACGTCTAATTAAAGTACCAACCCAGTTTGATCTTCCAGAACGCCTTCGATACCGTTGTCCTCGCCTTCAGCAGGGTCACCTTCGGTAGAATCAGTTTCAGCGGGATCGACTGCTGAAGGTTCTTGATCGCCAAAGTCGCCGATCGCTTCGTTCCACAACGAATTGAGGTCTTTGTAGTGGTTTGAACCGTAAACCAATTTACCACCGGTCATGCCGACGTACCCAATGCCTGCGGCCAGAATAATCGTGCCGAGCTTCCAAGTGACTCCTTCATCTGGGTCTTTTGCTCGAGCTCCCATCGCAAACAGGGCAACTAGTAAACCAAAAATGGTTGAGATCAATGCACTTAGTCGGTGCCAGTAGACCTTGTGATCGGTATTAAAGATATCGTTAAACTCAGTGACCGTCCCGGTATGCTTTGTCTCGCTAAAGTACCAGCCGGAAACGCAGGCCAGAATTCCCCCCAGCACACCCAGCCACAAACAATAATAAGCACAGTCGCTCATCACAAAGTTGCCTCGCAGGCTAAGGAAAGCGAACAATCCAGCAGCCAGCAGCAAACCCATCGGAAGGTGCAAAATCGCTGGGTGGAGCGAACCGACTGCTTTGTAGATCCTTGGATCAACAGCAGGTGCCT
>CAZORR010000204.1:0-5356 GCA_964582115.1 uncultured Pirellulaceae bacterium
TTGACCAGTAGCTTTGAGGGTAGTCGTACCAGTTGCCCCAAGCATGAATTGAGTAGGTCGTTTCTTTTGATTGATTCGTGATCGCGTACTGCTGGCCACTGGTAGCATCGCGAACGACCCAACGTTTGATATGGGTGGGAGTGCCGGGCCAGCCATCCGGTTCGACTCGTGGCGCCGACATTTCAAAGTGCTCAGCAGCGGCGCTACGGATTTCAGCCGGCAGCTCTCCCGCGTCCAACGCCGACCAAAAATGTCCGTCGACAGTCGTTACTACTTCGCCGTCCGAGCGATGCAGGTAGGCCAGCTTCCACGTGCCATGAGCCAAGTAGTTGGTCCCTAACGAAGCCGCGACGATTAACAATGCCGCTGGCAAAAAACCAATCAGCGTTTTCGAAAATGATTTAATCCCGCAGATCGCCATCGCGGCCGCAAAGAAACTAGCGGCGGGAAGTTCGTTTGCAAACGCGATCGCAGCAAACAATCCACAAGTGGCGTAAGTGATCCAGCCACTATCGGGTTTGCGCCAAATCAGCGTTAACAGATAAACCGCGATCATCACCGCGACCGCCGCTGGCAAATGGTTGTTTAGTACGATTGCAAAGGTAGATAAGAACGTTCCAAAGCCACCGCAAGCCAGCACGTAGTACCGCGACCAATCGCGAACCGGCACCGAGTTGATTGTTTTGGCTAAAAAGAACAAAAACGCTAGCCAACCACCCGCGTTTAAAATCAAAAGCAAGATTCGTATGATCGGCACGGAATCGCGTTCCATCGTCAAACCTGTGGCTTGTTTGATCGCGATGTAACCGCCCGAAATCAATGTTGGTAGCAGCGTCGGTTTACTGGAGTAGAAATGCTGTTTGCCATCTTCGCCGACATGAGCGACTTTATCGATCGTATTCCAATTGATTGCGTAGTAGTCGTTCGTTTCACCGGCAGTTTTTTGCGCAGCGGCTAGTCCTTCCAACTCTTGTTCGCTGCGTTGCTGAATGACGGTATCGATTTCGTAGGTGCCAGAATCGCCTAAGGCTCGGACGGTCGACCAACGACTTCGATCATTGGCAGAAAAAAAAGCCGGTTCTCCATCAGCAGAGTGGTTTTGCACCGTGACAATACGACCAGCAACCGACGCGACCGAGCAAACGATGATGATCCAAAAAATTGCCCAATGCCGTTGAGCGCACCAATTGGGTAGCTCGGCGGGGCAAGTTTCGTTGGTCGAAGTCTTTGTGCTCACAGGTCATCTTTCGTCGTTGCAAAAATCATCGTCGCGCTCTCGCCTTAAAGACGCTCACGAATCGTGTACGGTTCATTTATTTCTTGGTTGCGATTGACAATCAATTCCGCCAGGAACCCCATGCATAGTAACTGCGTCCCCAACAGAAGGGCACCCAGTGAGAAAATCAACAGCGGTCGCTGGTGCAGCGGCGGCCAACTCGCATAAGCCTCAAAACTAACTCGCAGCACCCAATAGATGGTCAGGTAAATCACCCCCGCCATCCCTGCAAAACAGGACAACAATCCCATCGTTCCAATAACATGCTGCGGGCGTTGATTGTAACCGGTTAAAAAACTGACCGTCAGCAAATCCAAAAAACCTTTCGGCAAGCGTTCGAGCCCGTACTTTGAAACACCGTGCTCACGAGCCCGATGATTGACTGAAATTTCGCTAACCCTAAACCCTCGGGCGGTTGCCAGTACCGGGACGAACCGATGCATCTCGCCGTAGAGCTTAATCTCGTCGAAGATTTCTCGTCGGTAAAGCTTGAAGCCGCAATTGTGGTCGTGGAGTTTGACGCCGGTCAGCATACCGATCAGCCAATTAAAGACTTTTGAAGGGAGTGTTTTGCCAAGCGGGTCGTTGCGTTTTTCCTTCCAACCGCTAATCAAATCGTAGTCATCCCCAAGCGCCTCGATAAACCGAGGAATCTCGGCGGGGTCGTCTTGGAGGTCAGCGTCCATTGTCATTACCAGCGGTGCCGTTGTTTCGGCAGCCCCAGCGCGAAGTGCTGCCGCTTTGCCAAAGTTACGTCGGAAACGAACGCACTTGATGTTGTCGTGACTGGCCGCCAAGGTTTTAAGCACGTTCCAAGATTTGTCTCGGGAGCCATCGTCAACAAAAACAATCTCAAATACCTGGCCGGCTTCTTTTTCAACGACAGCGATTTGCCGATAGAGTTCCTCCAACGAATCTTGTTCGTTGTACACCGGAACGATAATCGATAGGTCGGGCATTGAATTGCCTTGTCTTGTGAATGATTTATGGTGAGTTTTTAAACTGTACCCGCTAGCATTAGTTTCGGACATATCGTTGGAAACGATTTCCTTTTCCTGTAAAGGTGATCAAAAACTCGATTGTCGTTGGTCACGTGCATTTATTTTCCTTTTGAATTGTCGTTGTTTGCAATCCGTTTTTTTCCGTTGGCCAAAAATCGTACCGCACTAAAGACGCCTGCTCCCACTAGTTCGGACGCCAGCCATACCAAGCGAATCACGATCGCCGCAATGATTGCGTTAGCAGACCCAATCGTCGGGCCGAGCAACGGGATCATAACAAGTTCACGAACGCCAATGCCCCCAGGCAGCAGTGAAACAAAACCAGCCACGGTCGCCAACGAAACACAGGCGAGTGTTAGCCAGTAGCCTTCGGGCTGCAAGTCGCAACCGGGAATGCCACGAACAACCATCCATAGGCTCGCCCCATTTAAACACCAGCCAATCGTTAACAGCAACCAGCCTTGGGACATCGTCGTTAGAGTCAAGCCAGCGAAAACATTGTTTGGATTTGCCTTGCCGATTGAACTGACTCTTGTCGCGATTTTTTGAAAGTTCGATGGCCAAGTCAAGATTCCGGTCGCCACCGTTAGAGCCGCCGCCGCAAATTGCAACACGCGGTATTCGTGAAACCTGACGATCATCAACATGCTGGCGATTGCCGCCCCCGTGAACAACCAAGACAGTGTCTCCACAAAGACACTCGCAGCAGCTGGTTTAGTCCTAACGTTTTCACCGCGGATCATGTCGGTGCGAATGACCACGACCATTGCTTTTCCTGGAACGTACTTGCCGAGCTGGCTGGTGAAGAACGCCGCGACAGAATCAGCAAACTTTGGATGTTGGCCAAACGCAAACAAAACCCGTTGCCAAAAAACAGCTGACAGCAACATCGATACCAAGTAAACCACTACCGCTCCCAGCCACCAGCGGTAGTCGATCTTTGAAAGATTAACTTGCTTGTCCGCCAATTGATCAGCCGAGCGATAGACTAAGTAGCCAATTGCGGCAGCCGTCAGTGAAAATATGACCGCGCGAAAAACCGTTTTTAGGCTCAGCAATGGTTTGCGGTTAGTTTCGCCGGCCGCGGAAGCTTTTTCGTTAGATTTGGGTGCGTTTGAAATGTTGATGCACCTTTACGGTCAGCAAGTCATCGAATTGAAAGGGCGATACGTAACTTAAAAACTAACCAGCCCTGTACGCCAAGGACTTACCAACGCTCGGTGTTACTGGAAACACTAAAATTGGCAACGAGTATCACCAAAAATGCTAGCAAAAAAACGCAGCCAGAAAATAAAACCTCTTACCTACCTCAATTCGCTATTTGTCCAGAATGACCGTCGCGGTTAATATTAGTGGATAACACAACACAAACTAAAAAGACGTTGGAGTGATTCCATGAAGGGATTAATGGTTTCTCTAATAATCGTAATTTTTGCTGGCATGCCCAGCAATACCGTGATGGCAAGTCAACAGGTCGGCCAGGAAGCCGCCGGCTTGATGCCTCGACTGCACCCCATACCTGCGTTTGAGCGGCCTGGCCCCGACGATTCGACGGATGATGTCGCTTGGCCTGCGCCGACTTCGTTATTGTCTCGGAATTCGACGGTCACATCTCGCTCAAACCAGTCTGGAAGTCAACCGTTCGCAGACCCAACCCCTGACAGCGCAACCGACAAAGACGGTCCCTTTGAAGTAAAAGTCAACGACAATGCAATTGAGCTGTTGCGGCAAGGTCGCAAAGTGTTTTCCCAGGTGAACGTCAAAGATGAAGCAACCAATGTTGCCCTACATCCAAAAGTAGTAAATCAGATTGTTTTGTACCATGGTGCCAACACGGGCAAGCAACTGCAAGGCATCCTCATGGAGCCTCAGCCACTGGAACCTGGTAGTACCACGCTACGATTTGAAATCCAAGAACAGCAGTTGGACCGGATTGAAAAAGAGGCTTTTATATTTCCCGTTCCTCAGCAATTAAGAGGGCAGTTCGATCGCGTCGAATTTGTTGCTGTTGGCAACTCAAGTGCTCAGAATAGTTCGCTAGGTTTCCCTGCTGACTTTGGTAAAAATCCACGCTCGGAAAGCACGACCGAATTCGATCGCTTCGCATCAAGTCAATCCGGTGGTTTTGAAGATCCCCGTAGTACACCGGCGCTTGATCGATGGCAGAACCCCAACATACCGCGGCCAGGCCCGAACATTGAACCTGGTGAAAGTAATTTCACGGGCCCTTATATCTCTCCTAGTGAACTCGAATTGCGTCGGAACCAAGTCGCACCAATCAACTTTGTTCAGCGTCAGAGCATTCCCCAGCAACCAGACGCTGACAGGTTTCCATTGAACACAAACGGCGGTTTCCGAACAGCCACGCAAGCCCCCGAAGCGCAGCCGAAACAAAGCCCGTTTGGTCGAACTTGGGAACAGCGTGAAAGCAACCAAAACAACTTTCGACAGCAGGATACCATCCAACAGAACAACCAATCCTTGCGTGAACAACAGCTAAAACAGCAATTGGCAGACGCGAAGGCCGCAAAAGAACAACTTGAGCAACGTGCGGCTGGGTGGGAACAAATGGCAAATGACATGCGGCAACAACGAAACGATTTGAGTGATCAATTGCAAGTTGCAAACAGCCGACCAGTCACCCGGCAGCAACCCGTTAACACTCAACCTACGACCTACCAACAGATTGCCAATCCTTCTTACTGGGGTAACACCCTTAATGCGGCTGCCAACATGGTACGGCCATACGGCGGTCAGCCCAAAAATCCTCAAAGACAAGAATCTGCTTATAACGGGATGCCACAAAACGAATCGGAGATGGAACGAAAGCTCGACAAAATCCTAGCTCGCACTGACGATCTCAACGACCGACTTAAACACCGCGATGGACCAGCGAACTCCGAAGTCCAACCGACCTCGTACAATCCAGAATACGCGAGAACGGCAAATGCAAAACATACCTACAATAATGCCAAGCCCGACTATATTCTGCCCAAAAGACGACAGCAACAAATGGGAACAGAGAATCAAGCCGGAAATTTGGTCAATGACAACAAGGGAAAACAAAAGTCGTCATCGA
>CAZORR010000205.1:0-5307 GCA_964582115.1 uncultured Pirellulaceae bacterium
GGCTAATTTCATTGCGGCAAATCTATAGCTTAAGTACTTTCCAGTATCGTCTCGTTTAACATCACAGGAGCCCATGAAAATGGCTGAGATGAATCGTGTTGTGCGTGATTGAGGTGAACCTGACTCATGGCTAAGTCCTTGATTCTTGCTCACCCAGTTCTCCGAGAAATTTCTCGGTCACCCGGACGATTTGGTCAACGTATGCTTCTTCGAACAATTCCAGGTGACTGCCATCAGTGTTCTCAATGCGTAAGTCTGCCGCAACACCAGCCCAGCCCATGTTTTCATCAATGCGAAACTTGGAACTGTTGCCGGTCGCAGAAACTACCCGAACGGGACAGGCAACCTTCTCAGGGGTATAGTGCTCTTCGAGCGACATGTGATGTTCACGAGCCTTTTTATGTCGCCAATAGTTGCTCTCTAACATCGTCGAGCTGGCCAGTTTGGAGACTCGATGTTCGACTTCGACAGTCGTACGATCCTTAATCGCTTTGCTAATTCGCTTGGTCAGACTGAACAACTTTTCGGATGTTGACCGATCTTCCTGGTCTTCCCAGAACAGTTTAAGTCGCTCTAGCGCACCGTTGTGTTCCAACAGCGCCGGATTTCCGATGTCGTACATAATCAGAGTCTCAACTTTTTCACCATCGGACTCCAACTGCCGAACAATTTCATAAGCAAGTACCCCCCCAAAGGAATAACCCGCGATCCGGTAAGGCCCCTGTGGTTGTAGCGTACGAATCCGTTGTAGGTAGCCGACAGCTAATTGTTCGACACTGTCCGGAATTTCAAATTCCGGATCACTGAGCAAAGGAGATTCTAGGCCGTAGATTGTCGATTGAGTATTCAAACGGCTGGCGAACTCTCGATAGAACATCACGGCGCCGTCGGCGCCATGCAGCAACATCAACGGTGGCTGCGTTGATTCGGATTGCTTTAAACAAACGACCCCTAATGGCAAATCCTTTTCCAACGTCTCAGTTTGATCGGTGTGAGTTTCTTCGGAATCATTTATCAGCCCTAGTTTGCGAACTAGTTTTCTTGGCGTAGGACTGTTGATCAAGTGAGAAATCGGCACCATCTTTCCGAACGCTTTTTCGACCTGAGCAATCATTCCGACTGCCATTAGTGAGTCGCCACCCAGCTCAAAGTAATCGTCATCGAGTGTCAATTGATCGTTGCCGAACTGCTGCCGCCAAATTTCTAACATCAGATCATTAACATTTACCGCGCCATCACCCATGGAGGCCGCACCCGTTTCGACTTGCGAACCCAAGGTCACACTGCGTCCATCTTCCAAAGCAACTTGCAATCGACTAGAAAACGATTGCTTGGATAGAACGACGCGTGTATGGTTCGGATTATTTACGATGCCGATCAAAGCTTCGGTGCCTTCGGCGACGGTGAACGAATTTTCGGTAATTTCCCGTTGCAATGCCGCATCGACCGAGAGATCCACTTGCGAGCGAACCGCCATGCCGACATCTCGGAAAGCGGGCCAATTCACGGACAACGTTCTGGTGTTGCTGGCCGATTCGTGTTTCATTTGATGACACAGACCGTCCAAATAGTTATTAGCGGCGCTATAAGCAAACTGGCCAAACAAACCAATGTCAGAAGCAATCGACGAAAAGAACACCAACGATCTGATCGCATCCGGTGTCTGGCGAATGTACTGACAGCAAACATCAGCCGCCAACGACTTCGCTGCCAATACGGGTTCTAGTTGTTCCCAGGTTTTGGTGGCAACGATCCCATCATTCAATACCCCAGCAGTATGCAACAGCAGATCAATTTTCCCGAAACGGTCATTACACTGTTTCAACGCGGCAACCAATTGCTGTCGGTCGGAAACATCGCACTTAATCACGCTCACATCGCAAAGCGACTTCAACTGACGATAATCTTCGATCCGTTGTTGCAGCTCGCTGACGGATTGGGTTTCCACTGGTTCAGCTAAAATCTGATCCCATTGGTCTTCCGGCGGAAGTACATTCCGAGCCAATAATACGACTTTGAGATTTTCAAATTGACTGGCGAGCTGCAGGGTCATATTCCGTGCCAAACCGCCTAAGCCTCCCGTACACACGATGGTTGATCCGTTTTGAATTAGTGCCGTGGTGTCGGCAGCTAGAGAGACTCGATCATAATTTTGCTTCCACCAATTACCTCGGTCCAATGCCAATAGCGGTTCGTGCAATTGAGAAACTAGTAATTGACTGAGCATCGGCTGCGTCAAGGCCGATGCAACGTCACCACCTAAATCGAGAACCTTAGTGTGGATCGTGCGATACTCTTTTTGAACCACTGCTGCTGCACCGACGAAACAATGATTTGCAGGTTGGGGTTTTACGGCGGGGTCGATATTAGCGACACCCCGCGTCAAAATGTTCAAAGGAATCGCGTGATCGACAACCACTTCACCAATCGCTTTGCTCAACCAAGCCAGACTTAATGTCGATTTTTTCTGCCGCTCCCAGAAGTCGTTCGAGTGATCGTCCGAGCTCGCAGCCGCATAATCGGTCAACGTCCAACCGTGAATCACGCCAGCCAGTGTTTTGTCGGCTTGCACGTCCTGCATCAGCTGTTGATAGTCTTCAAACTCGTCGGGGCGAATGGAATATTCGTGGTCATTTAGTTTTGCATAACGCTGTCCGGCAACCACTGAAATCACATCCAGATCGTCGACCGAACCACTCAAAAGTCCCTTGATGTTATCAGCCGTCAAATCAGCCCCGGTCAAAACTAGCCAGCGATTGATTTGCCGATCCAGTTCATTGTCTGGGGTGGAAACATCAGAGCTTTGTTGGGAACCCTCCCAATGATCGGTCAAGTGATCCTGTTTCCAGACTGGCACGTTGTACCAAGCACCAGAGGCCGTGTCGTCAGGACGAGAGCCGATGTGCTCCTTTTCTGCCCGATAAGTTTGTTCATTAAAACAATACGTCGGCAAAACAACCCGTCGTGGCTGTGTCGTGATTTCAGGTTGTATCTGTTTCCAATCGACTTCCAAACCTTCGGTCCAGCAACGACCCAACGCTTCCCATGTGAACCGCTGGCTATCAATATCGGCTTGTTTAGGGCTTGGCAGTGTTGCCACGGCGGCGTGGTTGCCACCAGAAAATTGCGTTTTGGAAATTTGCGTCAGTGTTGCCCCTGGGCCAAGTTCGATGAACAAATAGTCGTCATCGGACGCCATCAAGGCTTCGAGATTTTCAGCGAACTTAACCGTCGACCGAATTTGCCGAGCGTAATAGTTAGGATCGGTTGCTTGTGCTTTAGTAATCCATGTTCCAGAAACATTCGACAGGTAAGGGATTTTTGCTTCACTAAGCTGTACACCTGAGAACGCTTGTACGAACGGATCCAGCATTGGGTCCATCATGCTGGAATGGAATGCGTGAGAGGTGTGCAGTTTTTTCGATTTTACATCCTGCGAATCTAATGTTGCCGCAAAACGATCGATCGCGTCGTCAGGACCAGCAACCACCGCAACCGCACGACTGTTAACCACCGCCAAATCCAAACCGTCACTTTGCTTTAATAACGTTTCGATATCGCGATCGTGATGCATGACTGCCAACATGGAACCAGATGGCATGGATTGCATCAGCTGGCCGCGTTTGGCAACGATCGCCAACGCATCTTTCAACCGGAGTACGCCAGCGATCGTCGCTGCAGCATATTCCCCGATGCTGTGTCCAATCATCGCATCCGGAGACACACCCCATGATTGCCATAATTTGGCTTGAGCGTAGGAAACCGAAAACAAAGCCACTTGTGCGTACTGCGTTTGGTTAACGTCATGCGCGGGATCGGCTGCGAAGAGCCAGTCAATCAATCCATCGCCAACAATTTTCAATTCGGCGTCGCACTCGTCCAGTGCTTCTCGAAACACGGGCTCGCGCTGGTATAGTTCTCGGGCCATGTTGGAATACTGAGCGCCCTGACCAGTGAACAGAAACACGACCTTACGCTTGATCGATTTGTTAGTTCCAAAGGTCAACCTTTGAGCATCAGAATCGTCTTTTGAATTTTGGTTTTCAGCCACCGTAGCGGCAATGGCAGCGTCTAACTGTTGGCGGTTGCTGGCGATTGCGAACGCACGGCGACCAAAATGTTTGCGGCCTGATTGAAGCGTAAACACGATATCACGAAAGTTTGAGTTAACTGTTTGATCCGATTGGTTCCAAACATTTAACAGATCCTGTAACGACTCGTTCGTACGAGCTGAAAACGGAATCAACTGCAGCGCCGATGAAGTTGCCCCCGCCGACGTATCAACGCGGCCGTTTGATTCAGCCACTTTCCGATCATTAACATCGCAAACACCGGCAACATGAGTGCATTGGCCTTCGGCAACGACCAGATGCGCATTGGTGCCCCCCATCCCAAACGAACTGATCGCAGCATACCGCGTCGGTTGATCGGATTCCCACTGGATCGCTTCAGTATTCACGTAGAACGGCGTGTCAGGGAATACGATTTCTGGGTTGGGCGTTTCGTAATTGACCAACGGCGGGATCATTTTGTGTTTGAGCGACAGGATCACTTTCAGCAGCCCAACGATTCCAGCAGCCGCATCGGCATGCCCCACGTTGGCTTTCACCGACCCGATGGCGCAAAATTGTTTTTCTTGCGTGTCACGCTGCCAAGCTTGTTTAAGTCCTGAAACTTCGATTGGGTCACCGATTTTGGTCGCCGTACCATGGGCTTCAACCAAACCGATTTTGTCTGCAGAAATCTGTGCATCGTCGAGTGCTGCTTGAATGACTTCGCATTGGCCTTGGATACTCGGCGCCGCGTAGCCTCCTTTACGAGCTCCGTCGTTATTGACGCCGACGCCCTTGATAACCGCATGGATCGTGTCACCAGCGTTGATCGCGTCTTGTAAGGGTCGCAACAAAACCGCGCCGCTGGCTTGCGAGAAAATGGTTCCCGAAGCGCGATGATCAAACGTTCGGCAGTGTCCGTCTGCCGAGTAGATCAAACCAGTACCGTGTTGGTAGCCTTCGCCCATTGGCCACGAACAAGAACTACCGCCAGCGATCGCCATTTCACATTGCCCGGTACGGATGGCATTGACCGCATGCGCCACCGCGACCAAGGAGGTTGAACAAGCTGTTTGAATTCCAATTGCTGGCCCCGTCAAACCCAACGCATAAGCCGTCCGTGTCGCAAGAAAGTCCGCGCCGTTGCCGATCAAGCGTTGCAAACGTTCCGCTTCAGGCACGTGGCGTTCAGCCGCCAAATAATTTGGATTACCGCAACCAGCAAAGACGCCAATTCGATGGTCGGCTGGTTCGA
>CAZORR010000206.1:0-5296 GCA_964582115.1 uncultured Pirellulaceae bacterium
TGCCTAGTTTAACTTTGTGGTTGTCCCCAAACTGTCGATGAAATCCACGTTCGCAAATTGAGTATCGTCAAACGCACTTGGCTTAACCTCGTGAAGGATTTTGGCAATCTCTTTCGCCGAGCCGTCCGCAGCCGGTCGGTTCTGGCTGACCAATCTGACAAGCTTTTTTGAGATAGAAGGCTGGGCCTCACTAGCGGGTGGCTGGTTGCTAAAATCTTTTTGTGCACACTATTGCACTTAGTGGTTTTGTGTATAAAACAAAAGGATCGCAAAACAATGGGTTCTTACCCGAGGCCGCGAGATAACGGTTGATACGCTTCGAGTGGACCACACCGATCAGCCCTTTTCGCGCTGAAGCTCAAAGTTCGTAGCATAACACCGCTGGCGGCGCAACTCTCTTGCTTTGCCCGCCGCGACGATCCTCGGTCCGCTGATACGGACTTGCATTGAGATACTCTGCTCGTTCAAGATTCATCGCTCTATTAAGGAGGATTTGCATGGCGTGGACCATTCATTCAAAGCCTTTGTCGGACAATTAACTGGACAACGGCGGCAAATTCGATAGATTGATTCTGGTGGGTCTTGGGAGGTTCCTTTTGATGTTCAGACACTTCAAAAAGAAACCGCTCTAGCCACCTCTTCAAGGAGGGCCACAGAATTGGCTGGCATTTACAGAAACGATGTTACGCTACCATGCACGACCAAACTTTTGAAGTTAATCAATCATCCAATAAATCGTGGCTGGCATTGCTATTGGGATGTGGGTGCGCGGCTTTTTTAGCCCTTACGGTGATCGTTGCTGTTTGCGCGTATCTGATTTACGCAAAAGTCAGCCAGCAACTGGCGATGACGTCTGAAGCTGAAGCAGCGAGCTTAAAAAAATTTGACCAAGCGATGCCCGCCGACGCCAAAGCAGCTTTTACTCGACGGCCAAAAAGTACGCCAACAATTCCTTTCGACCAAGTCGTCGAAACTTATGAAGAGTTCCCAGTCCCTGACGCGGACAAGAAATTGCCTTTGGGCTGGGCGAACGTTTACGTGGCTAAATTTGGTGGGCATTTGAAAAGTTATTCTTCAAACGAAGCGCCGGGGACGCGAATGAGTGTTCGGGCTTATTTGCCGGTTGACTTGCCAAACGATGCAAAAATCCCCTGTGTGTTGTTGGCCCCCGCTGGTTCAAATCTGTTGACGGGAAAAGATTGTGATGACTACGAATACACCGACGAGATTAAGCCGTATGTGACGGCAGGCATGGCGGTAGTGCATTACTCTTTGGACGGTAGCTTGGATAAAATCAGTGCACGCGGAAAAGAACGGGCCGTTCCAGGGCAATCGGCCATTTTTTGCAAGGCTCACGGAGGAGTCATCAACGGTCAACGGGCGATTGATTTTGTTTTGAAGAATTTTGATCAGATTGACAGCCGCAAATTGTACTGTGCGGGGCACAGTTCGGCCGCGACCCTGTCGTTACAGTTGGCATCCACCGATCCACGCATAAGCAAGTGCGTTGCCTACGCGCCCGCTCCTTCGCTAGAGAAGCGTTTTGCGGATCTTAAAGCGGACGATCTCTACGTCGCGTTGCCCCGACTGGAGCTGTATGTGAAACAGTGGTCACCTGACAATCGAATTCCGAAATTCCACTGTCCTGTGTTTATCTTTCACGCTCTTGACGATTCGAATACACCGTATCCTGATACGAAAGCGTTCTACGATCAATTGAGGGCTGCGGGCAAAAAAGCCAAACTAGTAACGGCTAAACGAGGTGGGCATTACCAGGCGATGATTGATGAAGGCATACCGGCAGCGATTGCTTGGCTTAAATAATTTGGTGCAAACAACGAACACCGCAATTCGGGGCATTGGGAGCAGACACATGCAGACAGTTTTTTTCTCAGGTCGTTTTCAATTCAAGCGAGTCCTCTTACTGTGCTTCGTTTGCTTGGTCGCCGCGTTGCCGACCTCGACCGTCGTGGCTCAGATGCCCGGGTTGAATCAAGCAAAACTTGTCACGCCGCAATTCACGAATGAACCGATCGAAGTTGGCGGGGGACAAATTTGTTTAGATCGCAGTCAGCGGTATTTGGCGATCAGTCCGAATGGTTATAGCTCCAAAGTCGTCAGAATCATCGACTTGCAAAATGGTCAGGAAGTCAAAACATTCGAGATAGAAGGCAAGGTTGTTTCGCTTCGTGCGGACCTCAAACAGGTCCTTGTTCAGGCAAGAAGAGGCAACGGCGTTAAGCTTGTTTCAATTGCAGGTAAGAGCCCCCGCGAAGTTAGAGAACTAAAGAAAGATAATTATCATCGCGGTTCAGGTAGAGTCTACTATTTTGCTAGTTCTGATCGGATCGTAACACATGGTACCGCTGACAAGGTTGGTTTTTCGTTGCTTGACACAACGCAGGGGCGTTTGATTTATCAACCTGTCGCAAAGCAACGATATAGCGATAGAAAGTTCAAGAATTATCCCACTATCACGCCCGATGGGCAGTTCATCGTTTTTCAACAGTCAAAGGCAACGCAAGACCCAACTAAGAAAAGCGAAAACTTACGGGCTGGGAGTCTCCTTAAATTTATAGCGGTGGATAGTGGAAGCTACGCCGGTCACTTACAGCTCGATGCCGAGGATGAAGAATGCCAGAGCGTGCGGATCTCTCCAGACGGCAAACGTGTCATTGGCGTTCGTAAAGAAAAGACCGTTGGCACGGTGAGTGGTTTTGCTACCTCCGACGGAAGTCGTCAATTTTCCATACGTTATCCCTTGGCACAAAAACTTGGTCCGCGGCAGAAAATCAGGTGGCTGGGCAACGATCATTTCTTAATTGGAAACCTATTGATCAGCTACTCTCAGAAAAAGATTCTTGCGCGTTTGGAAGGGTTTGCTCCGGAACATATTGTCGAATCGACAGGGCAGGCGTTTTTTAGAGATCGCTACGATGGCAAATACTATCTAACCGTTGAAAATGTGCTGGACAAGTTGCAACCTTCGTTAAAAACAGTCAAGTCAACAGCCACCAGTCTGCTCAAGCCAGGGGACTCTGTGTCAGTGGTTTATGAATTGCCCGACAAGGCTCCAATCTCAGAGTATGAAGATAAATTCGAGTACGCCGTTTACAAGTCACTAACGGACTCTGGCTTTCAATTGCAGAAAAACGCGAAGACCAAATTGACGATTGTGGTTGATGAAAGAGGGACCGGTAAAACAATCCTCATCGCGATGGGGATTGAAAACACAAAACTCCCAGCCAATGTTGGCCGAATCAAAATCGATCGGTTTTCTGAGCAGAAACGGTTTACGATTCCTGAGGTCAAAATGGAATGCCGTTGGTCACTATCGGGCCCAGACGGTGTGGCGGTCGTTAAAGGTGGATTTAATACGGGCGTTCAAAATGAGTTCGAATACTCTGATCGCGATGAGCTTCTCGAGTCAACTCGTCGCTGGCGTTGGCTGAAACTGCTAGAAGGATTCGAGGGCCAGTTCGAATCCGAGTATATCGATTTCGATCTGTCCACGATTACTTTCAAAAGTGGCCCAAGCGAATCTTGGCTTGCCGACAAAAGAACAATGAGGTTTGACACCGAGCGTTTAGAACGAAAGCCCAAGGATTTGCTTGACCGAAAAGCTCGTGATCAAAAACGGATAGCAGACCGAAAAGCTCGTGATCGAAGGTATTTTGAGCGAGCAAAATCAAACTCCGGCTCCACGATACTTAATGATTCTCAGTCACTTTTGGATTGGAACTTCAAACCGCCTGAAGTTTCACAATTGAATTCGCAGATAGGTCAGCGCCCCATCCTACTGAATACAAAACGGACCAGTCGTATTCGCGACGTTCGTTTTTCATCATCGAAGAAGCCGCAGGCTGCCGTCGCAATTTCGGAATCAACTTCGAAAGCAACTGAGGGCCGTGTCGACCGTTATGACTTAGTGAAGCGAAAGCAACTTGCCAGTACGCCGGTAGCAAGGTCGTCCAAGTTTTACGATTTTAGACCAGACGGAAAAGTCTGGATGGTGAGTAAGGGTAGCGACTTCAAAACCATACAGATTTTTCAAGTCGGCCGTGAGTCAACTGACAAAATGGTTGCAGAACTCGACCTGTCAGCCAATAAGGAGGATTCCATCGAGAATGCGTGGTTCATTGGAGTTAAAACCATTTTGACGTCGAACCGATCTGAGATAGCAGGCTATGAACTACCATCGGGCAAGCAGATTTTTCAATTTTCAGATGGAGCGTGGTTGTCTAAGTATCGCGAGTACCAACCTGTACTTAGCGATGACCGGCGATATTTTGTTTGCAGGAGCGATCGTGGGTTGGACGTTCGGTTAACAGCCGATGGATCGATCGCATGCGAGTTGAAACTATCGAGTTTTAAAAAGAACGTTGGTGGAATGGCCTTTAGCACTGATTCAAAACGACTTGCAGTGGCAACCTCGCAGGGGATTGAAATCTTCGACATGGAAACGGGAAAGCCCTTGCAGCAAGTCTGCATTGCAAGGCTGCCGGTTAAGATCGATTGGCTTAGCTCAGACTTGTTGCTGTGTGGCGATAAAGTGATTAGCCTCACTACGGGAGAGATTGTTTGGCAGTATAGCCACGCTCACCGAGTTCCATTTCTTAGTGGGCTACCGAGTACAGGTTGGGTGCTTGGCCAGAATGGAAAGGGACAGAAATCGCTTTTGAGGCATTCCATTCCAGAACCCAGCGTGGTTAAAAGAATTCAGGCCTTCGAAAAGATGCAGCCGAGAATCTTGTCGGCTGGCGATGAAGTTGACATCGAAGTTGTTGGAAAGGGCGAAAACTTGGAGGGCTTGGAAGTTGATCTAGTTAGCAAGCTAAAAGCTTCTCTACAGGCTGCGGGTTACAAGATCCAAGCCGGATCGCCAGCCAAGATCGTCATTGAAATCGACTCGCCCAAAATACGCCGCAGTGGAAAGATCTTTATGGAGAAAGATGAAAATTTCATACGAACAAGTGACTTTAACTATAGGGGCCAACTTCGATTGGAGAGCAAAGGTCACAAACGCACGATCCGATCGATTCAATTTTCGACTTTGGGATTGGACTATGCGGTCGACTGGTCCGTTGACAATCCCAAAACTGAATTTGAGCAAAACTGGAAGGCGGAGTTAGTAAGACGAATCGTTGAGATGCCGTTTCCTGATCATTTCCTTGAACCCGCACAAGGCCCGCTCGGAGTCACAACGTTTGAGCGAACAGGAGAGATAGTGACGCCCAAGTGACTGCTTCGTTATTAAACTGCATCGAAAATCCCTTCGCTACAAAAAACACGTCAG
>CAZORR010000207.1:0-5261 GCA_964582115.1 uncultured Pirellulaceae bacterium
TTGTTCAATTTGGGCTTGGGACATTTATTACTCCGGATAACAGTGTATTTTGGTGTGGATAGTCTAACTGAACTATGCGGCGGCTTCCAGACGCTGATGCATGGTTTACGAAAGTCTTGAAGGACAGCATGAGACATTACGCAATCGTTTCATACTGCCTCTGGACCTGCTTGTTCACAGCCTCGCCCCATTACCACATTAATTCGAAATTCCCCCCGTGCCGCCTAGATCCGCCTACATTCACATCCCGTTCTGTCGGCACCGTTGCGGCTACTGCAATTTTTCGCTGATTTCAGGCCGAGACCATCTGGTCGAGCGATTCCTCAACGCCCTTGAGATCGAGATCCGAAAACTGCCCGAATCGTATGAACTTGATACCTTGTTTTTCGGCGGCGGCACTCCCAGCCATCTGCCCCCCAACCAGCTACATCGCCTCGCAAAGATTGTTGCTGACCGATTTCGCCTGGCAAACGATGCAGAGATTTCCGCCGAATGCAATCCCAGCGATGTCAATCACGAAAAACTGGACGCACTGCTGGAACTGGGCGTCAACCGAATCAGCCTAGGCGTCCAGTCGCTCAACGCCGAAAAACTAAAACGACTCGAACGCGACCACTCGCCTGCTAAGGTCGCTCAAGCGGTAGAACTTGCCAAATCAAAAGTAGGCAGCGTTTCGATGGACTTGATCTTTGCCGCCCCACAAGAAACCTATCGGCAATGGCAAACGGACCTATCCGATGCACTGGCCCTGCAACCCGATCACCTTTCGACTTACGAATTGACCTACGAAAAAGGCACGCAGTTTTGGAATCGCCTGCAGCGCGGCAAGCTCGCCGTCGCCGACGAAGACCTACGAGCCAATATGTACGAGCACTCGATTCAACAACTCAATCAAGGTGGCTGGCAGCAGTACGAGCTATCAAGTTTCTCAAGGCCAGGTCACCAGTGTCGGCATAACCATAGCTATTGGGACGGTAGTGATTATTTTGCTTTTGGGCCGGGAGCGTCGAGCTTTATCAACGGCGTTCGAGCAACCAATCACCAAAGCACGATGACTTACATCAAACGACTGGAAAGTGATCAAAGCCCGATCGACCAAACCGAACAACTCGCCGGCGCGGATGCTGCTCGCGAACGACTAGTCGTTGGAATGAGACTCTTACGAGGCGTAAACATCGCTGCCCTGGAAACAATGACAAGCGTCACTTTCGAAAGCACGCTACCGCTGGCCACTCGTGACCTGTTGACTGATTCCGGCTTGATCGAAATCTCTGCGGGCGTCTGCCGGTTGACCGCGCGCGGGGTCATGGTGAGCGACGGCGTTGCCGAAACAATCCTGCAACTCCGATAGTTCGCCAAGTTTTAGCCGAGATCTTCTTGCTGGGCGGGTGTTTGATCGACAGCGGCCTCATTGCCTTCATCGGTTTCCTGGCTACAAGCAGTCCCGACCAAATCGACGGCTTTGGACCAAGCGGACATAAACGCTGCTATTTGCGTTGCCTCTGTCAGTTTTGCCTGAGTGGTCCAGAAACTTTGGGTGGACTTGAATTCCCGAATCGCGGTTTCGTAGAAACGAACCAACTGAGGCATCCATTGATTGGATTTCACTTCCTCGCGGACCCGATCGCAAGCGTTCGCTGCATCCTGAACATCGTACGTGCTGATCACATGGTTAAAGCGACCTTTCGAATGACAGTGAGGCAGTAACCTCGCACCAAAATTAAATTGGCCAGAGCGACCAACTTCCTTCGCAGTAACCATCGGGCCAGAATTGGTTTTACTACAGAGCGCAACCGCACAGCCAACGGCAAGGGCTTCATGTGCGCAACGACCGTGCGCGAAAACGAGGTCGTACTTGGGCAACATGATTTCTGGAGGGCGACCGGTTTCCTGCATAACGGCGGCACTATAATCGAGCGGCAGGCTGTGTTGGTCACAAGCCGCTTGCAACTCGACGAGTGGTTCTTGGTCTGGGTCGTCGTTGTAAAACAACGCCCGTTGGGGTTGCTCTGGAAGCTTGTTACGCTTCCAGAATTTTCCAATGTCAACCGAGGCCTGCAAGATCGTTGAACGTTCTGATGGGCAGCCAAGCTTGATCTTCAAACGGTCGAAGCAAGTTTTCTCAACGGCAACGTACTTCCTGATTCGATTGAGCAACGGTGGCCGGTCAAAGGGACAAGCCCAATCGTGCATCACGTAGACGACAGGCGTTTCATTGAAACGAATCATCGCCGTCAATGTCTCCATGCCAGATTGCCCATGGATAATGTCCGGTGAATGTTCAAGTTCGCTCAGGCAGTCTACAACTGGAATCGTGGCTTGCAAAAACAATTCTGCCAGCGACCCCAATCGTGGGCAGTAGACGATCACGCAATGCCCTTGCTGAATCAACCAACGAGCCAATTCAAGTGCGTATAGTTCGCTGTCACCGCGATTGATCAGACGGTGCTGAGTAATAAGTATGTTCATGGTGCGACGGCGTGAGAGACAAGGCAGGAGGCGATTGACCAACAATCCACTACCGACGATAACAAAGTACCCGCCGAAGCTCAAGTTGCTCAAGGCGAGCGTGACATTTTAATCGGACCGGTGGTTCATTGGGCCACCTGAATCGCTTCTGGTATTAACCTGATCGTGACCGGCAAAAACGCCCGTTCCACGAAGGACTCTCCGATACGTCCACCAGCTTCGCCTGTAATCTATTTGAGCGTGTCTGCAATTGCGTCGGCGATTGTTTGGGGTTCGGCCATTCGACCGACACCTTCAGTGCGGCAACTGAGCCACCCCGCCTGTGGGTCGACAAACTGAACGCCATCCTCGATCAATTGCGCCACGTTACGTTGCACGGCAACGTGATTCCACATTTCGACATTCATGGCCGGCGCCACTAAGACGGGCCCCTTGAAACACAAATACAATGTGCTGACCAAATCGTCCGCAATACCACTAACGGCCTTACCCAGAAAGTTCGCGGTGGCCGGTGCTACGCACAACAAATCGCTGTCACGAGCGATCTCGATATGTGCGCCAAGCGAAAATTCATTGTCGTACAAATTGGTAACGACCTTCTGGCCAGTCAGCGCACGGAAGGTTGCCGTCCCGACAAACTTTGTTGCGGACTCAGTCATCACCACGCGCACCGCAAAACCGTCTTGAACAAGACGGCTCACTAAGGCTGCAGATTTAAACGCAGCAATACCGCCGGTCACTGCCACGACGATCGACTTTTTCGCCATGATATTTTAGCTTTCGAAAGAGGCATGTAACCTAAGGTAGCCGGGGTCGCCAGACTTCGGGAACTGTCTATCCAAGCCCCTGAACTCTGGCGAGCCCAGCTACATCTTCGAGCTGATGCCCCTCAGGTAAAAATCTTAAACCCGACAAGATCGGTTTATAGATCGTCCAAGTTCAATTCAGGTGCGTCATCAAAGTCAGGCGATCCAGAAACGCCAACATTGGCGTCGGTGTCCAGATAGATTTTGTCCTGCATGATCTCTTGCAGCACAATCGCCATCTTGTCTTCTAGATTGGTGGTGATCAACGGACGTGATCCCTTGTTGAGCTGCACCATTCGTTTTTGAATTAAAGTGGACAGCTTAAAACGGCCGCCAACTTTTCGAACGATGGCTTCTTCTTTTAATTCGTCGTACATATTCTTTTACTTACTTTTGTGCTTGTAGAACCTGACAAATGTCATTTACGGTTTGGTCAATGGTCTGGTTGATCACGGTATGCCGATAACTGCCGGCTGCGGCCAATTCGCGACTGGCGACTTCCAATCGGCGACTCAATGCGTCTTCGGTTTCGGTGCCTCGGCCTCGCAGGCGACGCTCAAGCTCTTCGATGCTGCCCGGATGGATGAAGATTGTGATCGCATCTGGATAATGTTTCAAGACTTCATCAGCCCCTGCAACATCGATCTCCAAAACTATCCATTTACCACCGGCCAAAGCCGTTTCAACGGGCTCTCGAAGCGTCCCATACCAGTGTCCGCGACCGAAAACCTCAATGCACTCGAGGAATTCGCCCGCTGATCGCCGCCGCTCGAAATCCTCCGCATCGAGGAAATAGTAGCTCTGGCCGTCCACTTCACCAGCCCGTAGTGGGCGAGTGGTCGCGGAAACGCTAGGCTCAAGCGGCAACGGACAGGTGTCGTAAAGCTGCTTCAGGACCGTCGTTTTACCGACTCCCGAAGGCCCAGATACGATGATTAGTTTTCCAGTGGACATAGTGCATCCCGATGGTGAGGAGGGGAACGTTTGACAAGACAACCTTCTGGGAACTGCTCTTCTACTCGATATTCTGGACCATCTCGCGAATTCGTTCAATCGCGGTTTTGATCTCTACCACATGCTTGGCAATATCAGAGTTGTTCGCCTTGGAGCCAATGGTATTGGTTTCGCGAAGCATCTCTTGCACCAAGAAATCTAGCTTCTTGCCAGGGATTGGTTGCTGAATCACCAAACGAAATTGCTCTAGATGGGTCGACAGTCGGACGGTTTCCTCGCTCACGTCAGTACGGTCGGCGAACACACCAACTTCTTTGATGACGTCACTGGCAGTAACGGTCACTTCGAATTTTTCAAGCAACTTGTTGATTCGGTCGGTCAACCGTTTTGAATAGGCTTCGGAAACGGTCGGAGCCAGTTCTTTGACGCCGGCTAGTTCCTTGTCGATCACATCGATATTGGAGAGCATATCGACTTTCATCGCCTCGCCCTCGGTGTTTCGCATTTGCACCAATCGCTTGAGTGCCTCGTCAAGCGCCGATTCAACGACAGGCCAAACCTCTTCCTGATCAGTCGTGTCGGCATCCTCGACCACGCCCGGCAATCCTAACAAGGACTCAACGTTAATCGACTGGCTACCACCAGCAATCTCCGACAACTGAGTCCAATAGGATTGAATCGCTTCAGAATTAAGCCGAGTTCGGTGTCCCGATTGCAAGTTGACGGTTTTGATACGAACCGAAACTGAACCGCGACGAATTGTAGCCTTCAAGCGTTGCTCGACCCTCGCCTCGATCTCAGCGTTCAAGTCGGTATTGATTGAAGTTTTCAAGAACCGGTTGTTGACGGTGCGGACTTCGACTTCCACACGAAACTGGTCTTGCTCCACGGATGCTTGTCCATGGCCAGTCATACTATTAACCAATGTTGCCTCCTGAACTAAGCGAGCCGTGACATGATTGCGGACGGTCAAGTAGTGACCAAACGGGAAGCGACAGTCTACTGGTTACCGGGCACTGGGATCTCGGTCGT
>CAZORR010000208.1:0-5245 GCA_964582115.1 uncultured Pirellulaceae bacterium
GTATCGAGTACGGTGATATGCAGATGATCTGCGAAACCTACGACATGATGAAAAATGGGTTGGGAATGTCCAACCAAGAAATGCACGAAGTGTTCGCCAAATGGAACGAAGGCGTTCTGGATAGCTACTTGGTCGAAATCACCCGAGACATTCTCGGCTACAAAGACGAAGACGGCGTTGAAACCGTCGACGTGATTTTGGACAAAGCCGGTCAAAAAGGAACCGGTAAATGGACCGCAATTTCCGCTTTGGATGTGGGACAGCCACTGACGTTGATCGGCGAAGCAGTGTTCGCCCGGTGCCTGTCTGCATTGAAAGACGAACGAGTCGAAGCAGCTAAGGTGCTCGATGGTCCAGGCACCAAGTTCGAAGGCGATAAGTCGGCAATGGTGGCCGATCTGGAACAAGCTTTGTACGCGTCGAAGATCGTCTCTTACGCGCAGGGCTACCAGTTGATGCGAGCGATCTCGGACGAAAAAGACTGGGGACTCGACTATGGTGCGATTGCGTTGATGTGGCGAGGCGGTTGCATTATCCGCAGTGCGTTCTTGAACAATATTCGCGACGCATTCGAAAAGGATGCCGAACTGACTAACTTGTTGCTGGACGATTTCTTCCAGCACGCAGTTGAAAATGCTCAGGCGGCTTGGCGACGAGTCGTTTCAACGGCAGTCACGTTGGGCATTCCAATGCCAGCGATCAGTGCTGCTTTGGCTTACTTTGATGGTTATCGTACCGAGCGTTTGCCAGCGAACTTGTTGCAAGCTCAACGCGATTACTTCGGTGCTCATACCTACGAGCGAATCGACAAAGAACGCGGTGAGTTCTTCCACACCAACTGGACTGGTCGTGGTGGCACGACGTCGTCAACGACTTACAACGCGTAAGCGGCTGTTTTGATTGTTGCCCTTCGCAGCAGCGTTAGGCGACACGATCCCTTATTTTAATTAGGGATCTCGTTGAGTTAACGCAGCCAAGCCATGGGTGAAGTACCGGTGGGCGAAATTTGAAACGCAGAGGCGCGGTGGTCGCAGAGGAGATACGTCAAAACATCTCTGCGTCGTCTGCGACTCTGCGTTTCTACCTTTCAAACTCCTTTAGGTTCAAAGATGGCAAAATTGTATTTCTATTACTCTGCGATGAATGCCGGGAAGAGTACGTCGCTCTTGCAAGCGGCGTACAACTACGAAGAGCGTGGGATGCGGGTGTTGCTGTACACGCCGATGATCGACGATCGATCCGGCACAGGCGTGATCTCGTCGCGAATCGGTTTGTCGCGAGAGGTGGTCGCATTCGATGGCGACTTTGATTTGTTTGCCGATATCAAAAAGCAGCATGAATCCGATACAGTGTCTTGCGTGTTTTTGGACGAATCTCAATTCATGACACCGGCTCAAGTCTTACAGCTGACTTTGGTCTGCGATCAGCTAAAAATTCCGGTGCTGTGCTACGGACTGCGAACTGATTTTCAAGGTGAACCGTTTGAAGGCAGTAAGTATTTGTTAGCCTGGGCCGACACACTGGGCGAGATCAAAACGATTTGCCACAGCGGTAAGAAAGCGACCATGAATGCTCGATTAGACGGCGATGGAAATCGCGTGTTCGAAGGCGAGCAAGTTTCGATCGGCCATCACTACATTTCGCTCTCGCGGAAAGAGTTTGATTTGGAGCGTGTTTCGCCGGTCGGTTATCGTCGACCGGGCTCGTAGAAAGTCGCCTTTTGCTTCGAGGCTGGCATTTTTTACGCGGTGTGTTTGTGGTAATGCCTTCTGGCTTTTCTCTCCGAAGTGAACTCGCTACCCCCCCCCCGCTAAAACCGACGCTAGAAACAGTTCGGTAGTAATATTCTCGGACAGAAGGTCTGTTGAATCAGTGGAGCTATTCCTAGTGGATGTTTCGTTTCAACCAGCCAATGAGCTTTCTGAATCGGGGAAAAATAACGCAAAGCCGCCAAGGCGCGAGGACGCAAAGAGCTTGTACGAATGGTTCTTCGCGCCTTTGGGTGAGGTCTAATAAAAGCTCCGTTGTTGATTTGATGTTCGTCTCTTTGAGAAGCTTCATCATCGAGGGTAACGCTGCTTTCACCGAGTGAAAGGCGACTATCGCCCACGCAGTTGCGCTAGCGCTTCGGTGACTCGTTGCGTGCCGACGATCCCGGCTAATACCGAATAAGGACGCAAGCCCAGAACGCGGAACTTTTGGCCTCCAGCCATGCCGCCGATTCGATCGCAACCGTGGCACTTCTGTAGCTTCTTCACTTGTTTGGGTTCCCAGTGGCAATCTGGACAAGCAGTGTTCAGCTTCCAGGTCTCATTATCTGCAAAACCAGACGGTACCAATTCCACATGCAACGGCATCTTGTGGGATAAGCATGCCGTTACCGCTTGGCTGAAATCCAAAACATGATTGGGTACGGCTGCCTCATCGTTTGATTCAATTACTGCAGTGAAAATCTTTTCGATCACGACCAGTTGTTTCACTGACAAGATCTTAGGTTTCCACAAACGATGCCAAACGATCTTTCCCGGCCCAAACCATTTGTCTAACTCCAAATCCACTCCCGCTTGCTCCGCCGCGGTTTGCACGTGTTGAACTAAATCGAAGTCAACGGCTTGTGGTTGCGAGTATCCAGACAACACGCGTTGCAAATCAAATTCTGTCGTCGACATGAAACCGAAACAACCCGCCGCCACGCCGTCGATTTGCGAGCCCAGTGCATTCGCTGGGCAGTTTAGGCAACTACTGAATACTGGTTCTTCCCCACCAAACACAGCCGCGATTTCTTCGCGTTGGAATCCTCGTACTTGATCGACAACTGGCGCAGTTTCGGCAAAAGCCTCTGGGTGAAAACAGAAATCATCGTCACAACGGTTTTCAATCTTCGCAATCGAAAGCTCGCGCATGCCTCGTAACTTACGGAACGTTTGATCGGCAAAGCGATAGGGATCCAATGGCCGCAACTCGCACGGATGCCAAATCGCCCAACGCAAAAATGCAGGTGTGGCCCCCTTGATCGCAACACTTCGTCTCATGATCGCATCTTGGCCAGAATGTCATCGGCACTGGCCTTGGCATCGCCAAGCAACATTTGGGTATTGTCTAGGTAGAACAACGGATTGTCGGCTCCTGAATAACCCGCGCCCATCGATCGTTTGAACACGACCACTTCCTTGGCTTTCCAAGCTTCCAGAACCGGCATCCCATAAATTGGGCTGGAGGTATCTGTTTGAGCCCCAGGGTTCACGATGTCGTTGGCACCAATCACCAGCACCACATCCGTCTCCGGGAAGTCTTCGTTGATTTCGTCCATCTCTAAAACCAAATCGTACGGCAATCGAGCCTCTGCCAGCAACACATTCATGTGCCCCGGTAAACGCCCAGCGACCGGATGAATGGCAAACCGAACCATCGTCCCGTTCTTTTGCAGTCGCTCGACGATCTCACGAATCGGATGTTGAGCCTGCGCCACTGCCATGCCGTAGCCTGGGATGATGACCACTTGCTTGGCTTCTTCCAGCATCGATACGACTTCACCGACGTAGGTTGGATTGTGAGTCAAGTTTTCTGTGTTTTCTCTGGTTCCACCTGAGGCCACCGGAGCTGCGCCAAAACCGCCCAGAATCACGCTGATAAAACTACGGTTCATCGCGTGGCACATGATGTAGCTCAAAATCGCACCGCTACTACCGACCAAAGCACCTGTAATGATCAGCAGGTCATTGGACAACATGAACCCGGTGGCTGCGGCGGCCCATCCGCTGTAGCTGTTGAGCATCGAAACGACGACGGGCATGTCTGCCCCGCCGATTGCCATCACCAGATGAGCCCCAAAGACAAACGAAATTAATAACATTAACAGCGTCGCCGCTAGCATCCCGCCAAAGGAAGCCGTTGCGATGAACCACCAGCCCAACAACAAACAAACCAACAACATCGCGCCGTTGATCCAGTGTCGAGCTGGAATCATCAAAGGTTTGGAAGCGATTTTTCCGTCCAGTTTTCCGTACGCGATCACGCTTCCGGTAAACGTTAACCCGCCGATAAACAGGCCAAGGAAGATTTCGATCCGATGGATTAAGTCGTGGGCATGCCAAGTGGGCGTCGTCGAAATTTCAGGGTTGGTTGCATCTAAATTCGTGGTGTCTAAATCTGCCGTGTTGGCAGCGATCGATTCATGGCTGAGCACATGATGATCCGTATCGCCAGACAGAAATACGCTCAGCCCGACAAACACGGCTGCCAAACCAACGAAGCTATGCAAGATTGCCACCAGTTGTGGCATTGCGGTCATTTGAACGGTGGTTGCCAAGTACCCACCGACTGCACTACCGATTACTAGCACGGCGATCAACAATGCAAACCCTGGCTGGATGCCTCCAAAGAACGTCGCGCCGATCGCTAATAAAATTCCGATGATGCCCAACCAATTACCGCGTCTGGCAGTTTCATGTTGGCTCAGTCCACCCAAGCTAAAAATAAAACAGACCGCGGCGACCAGCCAAACGAGTTGTGTTGCAGTTTGCACTGATTACGCCCGCTTTCTAAACATACTTAACATGCGATGTGTCACCAGAAATCCTCCGGCGATATTAATCGTTGACACCAACACGGCTAGCGCCGCCAGCCACTTCGTAGCCGTTAGCGGTGATCCGATTTGCAAAATCCCGCCGATCACAATGATCCCGCTGATTGCATTGGTGACACTCATCAGTGGCGTGTGCAATGCGGGCGTCACGTTCCACACCAGTTGCCAGCCGACAAAACATGCCAGTACAAAAACCGTCAGGTGCCCCACGAAATCTGGCGGCGCGTAATTCCCGAGTAACCACAGCAGGCATGTTGCTGCCACCGCCGCCACTGCGGTCCAAATCCAATGAGCGGTTTGAGAGATCGGTTTGCCAGTGTTGGCAGCGGCGGTTTCGGTTGACGCCGAAGTGGCTGGTTTATTTGGCTTCGGGGCCGGCATCTCAATCTTGGGTGCGGGAAAAAGCACTTCACTTTGATGAGTCACGGTGGCATGGCGGACGACGACGTCTTCCAGATCGACCGTTAGCTTGCCGTCCTTTTCCGGCGTCATGTCAGTCAGTAAATTGACGATGTTGTTGGCGTACAAATTGGACGATTGGGTCGGCAAGCGACTTGGTAGGTCGGTGTAGCCGATGATCGAAACATCGTGGGCGACTGATTTTTCGTCTGGCCGAGTCAACTCACAATTGCCGCCTTGTTGGGCGGCAAGGTCAACGAT
>CAZORR010000209.1:0-5245 GCA_964582115.1 uncultured Pirellulaceae bacterium
ACTTAGAAAAATACTTTGGCGAAGAGTATTTGAAGTTTAAAGGTTCGACTCGCCGATGGTTGTAGGGTGGCAGCGATAATGGCTCAGGCCTGCTTC
Source organism: uncultured Pirellulaceae bacterium (assembly GCA_964582115.1). GTDB lineage: Bacteria > Planctomycetota > Planctomycetia > Pirellulales > Pirellulaceae > Mariniblastus. The sequence goes on from CAZORR010000209.1 coordinate 97, forward strand.
CGGTCGTTTCGGGCCGGTCGTCATTGAATTTGTAAGCCCAACACTCAGAGCCCGGCATTTTTTTACGTGATGTGTTCGTAGTAATGCCTTTACATTGAAATCGAACGTTTGGCTTACCGCAGTAATTTGATGTATTCCTTGCGATAGATGGGATTTAAGACAGGCCTGGTATTTTGGTGCAAGTGCAGTGTGAAGCGCTTCCAATTGTCAGCATTCAAAAATCCATTTTCAAAATTGTCAGCCGGTCGCCCGGCGCGAAGGTCTTTGGTGACCCAAAATTTCCCGGCATCAATTTCCAATAGAGCATTATCAAGAGTGTTGATTGGCGACGAAGAAAACGCTTCTTTATTGAGTTCTCCTACGATTAGAAACTGTGCGGTCAGTAACTGGGGGTCAGAAATGCCTTTCTGTTTTGGGATTGCTCTAATTATTTTGACAAGCTCCTCTGTCTCCCAGCGTTTATCACTTTGCCATCCACAAAGCCCAATCGTCGGTGTGCGAGATGATTTGCCTCCGTTGATCACTAAGGTGTGAGGGAACACTTGTTGAAACGTATTGGCGATCGTTTCGAATTGTGCTTTGTTCAACTGATGGGCGGGTAACCACTGGCAGAAAAGTCCGTCAGGGCGAAGCGCTCGTTTCACGTTCTGGAAATGCTCCAGCGAAAACAGTCGAGACTCTCCCGCCCCGTAGGGTCGAAACAAGTCCGCCACAATCAAGTCATATTCACTATTGGCACAGGCCATGTAAGTGCGTGCATCTTCAACCAGAACTTGGTTTCCGGGTCGTTCGAAAAACGATTGATGCTGCTCGCTAAAATGTTCGCGAGCAATTTCAAGGACTTTTTCTGATAGCTCAATGGACGTCACGCTAGGTGGAGATTCAAGTGCCTCTAGGCCGCTGGCTGAGATGCCGGTGGCAAAACCAAGACAACAAACGTTTTCGGATTGAGTGTGTAACAGCCAAGGAAGTAGCAGTTGCCTTCGTTCTATCGCTTCAGCTGCGGCGCCCGTACTGCCTAGGGTGTACTGATTATTCATCAGGATACGGCGAGAGACTGGTTTTCTTTTGACCAACTCATCAAGTACCATCAGGACTCCGTCTCGACCAAAATAGGTTTTCTCAATTTTCAATTTCTTGGTCGTGTTTGGGCTCAGGTATCGCAGTTCCTGATACGACTCTAGGCTCAACGCGACAGTTAAAACAATGCCGAACATCGTGGCCACGGCAGCCATTTTTTGATTTGCGTAAAGGCAGAACGCGATCGTGAGCGCCACTGTTGCGACCGCGAAAATCACAAATCCTTGATAGATTCCGATTTGAAGTACCAGCAGCGAATTGGCAAGTTCGGCTCCCAGCAAGCCGCCGACACCATTGATCGCCAACACGAGGCCAATGGACCGTCCCTGAGGGTCGTGTTTTGAGTGAAGCGACATGATGGATGGAAAGACAAGTCCGAAGAAGAACATCGCTGCACCTGAAGAGCAGGCAATGATCATGAATAGCAACCACCAATATTGCCCGAGGGAGGCGATGGTATGCTGGTTCAACGCCACCAAGTAGCGAAGGGAAATCAACTGATGAGTTATTTTGGAAAGGATGAGTGGGCAGAGGAGGCAAAACAATGACGCGCCCACCGCGCCCATAATCAGCTGCGTTTGGCTGGAGATGCGAAACCGATTGAAGAGTGCCACAGCGATCGATCCCATGGCGAGGAACAAAATAACATTGGCCAGTAAAGCACTGGTCGTTTGAATTGAAGACGGCGCTACCAGCGCGAGAAGTCGTAGAATCAGAACTTCGGTTCCTAGGACTGCGGCGCCCGATGCGAAAGCCAATACAAAAATGTGCTTGAAATTGCGGATCCCGTCTGCCGATCCCGCCACGGTGTCGGGGACAAGCTCTTGTGGATTTGCTGTTGCCGTTTCTTTTGCTAATTCTTCTGTGGTCTCGTCAGCGGAGGTATTTCGTACGCGACTGGAAAGCCCAAACGATGTCAGACCGATCAACAGGTTCCCCGCGATGGCGCAGAGCATTGCCCCGCGAACGCCGGCAAGTTCCAGCAGGATGATCGACACCAGCCAGAGGCCAAACACGCCGCCGAGCATGTTGAGGGAGTAGATCCAGATTCCACCGCTGCGAATGGTTCCGCCCAAATCGGTAATCACCCGAATAAACATCGGCATGGTTGTTCCCATCGCGATCGATGGCGGCAAGACAACGGCGGCGGCAAGCAGGGCTTTGATGGCATCGCCTTGCCACGAGACCAGCAGATCGGTTCCTAGAGTCGAAACCAATCCATCGGCCCAAGCCGGTAGAAAAATAGCGGGCAGCGAAAGGATGGCGATCGAGATCTCTGCGATTCCCAAACGGATCGCCGAATTTCCGTTGGATTTTGACCATCGCGTGGCCAACCAACCGCCCAACGACAAACCAAGGAAGAACAATCCTAGCACGCGACCGGTGACTGATTCGGTTGCGCCCAGTAGATCGACCAGTCGGCGGGTCCAAAGGAGTTCGTGCGATAGGGCAACTGAGCCACTCAAAAACGCCAGTGCGATAAAAAGCAGACGCAGCATCAGAATTCCCAGGTCAGAAACAAAAAAAACCAACTCTGCCATACGGCAGAGTTGATTAGAAATTACGCAAGCGATCCTAGTTGGAACACTGGACTTAGATCCTTCTGCGGCGGCGAGTCAAAATGCCGGCCCCAATGGCACCCATCGCGATGCACGACGAAGGTTCTGGAACGGCAACGCCGGTAGCCTCAAAAGCTGCCAGTGCTGTTGCAAATCCAGCATCATCCAAGCCACTGTTGAAGACTAGGAAAAACTCGTCTGAATCAAAGTTTGCAACTCCATCACCATCCGTGTCAGCCTCGAACTGAACGAAAAGGCCAAAAGCCCCCGGAGTATTCCCTTCAAGAGCGAAAGAGAGGTGGTTGTGAATCTCGCCAAGTCCCAAAACCTCGTTTTCAGAAGCAGGAGCGCCAGGGATATTGCTAAGTAGGAATCCATCTGATGCCACGGAGATTAACAAGGAATTTTCCCCAATTAGCGCCTCTCCATCGATAGTAGTATCGACATCGTCTTGGTTTGCGATCGTGATCGAGCTAGTACTCGCCTCAAGAGCACCAGTGGTTGGGTTGAAAAAGGTAACAAAGCCTTGGCCACCACTGCTGGTGGAATCAATAAAGGCAAGACTAATTGCGTCCCCGGGATTAAATCTTGCCTCCTCGCCCTCAGTGGCAGGCGTGATGAAGCCAGGATTGTCAGTTCCTAGCTCACCAAAAAGTTCTGTAAACTCGCCATCGGCGATTCCTACTCCAGCGTTATTAAACCGAGGGAATGGGGTTTCAATCTCAATCTCAGTTGGATCATTGAAATCATCGAAACCAATTTCGATGTCAATATCTTCTATCTCTTGGCCAAAACTAACGGTTGGCAAAAACGCAGCGACAAGAGCCGCCAACAAGAACTTCTTCATATCTAAAATCTCCAAAAATTAATAGTGTAAAATCTAGTTGTTCAGAGTTTGAGTACTTCCATCATTGCGAGCTCCCAAGGCCCACCAAGCGGCCTGATCGACGTCGTCGGAAACGAAAGAGACCGAACCATCGGCGAGGACAAGGTTAACTCCACCAGGATGTTCACTACTGGAGCTCGTAAATAAATCCCCGGTTTGAGTGTATCCGGAGTAGAACGAAACAATTCCCGCGTTGGGTGAATGGAGATGACCATACACTGATGCTGCATGCGGGGAGCCTGAACTCCACGATCTGCCAACATGTGCCAACTCGGTATTATGTCGTGAAATCTCGGTAAATACCTCTAACCGGGCAACAATGATCGGAAGTGATTCCTGGCGACGCGGTGTGATGTGCCGAGCAAAAATCCTTGAATGATTCGCTTCAATATCGTCGCGACTAAGTGCCGTTTGAATCAAGCGTTCCGAAATCATCGCAGTGTTTGAGCTTCCGTCTGAGATGTCTTCAAATCCAAAACGTGAACCGCCATGCCAAGCAACAGAACCATCTGGTTTCTCAAGCGGAATAACCCCGCTGAATGTATCAGCAGGATGATTGCCTTGGAGTCCAGTTGAGGGCGACGGCCAACCTACGTTTCCGGCATAACTGCTGGATGCTGGATTGGCTGAACCCATGATGGTGTTGTCAGCCGACGGAAAATCCGAAGGACAAAGAAACAGAGGGACCGCTGTCGCGGCTGCAACAGCGTTGGGATGAGTGTCACTGATCTGAAAACCGTCGTCATCACCATTGTTGATGCGAAGATCAAAGCTCGAATGCAAGTTCTCTTGCTCCACAAATGGCAACATCGGAACAAGCCAACTGTAATAGCCGGCTTCGAACCCTCCTGCTCCGTCTGACGCTCCTGGACCGACTTGGTTTATAGGAAAGCGACCGAAAGAGGACTCGTAGGTGTGAACTGCAAGTCCAATTTGCCGCATGTTGTTCGCACACTGGGTGCGACGAGCGGCTTCTCGAACTTGCTGGACTGCGGGAAGCAGCATCGCAATCAAGATTCCGATGATGGCTATCACGACCAACAATTCAACAAGAGTGAAGCCAGATTCGATCCGTCCTTTGGCACTCATTTTAAACACCTTTTCACATTTCGTGAGATAGTAATTGATTCACAGACACCCATCGACCACGACAAACGGGTCGGTGAAGGTAGTTGAACAACCCTGTTGAAGCTGGAACTCTGAAACAACAATCAATCCAGCATTCAGTTAGGTCATCCAAATTACAACGTTCCTAGTCGATGCGAACTGAATGGGAAGTTTCGCCAACCGACATGATGTCCGCACACATTGAAAATGGCGGACTAGGAACCTATCAAGGAATAAACGCTTAGCTCAGTGCCGGAGGCCCACGGGCGCGGCTAGAAATAGAGTTATCAGAAAGCAGCCCGTCATGTCTCATCGCAACGAGATCGACCGACTGTTGAGAAATCCACGCTGGTGAAGCAGTGGAGATAACACTTAGATACTTGAAAAACTTACAGAACGAGCAATCGTGATCTGATTGAGCATCCGTTTGATCGGCGACTTCAGCCAACGCCGGCACCGAATGAGCTTGTCGCTTTATTATCTTTGAATTTGGGTTGTGCGAGTTGTTTAAAGGCGC
>CAZORR010000210.1:0-5214 GCA_964582115.1 uncultured Pirellulaceae bacterium
GCTAGGCCTTGTCCTGCACCAATGTTGGCGTCTGAACGTGTTGCTCATTGATCGGGTGATTTGGTTGGTAGGGGTCATCCGAGCACAAGATTTTGTTGCCAATCGATTCGCGGTGAGGTCATGCGGATTGAATGGAATAAGTGATTTTCCCAATAACATTTGGGAACATAGCGCTGCCAGTTCGATTTTAAATAGGTTCCTGCTCTGCCTGCTGTTCAAAATTATCGACTGCCCATGAAACCATTTTTGCGAGCTATTAAGCAGTCGCTGAAATACAAGTGGTCGATCGCCGGTGCGTTCGTTTGTAGTTTTCTGATCGCTATTATCTGGAGCGCGAGTATCACGACGGTTTTTCCAATCGTCAAAATCGTGCTAGAAGATGAAACCGCGATCACTTGGGTTGACAAGAGTCTCAAAACCAGCCAAGCCAACTTGGAGTCGCTAGAGGTAGAAGTCGCTGACCTAAAAGCGGATTTCGCACAAACCAACGATCCAGTTATCTCGAATCGAATCGAGTTGAAGCAGGACCGTATTCGGGCGGAAACGAAGTCGTTGGAATGGTTCGGTGAGGTTCAGCCTTACGTCGCAAAGTATGCGCCAGAATCACCGTTTCAAACGTTGTGCTATGCCCTTGGTTGGCTATTGGTCGTTACCTGCATCAAAGGCGTTTTGTTGGTGGTTAGTGCGATCTTGGACGCGCGCGTGGCAGAGCGAACGGTTTATGACATGCGTCGTATTTTTTATCGCAAGGCGTTAGAGCTGGACCAGCGCCGAATCGACGACATTGGTATGTCAAATATGATGACCCAGTTGTCGCACAACATGATTCTGATCAGTAGTGGCTTGCGAATGTTTTACGGCAAGTGTTTTCGTGAACCGCTAAAGATGATTAGTTGTTTGGTTTGCGCCGCAATGATTTCGACGCCGCTGTTGTTGATTTCGTTGATCATTGTTCCGGCGGGGGCTTTTTTGATTCACTCGGTTTCGCGGCGGATGAAAAATTCTACGCAGGTCGAGATGGCTGGAATTGGCGAGGTGTTTCGGACGTTGATCGAAACGTTTAAAGCTGTGAAGACGGTCAGGATTTTTAATCGAGAGCGTACCGAACGCCATCGTTTTAAGAAGAATGCTCGGACGTTGTACGACATGCAAATTCGTATTGCGTTGTATGATTCGTTGTTGCGACCGGTTACGGAGGTGCTGAGTATCCTTTCGATTTCGTTATCGATGTTGGTGGGTGCGTACCTGGTTCTGAATCGAGAAACTCATTTGTTTGGATATATTCGAGTTAGTGACAGTCCGATTTCCCCCACGATGTTACTGTTGTTTTACTCGATGTTGGCGGGCGCTGCGGATCCAGCGCGAAAGATGAGTGGGATTGTCAATGCGCTTGTTCGCGGTGGTACGGCTTGCGATAATTTGTATCGTTCGTTCGATCCACTGCCCGACGTACGGGCTCCGGAGAATCCGATTGCGGTACCAGACCATCGTCAGGCAATCGAATTTCAAAATGTGTTCTTCGCGTATTTGCCTCGGCAGCCAGTCTTAAAAAAGATTGACTTGCAAATTCCATTTGGTCAAACCGTGGCGATCGTTGGTGGCAACGGTAGCGGTAAGTCGACGTTGATGAATTTGTTGGCTCGATTCTATGATCCGCATAATGGTCGGGTGTTGATTGATGGGCACGATGTTCGACAAATGCCCCCGAAGCAAGTCCGGAAACAAATGGCTTGGGTGACTCAGGATTCCGTTTTATTTAATGGAACCTTGTGGGATAACGTGAGTTATGGCCGGGCGAATGCGAGCGATGCCGATGTGCTGGCTGCGATAAAGGTGGCCCATGTGGATCGTTTCGTTGATAGTTTGGCCGATGGTTATCAGACTGATGTTGGTGACGATGGTACGTCGTTGTCGGCGGGCCAGCGGCAGCGAGTTGCGTTGGCGAGAGCGGTTTTGTCGAATCCAAAAATTCTGATTTTAGATGAGGCGACCAGTCAGATTGACGGGCATTCTGAAGGTCAGATTTTGGAGTCGTTACGAGAGTTCATTAAGTCTCGAACGACGTTCATCGTGACTCACCGTCCATCGTCGTTAAAGTTGGCGGATCGAGTGATTGTGATGGAGTTGGGTGAAGTCGTTCACGACAGTGGCGTTGATGGGGCAGCCGTTGGATCGAAGCAGTTCCAGCAATTGTTTTCTCGGGCTGCCTAGATCTGGCACAAAGATGTCTCGCACAAAAAGCATGAGGAGAGTTTTGTGCGCCGAAATAAGTGACCTCCATCTACAGGTTTCCAATTTTCGACAAATCGTCTGATTGGAAGATGCCGGATCACCCTGTAAACGCTGAGAGCGTGACATTTAATCGGACCGGTGGTTCGTTGCATTAGCGGAACTGTTTTTAGTATCCGTTTTAGCAGGGATAAGCGAGTTCGCTTCGGAGGGATTAGCCTGAAGGCGTTGCTACGAGCACATCATGTAGAAAATGCCAGACTCCGAGTGAATCGAGCGTTTTTATTTGTTTAGGCGGTCGTAGCGGTGGCGGTGGTGGATGCTGCTAGCGTCTGGTGGCCGAAGTAATTCGTTGGCCTATCGTTGCATTTGAGAGGCTGATAGTCTCCTGAAAGTCGTGATTGCGCAGGTTGGGATTTTTCTTTTAAACCCTATCAATGTATCGATAGGGCCTATTGAGTATTAACGGATTACATAATGAGGATTTTTAAAAAGTCCTTTAAGCGGAACAAGAACGAAGGCCCTGCCAAACCGCGTGTTGTATTCGTGTCTCATGAAGCGACACGGACTGGCGCGCCTAAGATTGTTTTGAATTTGTTGAGCCATTTCGCGGAAAAATGCGACGTGGCCTGCGAATCAATTTTGCTCAGCGGTGGTCATTTGGCGAAGGATTTTCAGGCTCATTCGGTGGTCGATTGCCTGAATATGACCAACAACAATCGCGAAGGAATTCGAAAGCGTGTTCGTAGTTTTGCGGGGCGTTATCGAGGCCAAGTTCCGATGTTGGCCGTTTGCAATAGTATGGAGTCGCGGTTTATCACCGAAGAACTGGATGCGTTGGGCGTGCCTTGCGTGTCGTTGGTTCATGAGCTGCCGTCGGGTTACGATGCAGCTGCCTACCAGCATGTGTATTCGGTTTCGAAAAAAGTTGTTTTTCCGATTGAATTCGTTCGAAACGCGGCCAATCAATTGACGCCGCTGCCAGATGATAAAACCATTGTGTTGCCACAGGGGCTGTTGACGCCTGGGTTTGGGACGCAAATTTGTCGCGAAGAGGCTCGGGCTAGTCTGCGCGACGAGCTAAACCTACCTAACGAAGCATTTGTGGTGCTTGGTTGTGGGACGTTGGATCTTAGGAAGGGCGTCGATCACTTTGTCAATATCGCGCGCCAAGTCTGTGAGGCACAGAAGACTGACCGTCCGATTCATTTTGTATGGGTCGGTGAAGGCCCTCGATGGTTGCATTCGTTGCATCACTATTTGAAACTTGATTTGGAAAAAACATCAGCCAAAGATTTTGTCCATTTCATTGGCGAACGGTCAAATGTGGAGCGATATTTTGTTGGGGCTGATTGCTTTTTGATGGCGTCGCGAGTGGATCCGTTTCCGTGTGTAATTCACGAAGCAATGGCTGCGAGTTTGCCTGTGATCGCATTCGCGGATGCCGGTGGCGCTCCAGATGCGATTGGTAATGGTGCTGGTTTTGTGTTGCCATACGCGGATTATGGACAAGTGACGGCGACGATTAAATTGATGCGAGACCAGCCCGAGGTGACGGTTGGAATTCGCGCGTGCGCGCTCCAGCGGGTGCAACAGAAATACCAGTTTGATGATTACGCAGAAAAAGTGGTTGATGTCTGTGAACTGGTGGCCGATAGACAGTTACGGCGTGAAGCAATAGTACAGCCGCTTGATTTGCAAGAACGCCACGTTGCATAAGTAATAGGCTGAATTGATCATCGACATCCACGACAGGTAGTTGAGACTGCGGTCTGATGGTTGATGTCGTTAGACACTAGTGTTTATAGAAAGCAGAATGTTCACGCTTGGATTTTAGGCGTTGGCCGTAAGTCGATTTAGTTGCTCAGATATTTGGTAGGCACTTTGCATCTAAGTCAATTGCCATTCTAAAAAAAAATAGATGGTTGCTATCAGTCTCATGGTGGTGAAATTGTTTTTTTTTAGATCTAGCTTTACTTTTTTGATTGCAACCAACATACTTTGCGTCTTGTTCCTCCTAGATGGTCTCCACGCCGTTAAGTTTAACCAACGGAAGTCAGCATGCGGTCTCGACAACTGCGACAGATTTCAGCCTGTCAGTTCTCTTCACGCTCTTGGTCTCTTGAAGAAGATCTAGTTGGTTATCGCAGTTTAGGTTTCGAATCGATTGGCGTGTGGCGTCAAAAGATTGAAGACTACGGGGTTAGCAAAGCCGTTGATCTGATTCATGAGTCAAGCTTGGCTGTGTCGTCGCTGCACTTTGCTGGCGGTTTCACTGGCGATGGTTGCGGGCTTGCTGATTCAGTCGAAGATACGTTTAACGCGATCGACTTAGCAGCTCAGTTGAATGCGAATTGTTTGTTAATCCATCCAGGGGCGTTGAACGGTCATCTGAAAACACACATTTCGAAAGTGTTTCAGTCGGTGCTGGATGAGATTTTGCCATATGCGGCCTCTCGCGATGTTCAGTTGGTCGTCGAACCGGTGCTTGATCAGCCGTTTTCACCGTTTACATTTCAGCAAACGATCGACGAAACAATTGATTTGCTGGGCGCTAACCCGAGTTTGGGAATAGCGTTGGATTTGTACCATGTGGGCATGGATGCAGTTGCTTTTGATCGGTTACCTGAGTATGTCGATCGTGTCAAATTGGTTCAGTTGGCCGATCGTACTCGCCGCTCATGGGACTTGCAGCAGCAGTCGGGTAATGAGCGAAAGAGTTTTCGATTGCCGTTAGGCGATGGCGATATTCGAATTGAATATTGGCTGTTGCAACTCAATGCGTTGGGTTATCGTGGTCCGTTCGAAGTAGAACTTTACGGCGCCGATGTCTGTGGTTGTCCGTTTGAGCTTCTTGGGCAGGCTTGCGATTTCATGAGCATGCCAACTCTACAGCAATCGCCGTCAATTCCTGAAGGCAACTAACGGCAGACGCTAGTGGAATGGCTGCTCAGGCTGAGTTTTACCGTAGCTGGGTTCGCCAGA
>CAZORR010000211.1:0-5193 GCA_964582115.1 uncultured Pirellulaceae bacterium
TTGAAGTGCAAAACAAAGACGAAGAATTGTTGGCGTTTTTCGTTTATTTGCGTTGGCAGGTTTTTTGAAGGCAGAAGACCATGCAGTGATCCAGTGCATCCATCGGTTGGTAGTTTGGCGATCTTTTTAACCAAATGGTTCTTTTTTATGAATCGTCGAATGCGTTAGGGATCTGGTTGGCTTGTCACCACAGCGATGACCTGCCAAGCTAAGATCTCATGTAGATTCTTTTCACAGTAAAACGATCTATTTACTGCTATTTTAAAAACGCCTGTTAGAACAAGGAACTTAGTCATTTTTGAATCAGAAACATTGCTGGTCAATTTTTCGATCGGCTACTTAAAAACAATTGCGGCTGACCTGAACGATGACGATTTAACGACGCTAACCGATTCGACGGGAAAGACACCCCAGTGGATACTCGGGCACCTTCGTATCGCAGCGGAGCTCGGTTGCAAAATATTAGGTGCGGAACCGGGTTGTGGTGATGATTGGTTTGCAGCTTATGGACTTGGGAGTAAACCGGGTGATCCAAATGCGCCAACATTTACCCTTGCGGACATCATGACAGACATCGAGCAAGGTTATGCACGTTTGTTGGAATTGACGAAAGCTGCTCCGAAAGAGTTGCTTGACGAGAGTCATGGCTTCGACCCGTTGGAACCAGCGATTATGACCAAGGGCGGATTGATGTCGCACTTGTTAGTGACTCATATTAGCTTCCACACCGCTCAATTGTCTGCATGCCGACAGGGCAAAGGGTTGACCGCGGTTTTCTAGAGTCCTAGGAGGACGTCGTATTGTAGTTGGTGAGTCCGCCAGTGGATGTTAGTCGCATCTCAAAGTCCGGCGACTCCAGCTACTTACTACTTCAGTTTTTGAAATAGCGAATCGAAGTCGGGCTTGAGCTTAGAGTTGTCCCAGCCAGGTGGGTTGGCTTTGATGTACTTGAGTAGCTTGAGGGCGTCGCTGCGCTTGCCGCTACGATGTAGTAGTTCGGCTACGTTGTATTTGGCTAGGAACCAGTTCTCGCTCTCGGGACGTAGTCGAGATGCTAAGCGTCGCCATTGATTGATTGGTTTCTCAGGATCCGACTTGCCGTAGGCAGCGGTCATGGCGTGGGCGAGTTGGATTTGTAGATCCGCTTTGCGTGGATACGCTTTGATGAGTTCGGTCAGTATTTCGATTGCTGGCTCGTGCTGGTTCATGGTTTGTTGCAGTCCGACCATGCGTAACTTCCAAGCGGTTGCCAGTTCGTTTTGGTTTGCTTGTTGAGCATCGTTGGCTGCTTGTTGGGCAACTTGTAGGTTGGCCGCCGCGAGTGTTCGATTGGTGTTGGAACTGTCTTCACGAGTTCGCATGGCGTTCAAGTAACCGTGTAACCGCTGTTGGGCTCTTGGTTTGTTTTTTGTTTGGTCCAACTGTTGTGTAAAGGCGGCGGGGTCTTTGATTTTGCTGATGGTTTGGATGGCCAAACGAAGTTCAGCTAGACGCTCGGCTGAACGACTGTCGCCGATCGGTTGATCTTGCAGGATTTCGCTTAGTGTGTCTTGGCTGGGCAGACGTGACCGAAATCGGAGGTCTATGTCGACGGCGAGTAGTTCAGTGATCGGTTTGAGGTTGGGGGCTTGGGTTGCGAGGTCGCGTAGTTGACCGAGCAGGCGTTCGGTCATGATGTTTAGTGGCTGGTTGGTTTGTTCGAGTTTCAAAAGCAGTCCCGTTGCGGACGCTGCGGCTTGGGTGGCGGCTTGTGGGAAGCGTTTGCTGTCGGTGGGGATGCGTAGGAAGGTATCGAAGGCGGTTCGATATCTTTGGGATTGATGGTGCTGTTCGCCAAGCCAGAGCAGGGCGGATTCGGCGGTTGGGGTGGCGGGCCATGTTTCAATATGTTGTTGAAGTCGCTTTTGAAAGCGCTGGGCTTGCTGTTCTGAATCGGAGCCGGTGATGGTTTGCGAAAGGTTCCAGCAGCCGCGTAGGTGGGCGGCGGCGGCATTGGCGAGATTGGGTTTGATGTTCGCAGCGTCGATCATTGCGTCGGCGGCGTCTGCGGGTTGGTTAAGCTTTTCAAACACTTGGCCTTGCTGAATCGACAACCGCAAAACCGATGCGAAGTCGCTCTGCTGTTTGGCTAGTAAAATTGCTTTAGCAAAATCGTTGACGGCATCTTTGAAACGTTCTTCTTGTAGTGCGGTTTGAGCGGCTTGGGATAGGATCAAAAGATCGGTGCCGGGTGAAACCAAAATTGAATCGGGATTCGTAGCGGCGTTTTCTTGAATCGATTCAACTAACAACAATTCTGCTCGACGTCCCCAGTAGCGGCCGTGGGATGATTTGATCGATTTGACAAGCGACGCCGCCCTTTTTTTCCATTCGACCGATTGACCGGGAGGCGTAGTGCGTGCGAGCCAAGCGGTCGCTTGAACCAGGCCGATGTCTTCGATGGGTGGTCGTTGGGATTTTTGGAGAACTTGGCCGACCAACGCTGCGACTTGTCGGTGGTCTTGGCTGGCTAAGGCCACTTGCAGGTGTTCGATTCGCAATTGTGGTTTAAGACCGGTTGGTAGTAGCTTGGTTGGTAGTGTTTGCAATGCGGCATTGGCTTCTTTGTGTCGGCCGAGCAGGCGGAGACATTTAATGGAAGCGATTTTGACTTCCCACCACAGCGTCTTGCCTTTTTCAGTGGTTCGATTGGCGTTGGCGATTTGCTCTAACGCTTGGTTTAGTGCGTCTTTGCGGTCGGCTTGGTCGTCGGCGGGGTACAGTTGGCTGCGTTCCAAGTTGCATACGGCGAATTGGAATTGGAGGTTGGATTTCAAGGCCAGCAATTGTGGCGTTGATAGGTCGGTGGGCGTTTCGTCGGTTTTGGATCGAGGGATCGCCTTGTCGATGGCGCGGATGGTGTCGTCAAGTTCGTCTTGGGCTGAACGCAGTAAGGAAATCGCGGTTGATCGTGCGTTGGGTTGGGCGAGTCGAGCGTCGATTTCTTGTCGGATCAGTCGGGCTTGCGCGGTGGTGGCAAGGGCTTGTTGGGCGCGGACTAGGAACCCTCGTGAGCCTCGAAATGAAGAAGGGAATTTTTTGGCGATGGCGTCGACTTGTTGCCAAACTTCTTCACGACGATCGCTTGACGAGGAAACGGCTTTGGCAGTTAAGGTTTTTAGTTGGTGAACAACTAGGGTTACCCGGCGCTGAGGGGGGAGGTTATTCGAGTCGAGCAATTTTTGGCAGTAATCGTCTGCTAGATCAAAGAACCGGCGGTCACGAAGGCCGTTGAGCAGTTTTTGGTCTTCCAATTGAGCTTGGGCGATGGACTGAGTCGCGGCAGATTCGGTTTGCAATGCAAGTGTGGTTTGGGTGGGCCAACTGAGCATTAACAAAACGATCGCCATTAGTCTGCAAGTTGGTCGCCAGCGTGATATATTGTTTGATCGTGTCATGCGAATAGTTTACGGTTTATGTTGAATTCAAAACAGCGTTCTTGGTGCTGTGAGCAACATCGTTGGCGATTTTTTTGTAGGCAACTTTTCAAATTGTAAATTTGTAGTGGAAGGGGAGTGGATGTTTGAGGTTTATAAGCCATCGGGTCGGTTCGGGTTCTCCACCTTCATTTATTTTTTGATTGGCTTGGTCGTTACCGCGCTGCTAGCCGTTGTTTACGCATACGGTTTACGTTACATCCCGTTTATTTATATCAGTGTTTTGATGACCGGAGCGTTCGGGGTAGCGCTTGGTTTTTTGGGATCCTTGATCGTTGACATGGGACACTGTCGGAGTGTTTTGCTGGCGATGTTGATTGGGTTGGTACTGTGTGTGTTTGGGTTGGCAGCGAAACACTACGTGCAATATGGATTGTGGGTTGGTGATGTAGCTGATAACGAGATTGCTTATGCGATTCGGGAAGGAGATATTCCCAAGGGGCAATCAGAAAGTGATCGAGAAGCGATTCTAAAAGGTTTTCGAGAGGCCATCACCGCTCAGGTTTCCTACTTCGGGCACTTTGAAGAGCGGGCTAAGGAAGGGATGGTGATTGGCCGTCGTGGTAATGGTGCTCCGATGGCTGGTTTTTTTATGTACTCGATTTGGGTAATCGAGTTGGTGATCGTGTTGTTTTTTGCTTGGGTAATGCCAGTCGGTTCAGCGAAGGAACCGTACAGCGAAAAACTTGGGCTGTGGGCCGATGAAACCGAGGAAGCGATGCGGTTACCAGTCTCCAGTGATGAGATGGTTGAGCAGATTAAATCTGCGACGACGGTTGAACAGTTGTTGGAGATTCCGATTCCTAAGTCCATCGACAGTCAACGGTATGTTCTGTACAGCGTCCACAGCGTGCCAGGGGAAGAGATGGAAGACGCCTATCTGTCGGTTAGTTTGTTTGTCAGGTCTTATGATAAAGATGGCGAAGAGAAATTGGACGAAACGGAATTGGTCAAGACTGCCATCCTAACTGCGGACCAGCGAGGTCAGTTGTTGGAGAATGCCAGTTTGATGAACGAGGCTTTGGAGGATTATCGCAATGCGTTAGCGGAAGACGCGATGGCCGAAGATGATGAAATGGATGACGGTGAGGTTTAGGTTTCCTCGCTAACACATCGGGTTTCTAAATCGCACAAAAAAATCCCTGCCGCGCATTCGGCAGGGATTTTAAGTTGGTTGCCTTTTCAGCTTCGGTTGTTTGATACCGCGAAATTATCAAACGGTGATGCTGAAAATCTAAAAGTAATTCGTGGGTGACCTCGCAGAATCAACTCCTCAGTTTTGGCTTTGATCAGATTGGCCGGAAGTGGTGTTTGGCTGGTCTGTTCATTGCCGCAAGTAAAGGTCGTCACTGGTTCACTTGCTAAAATGCTGCGATGTTCGATGGTTCCTTTGAAAATTACTTTTTAAAATTGGTACACTTCAAGTGCGGTTACTCTGAGTCACTCAGCGATGATTGGATCAATACAACGTTGCATCTCTTAGAGAGGGAAAAGGGCAGTGTTGGTAGATCTAAATTCGCTGGTTGACTTTCGGGTTAGGCACTTTTGGTGGTTGGCATTTTAAAGGATTGAGGATTAATCCCTTCGTCCACGATTTCTTCATCGATCACGATCTTTGAGCCTTTCGGCTTGTCGGGTAGGTCGTACATGATGTCAAGCATGACTTGTTCGAGAATCGAACGAAGTCCTCGTGCGCCAGTCTCTTTTTCCATTGCCC
>CAZORR010000212.1:0-5163 GCA_964582115.1 uncultured Pirellulaceae bacterium
AGCTACGATTTAGCAACAAGAAAATCGCAGCGTGGAATTTCTCTCGCAAAGGCGCAAAGATTGTTAATTCATTGACTTTGCGCCTTTGCGTGAGGCTTTTCTCCAGACTTTCCGCACACGCGGTTTCTTCCGAAAATTCAGACGCTGAAGTTGATTGCGGTAAGTTATATGCAAAGCTTGTACGCTGGCGCGAGAATTCCTAGACTGGCCTGTGCTAGGAACCAATATTTGGACGCGGCGAACGAATAAGCCTGGGACGGACAAACGAAAGTTGCTCAAGCGAGGTCTTGACGCTTTTAGCGGCGACGAAAAACAAGAGCTTAAAATAGCTGCAGGAATTTAACCGAGGGATCATGATGGATGGTTTGCTGGTCGTTGGAATTGTTGTTGCCTTCTTCGCCTTTGCTGGCGGGATGATGTATTGGAGCTACGTCGCCAATAAAAAACGAATCGAGGGCTTTGAACAGGAAGCCGAAGCGATGGGCCTCAACTTCACCCAGCAACCCGCCGATTCTTTCATGGCTCACTACGGGCACTTCAAGTTGTTCAATCGAGGCCGACGGCGCGGTGTTAGCAATTTGATCGAAGGAGACAGTGGAGACGTGACGCTGCGAATTTTTGATTACAAGTTCACCACTGGATCTGGCAAGCAAACTCGTCATCACGTACAGACAATCGCTTCACTCAAATCGTCGCAGCTTAATATTCCGAGCTTGACGATTCATCCCGAGGGCTTTTTGTCGCGGGTTGGCAGCAAGATGGGATTCCAGGATATTGATTTCGATTCGCACCCGACGTTCTCCAAAATGTTTGTGCTCAAAGGCGATAATGAAGAAGCAATCCGCAACTTCTTGACTCCTGCTGCTTTGGAATACTTCGAGGCTCATCAAGGTATCTCGCTAGAGGCCTCCGGCGATACGCTGTTCTTTTACAATCCGAACCGGCGAAGCAAGCCCGAGGAAATTAAAGATCTTTTGTCACGAGCCTATGAGGTATTTGGGGCTTTGACGGCATAGGTGTAGTTGATGTGGCGAGGAAATGGTCGGCGTCAACGAGATTGATAGAGCGCTACTTTCATGGAGAGCGTAGCGTAACTGGGCAAGTGGTTCGCGGTAACGAGCAAGAGTGCCCATCCTACGAGGGTGCACGCCAACACCTCGTTATCACTTCGGAGAGAAAAGCCTAAAGGCATTACTACAAACAACTATCTATCCTTTGGCATAGTGTTTGCAACTTATGGGATTGAAGAGTCGAAATGAACGAAATTCAGTTTGTTTGAATTCAAGAATCAACGTTTTTGACTCAGTTGTTGCCAAAACGCAACAACCTGCCAGACGCTTTCAGTCCCTCCGAGAATCACCTATGCTACAAAACAACTTATTTTTTGCCGCCTGTGCATCATTGGCCGCGATTAGCTTCGCCGCCACGCAAACTCAAATAGAATCTCAGCCTCAATCGCCATCGATCGTCACTTCCTCGGGTAGTATTGGTTACCAATCCCAAGCTACACCATCGCTTGTGGTCCCCGTACAATCACTGCCGTCAGCTAACGCCAACGGGGCGTACCAGTCGAGTGCCATTGGTTCCGGTTCGGCTTCTCAACCAAATTACAACACGCAAGTTCAGACTCCGGCAGCTGGTGTGATCGTTTCACAGGCACCTACACTGGTCGCTTCACCCGCGCCGTCTATTGCATCCGCGTCTGCGGTTCCGTTCACCTCGGTTGCGCCACCTGTGCCTGCACCAACCGTTCCTGCATCCTACGCGCCTGTTGTTCAGTACCAACCGGGCATTATCCATGCTCCAACCATGAGCCATACTCCTGCCATCATGCATGCTCCCGCCAGCCTATACGCTCCTGCCAGCCTGTACGCTCCTGTTGCAAGGCCGATCCAGCCGATTTGCTCTTCTGGCGGATGACGATTCTAAAAACGAAGGCTTGAGTTCAAGTCAAAAACAACTTATTGCTATCAGCTCGCAACCGAAACGGAACAGATCAATCTGCTCCGTTTTTTTAATTGCCCTCCTTTACCCGATAGCCAACTCGCCACATCGAAGCGTTCCAACCAATCAGCTGATTTACTGGACGTGGTCTTTCTGAATTGGAATCGCTATTTCGAGAATGCGACTGAGCACTTCGGCTGGTGTGCCGATCGCTTGGGCGACTGCGATTTTGTCGGCGGGGTATTGGTCCAACACGGGACGGGTTTGCTGGCGGTAAATTTCGAATCGTTGACGGATGACATCTTTGTTGGTGTCGTCCGAACGATTTTCATTGACCGCTCGTTGATGGATTCGTTTGACCATTTCGTCTTCGTCGGCACAGTCCAAGTTAATGACTTTGCAAACTTCGACGTGCGGGGCGATCAGTTCCGTTTGAGCCACGTTTCGCGGGATGCCGTCGAGTATCAAAATCTCTTCGGCGGGATTGTACTTCGACGACGCAATGAAGCCATCGAGTGCGTCCTTCCAGATACGAATCGTGACCGTGTCAGGGACCAGCTTGCCGGCAGTCGTGTACGTACGAATCTCTTGCCCCACTTCTGAATCACTATCGATCCCCCGAAACACGTCGCCAATGGACATGTGAAAGAATCCTGGGATTGCGTCGAGCACTTTCCCTTGCGTGCCCTTGCCTGCTCCTGGAGGACCAAACAATAAGACCGATCTAAATTTTTGGCTGTCAGACATCATCGATAGTCGGATTCAAGGAGAAAGTAA
The DNA here is from genome assembly GCA_964582115.1 of uncultured Pirellulaceae bacterium. Classification (GTDB taxonomy): domain Bacteria; phylum Planctomycetota; class Planctomycetia; order Pirellulales; family Pirellulaceae; genus Mariniblastus. Next base: position 2,722 of record CAZORR010000212.1, read on the forward strand.
GCAAGTTGACTTCACAGCAACTGCCCATGAAAGTGGAATTATCCGAATATCGTAGTCTGATCTAACAAAAAATGCACGGTCTAGAGCTTCCGTTTCCACGCGAATTTTTGTTCGTGTTACCATTATAAAACGCTTTATCGCGCAACTTGAATCCTCAGCTACGAATTGTCAACGAAACATGCTACTTGCTAAATACTCAAATCTCCTGTCGGCGACGTATCGCGTCCGTTCCATCGCATTGGCTATGGTGACTATTTTGGTAGCAGCGTTCTCCCTAGCACCGGTTCAGGCCGCCACGCCGACGGTACTTGACGATCCAGCAATCGCCTATGAGATCGATTTTCCTGAAACGCGTAATCACTACTTGCACGTGACGGCTCGATTTAAAACCAGTCAACCTAAAACTGAATTGATGATGGCGACTTGGGCGCCCGGATCCTATCTGGTCCGCGAGTACGCTCGGCACATCGATTCGATGTCGATTACAGATCAAGCTGGCGAGCCGGTCGATTTTAAAAAGACCCGTAAGAACCGCTGGATGGTACAAACTGAGGGCATCGATTCAATCACGCTTAAGTATCGTTTGTACTGCAATGAAATGACCGTCCGGACTAACTGGACTGGCAAATCCGTTTCGATGATTAATGGAGCACCGACTTTTATCACGCCCGTGAATGGTCGCCAAAAGAAACATACCGTCAAGCTGAACCTTCCCAAGCAATGGAAACGCTCGGCTTGTGCGTTGGACAACGCCAATGGACCGCACGAGTATTTGGCCAACAGCTATGACGAATTGGTTGACAACCCGATCGTCGCTGGCAATATTCAAGTTTATCCGTTTGATGTCGATGGGGTTCCTCACCAATTGGTCAACGTGGGTGAGTCTGGATATTGGGATGGTGTCCGCGCGGCGGCTGATTTGAAAAAAATGGTGGTGGCTCAACAAGAAATCTGGGGCAACGTCCCGTACAAGAAATACTTGTTCATCAACATGATCGCTGAAGCTGGTGGGGGTCTGGAACATGACAATTGCACTTTGATCATGACCAGTCGCTGGAATTTTCGCGATCAAGAGAAATACCAGGACTGGTTGAGCCTGGCGAGTCATGAGTTCTTCCACACTTGGAACGTTCGCAGGTTGCGTCCGAAGAGCCTGCTGCGTTACGACTACGAAAACGAAATGTACACGCGTAGTCTGTGGGTCGCTGAAGGTGTCACTAGTTATTACGAAGACTTGGCGCTAGTGCGAGGTGGACTGATCACTCGTCAAGAATATCTAGAACGACTATCTAAAACCGTCGAAAAAGTACAAAACCACCCGGGCCGAAAGGTTCAGAGCCTGACAGAAGCGTCGTTTGATACATGGATCAAGTTCTATCGGCCTGACGAAAACTCAAACAACACTCGAATCAGTTATTACGCCAAAGGTACCGTTGCAGCGTTCCTCTTGGATGCCAAAATCCGGTCGGTAAGCAAAGGCAAGCAGAGTCTGGACGGTGTGATGCGGAAAATGTATGAGAAGTATTCGACATCCGGTTACACGCAACAGGAGTTTCGCGATATGGCAAGCGAAGTCGCTGGTGAGAATCTGGACGAGTGGTTTGCTAAGGCGATCGATTCGACCGACGAGTTAGATTTTAGCCAAGTCGGTGCATTGGGAATCGAAGTTGTCGGGTCTGTTGATGAAAAAAGTGAAGCCGAAAACCAAGATGAGAATGACGGCGAAGATGAAGACCAATACGAAGATGGAGACGATCTGGAAATGGTCGATGCTAAAGAGGCTGATGTCCAAGAGAGCGAACCGGAGCTTAAGCCATGGGTGGGCATCGGCGAAAAGGCGAGTGGTCCGAGCGTGATTGTGTCTTCGGTGACGCCAGATTCACCGGCTTACAAAGCGGGAATTCAAACGGATGATGAGTTGATTGCGGTCAATGATTTTCGCTTAAACGGAGAACTGTCGAAGCGGCTTGAGCAATTTGAAGTCGGTGATCCAATTGAGTTTTTACTGGCGCGTCGCGGACAGCTATTGCGAGTCGACGTTACCCCGGCTATCGAAAACGAATTCGATTGGAGTCTCGATTTTATAGAGGACCCCAACAAACGGCAAGAAAAATCGCTGCGATCTTGGCTGGGAGAGTAATTTTCAAATAGAAGCTTTGTCAGGGTTTTCGAGTAATGTCGGATTTGGGAAACACTAATTTTCACTAATTGAGAGACTTCTCGGTGAAGACCACGGATCTGGCTTTTGTAAGAAACCGCGTGTGCAGAAATTCTGGAGAAAAGCCTCACGCAAAGGCGCGAAGGCGCAACGTCAATGAATTAACAATCTTTGCGCCTTCGCGCCTTTGCGTGAGAAATTCCACGCTGCGATTTTCTTGTTGTTGAGGTTTTTTAAAATTACCTTGCAGTGCCGTTCACCGAGAAGTCTCCTAATCGACACTA
>CAZORR010000213.1:0-5157 GCA_964582115.1 uncultured Pirellulaceae bacterium
CTGGTCACCAGGAGTCCCCTGCCCTGACGGCGAATCGCTTGGGTTTCCTGAGTCGCTTGGCTGTTTGCCACCGGGTTGATCGCCACTGGGTTGTTCACCGCCAGGTGTGTCGTCATTTGACTTGCCGTTAGGGGGACCAGAATCAGGTTGTTGGGATTGAGCCTGACCAGCATCTGGGGTTTGGGACTGACCACTTGGCTTGGATGGTGATTCGGATGAACCAGATGGGTCGCTTTTGCTTTGGCCGGACGGGTTTTGCTTCTGTGGGCCGCCTTCGGCTGAATCATTTTGAGGACGGCTGTTTGGTTGGCCTTCAGGGGTGTTGTTTTGTCCGCCGGGATCAGTTCCGTTTGCGTCCTCTCCTGTTCCTGGAGAATCCTCTGATTTGTTCGGGTTCTGGTTTTGATTTTCAGGATTGTTGGACGGATTGTTCGGTGGTCGCTCTGGATCTTGGGCACCATTTGGCTGGTCGGGATTACCTGATTGTTCTCGTTCGTCCGGATCATCGCCTACCAAGTCTTGAAGGCGTCGGATCTTCTCCCCTTCTGAAGCGTCTGACGAAAGCTGTTCTTCGCCTTCGGTTAGATTGTCATCTTTCTTTTCCTGCGCTGAATCATTGACGGTGTTGTTACCGGTCGGATTGTTACCGGATTTGGCGTTGGCAGCATCTTCGTTGGGGTCTGAATCGCTAGGACGCTGGCCAGTACTCGCGTCATTGCTTTTGTTTTTTGGATCGCCGCCATCGGTGTCTGTTTCGCTACCACCGCCACCCGCTGGTGTTTCATTTTCGGAGGGTTGGTCAGATCCTCCGGTCGCGCCCTCGTTGGGCGGCGAAGCCGATGTGTCGCTATCGTCAGAAGGATTTTCGTTTTCAGTTGATCCACCACCGTTTTCTTTAGAGGGGGTTTCGTCAGAAGATTCTTCCGCTGAGGAATTGCGAGGGTTTTGTTCGTCAGGTTGCAAGTTGTCTTGATCTTTCGTTCCAGACTCCTGATTGTTCGATGGGGATTTTTCTGACGGTTGATTCGATTCCTCGTTTCCTTTTGATCCCTGCGTGTCGTCAGATTCAGACGTGTCCCGCGATTCCTGAGGGGTTTTTTCGGAATGATCGTCCTGTTGGCCCGTATCCGATTCGTCATCTTTCGGATCTTGAGGATCGTCTGATGGTTCGTTGTCTTGTGGTGCCGTGTTGGGTTCGGTTCGGTTTTTGTCTTGCTGATCAGCGTCGGGAGTCTTAGGTTCCGTTACTGTGAAGCTATAGTTTTTACTACGAGTTACATTTGGGGCGGGGTCGGTGTCACTAAAGTAGCTGGTTCGGTTGTCCTCGGCGGTGATGTAAAAGATCGCTTGATCGCCAGTGGTCAAGCCAATTTCTTCTGGCTTGATTTGGTATCGGGCTTGTACTTTCTGCCGGTTGTTGGCCTGATTGTCCAAAACCAACTTTTCAGACAGTACTTTGTTTCCGCCATGCTCAATGTGGATTCGAACAAATGAGATTTCATAGTCCAAGTCGTTGGCCGCGGCGGTCACGTTTAAGCTTCCATTCGTGGCGACTTTGGATTCGGCGGAAACTGGGGCGAGAATTTCGAGTTCGGGTGCGAGGTCCGGAATGATTCGAATCGGGTAGGTGTTGGGAACGGCGGGGGTGTTTCCGTCGACGCTATTGAAATTAAGGCGATAGTGGGTCGCGATCGGTTTTTCGCGATTGGTATCTAATGTCAACTGGAACACGGCTTTGGCATTTTTAGAATCGACTGCCATGTTTAGTGGAGCACGCGCCAATTTGAATTTTTGATCTTCGTTGGGGAGAGTCGGTAGTTGGTTTAGTAGTTCGATCGTGGCGTTGTCGATTTCTAGGTTCGCCGTGGCACTGATGGTTACTTTGGCTCCTTCGACGCTTTCGATTGCACCTTGCAGGGTCGTCTGAGACTTGAGTTTGGTGTACTTGGGTGGATCGATCTGAATCGATTCGATTGTAATCGCAGGCCGAGGCGCGACTTTGATTTCAAACTTTCCACTCTGTCCGTCGCGAGCAACGATCTCGTATTCCAGTGACTCGCGGAGGCCACCCGTGTCTGCTGTTAGGTCAAGCTTGTACTGCCGAGGTGTGGTTGGATCGGGCTGCATCAATCGGACTTGCCCGGATTGTCGACCGTCGTTGGTCGAGTAAATCAATTGGACTTGTTCGGGGGAATGAGGGCCGTAAACCTTGGCCGTAATTTCTACTTGGTCGCCAAAAAAGACGGATGTATTTCCGGGGGTTACGTCAGCGATCGTGACAACGGCGGGTTTGGCAAGATCCGCCGACGGAAGCAAAACTCGGTTGAGCGTCTGCAACGGATTTTTCGGCGACAACATGAAGTAGGCGATGAATGCGGCAGTCATTCCGACCAACCAAAATCCAAACCGAATGACCTTGCTCCGGTCGACGCTTGAATCAACCGGAACGGAATTCAAGTCCACGGCCGCTTGCCGAGCGACGGCATCAAATACGGCACCGCGAATGGAGTCCGGCTTTTTGCGAAACCAGACGTAGTTCAAAACGCTGTTGCGAAAACCGGGCTTGGAGTCCTCGAGCATTTTGGCTGCGTAGTCGGGATTGATCTGTTTCGTCAACAGCGGCCAAATGGAAAACACCATCATGACCACGCATCCGGTGACCAGCAGCAACAACGCCGCCCAACGCATCAATGGCGTGAACGTAACGACCCACGCATCAAGAAAGGCTGCCAATAAAAAAAATCCGATCACCATCACTGCCAACAACAAGATCGACGCAATCAAGTCCGTCGATTTGACTTGTCGTCGGGTTTTTTCAAGCTGTTGATCGACGTACTGCGTGACTCGGCTTTTACCTGTGGCTGGAGCCGGTCGCCGAGCATTGGTTGGTTTGGTCGGAGCAGACATGGTGTTTGAAATTGATGTGGGGCAAACGGTTTAAAGATTCAACGGATTTCGGCTGTGATCATTAGGGTTTATCGGAGCACTATCGCTAATATTATAGGCACTTGCCGAAAAGAAGGGACGCTTTGCCCGAATTCACCGTTGTTTGAGCTGTTTTGCCTGTTAAAACAGGTTTTGACTGCTTTAATTTTCGAAATAGGTGTAGCCGCTCATACTTTCGTTGAACATCGCCACCATTTCCTGCCGCTGGGCGTCTGAAATACTTTTATCGTTTACGGCCGTTTCTGCCCGAGCTTGAAAACGTTTCAAAATATCGTCAGAAGAGTATTCAACGTAGCTAAGCACGTCACCGATGCTATCTCCAGCCAGTTCGTTAACAAACTGTAACTGGCCTTGATCGTCGACTCTGACACTGGCGACATTTGCGTCGCCAAACAGGTTGTGCAAGTCGCCGAGGGTTTCTTGATAGGCACCGGTCAAGAAGACACCAATGCAGTACTCTTCGTCCGGTTGGATCTCGTGCAGTTTCAATGTTTTGCATTCGGCTTCTAGGGTCGCGAATCGGTCTAGCTTCCCATCGCAGTCACAGGTCAAATCACCGATGATCGCGTTTCGAGTAGGTTCTTCGTTTAAGCGTTGAACTGGCATCACGGGGAAAATTTGATCGATCGCCCAACTGTCGGGAAGTGATTGAAAGACACTAAAGTTGCCGTAGTAAATATCAGACAGTGCATCGCTCAAGTTCAATAGTGCCGGCGGAGCGCGGTTCAGATCGGGGACCTTGGCCGCGATTTTGTGCAAGATCATCAAGCAGATGTTTTCTGCGAGTGCTCTTTCACGTAGCGACACGATGCCACTACGAAACGCCTTTCGTGCTTCGCCAAGATTGTAGATCGCATCGTTGTAGTTTTCTTGTAGACGGCGAGCATCGATTGCTTGCAATGTGTCCAACAGGCAAACCACGGATTCATGCAGTTGCTCTGGCATCGTCTCTGGCATTGGCAGCGGAGAAAATCGGTTCACATCCAAAACATTAAATAGCAGTACCGAAACGGGCGCTACGGTCCAGCGTCCAGATTCGGTGATCAGAACCGGGTGGTCGACGTCCTCGGGGCCAAGCGAGGCCATGATGGATTCGACGATATCGATGCAGTATTCGTCTACGTCGTAGTTGCGACTGGATTCGGTCGTGCTGCCGGAACCATCGTAGTCGACGGCCAAACCTCCGCCGATATCCAAGTAGCCCATCGGGGCGCCTTCACCAATCAAATCCAAATAGAATCGACAGGCTTCGGTGACGCCGTCGCGGATGTTGCGAATGTTTGGGATCTGTGATCCGAGATGGAAGTGCAACAACTGCAAACAGTCCAGCATGCCACAACTGCGTAACTGATCGACGATGTCGATTAGTTGAACCGTTGAAAGCCCGAACAGGCTGCGGTCGCCGCTGTCAGATGCCCAGTGCCCGTCGACTTGTGTGGCGAGTTTAATTCGGACGCCGATCATTGGTTTGATGCCCCAGTGTTTGGAGCGGGCGATGATCAGCGGAATTTCTTTAGGGGTTTCGGCGACAAAGAAACACTTGAAACCTAAACGCAACGCTTGAAAGCCCAAGTCAACGAATTCTTCGTCCTTGTAGCCATTGCAAACGATCAAGCACTCTTTGGATTCCAGGTGCGACATTGCAACGAGCAATTCCGCTTTGCTGCCAACTTCGAAACCATGCGAGTGCTTTTTGCCAAAGTGGGCGATGTTGTCAATGATGTGGGCTTGCTGATTGACTTTGATCGGGAACACGCCGCGATAAACGTTTTGGTATCCCGCATCAGCGATGGCTTTTGCGAAACTCTGATTTAGTTTGCTGATTCGATCGTCGACAACGTTTTCCAGTCGTAGCATGACTGGCATTTCTAAGCCGCGTTGTTTGAGACCATCGATGATTTCAGTGACTTCGATTGGGCGAGCACCGGCGGCAGCGTTGAGCTTAAAGGTTAGATTGCCGTTGTTGGCGATGCCGAAGTACCCCAACCCCCAGCGATCGATCCCGTACAGTTCGGTCGAACTGGCGGACGACCACTCAGATTCGAGTTGGTCGTGATTAGACTGGGGCAGCGAGCCGGTGCGTGGGGGAACATTCAAAGCGCCGATCTTTCTCAAAAACGAAACGGACCACTGATGGGCGATGTCTGAATTGCCTCAACATGATTACGTCTGCATTATGACAGACGTAGAATCCAAATGGCAATACGGCAC
>CAZORR010000214.1:0-5123 GCA_964582115.1 uncultured Pirellulaceae bacterium
AACACTAATCCGCTCTAACCAACACTAATCCAACACACAGTCTCGAACCTGCTCCATTTCAACTAGGAGACTTCTCAGTGAACGCCACCAATCTGGATTTTGTGAGAAACCGCGTGTACAGAAAGTCTGAAAAAAAGCCTCACGCAAAGGCGCGAAGGCGCAAAGTCAATAAATTAACAATCTTTGCGCCTTCGCGCCTTTGCGTGAGAAATTCCACGCTGCGATTTTCTTGTTGTTACATGTCGTTCGAATGCCGCACGTAACAAGCTTGCAACAAGCCAATAACAAAGAACTGGCAATATTTGTTCAAATCGGCTACCCTGCCTTCATGGTAAGCAAAAGTCTCGCGCAGAGACTTTAGCCGCGAAGCGGGCGACGCCCACAGAAATGATTAGTGTCGATTAGTGAAAATTAGTGTTCCCTAAATCCTTCATTATCAAACTATCCTTGCGACTGAAGAGTAAAACAAATGAGCCATCCTATCCGCCTGATCGTGTTTCTAGTCGTTTTCACTTTCTTACCTTGCCTGTATGGGTTCACCCAAGCCCCCTCCACGCAGAAGCCCCCTCAGAAAAAAGAGCAAGAACCACAACCAGTTCGCGTTAGCGCCAGCAAGACCGCCTTGGATGCAACAGGTAAATCAGCGATTGCACTAACGCTACACATAGAACCGGGGGTCGCAATCTACACGAACGTTCCCCACGCAAAAAAACCAAAAGAAGACTATCTTCTGATTCCAACCAAAATCGAATTCTTTGACAGCAACAACAAACTCGTAGACACTAAATTCAAATTTCCTCGTGGAACACTGGTCTCAGGAAACCTCCCCGACACCTATATGTACAGCGGTACGATTGAAATACCGGCATCATTTCCATCGAATGACGTCGTTGAAAAACTGACGGTGAAGTATCATGGCTATCGCTACAGTGGCGACAATTTGGGTAGCGGGTACAGTTGACTGCGCCCCACCACGCTTCAGTTGAAGCTATCCGAAATTGTTTCATCCACTAAAAATCAAAAATAACAGTAACTTCCGTTTAGTCATTGACAATAATTAAGACCGTACCTGAAACCTTATTCTTGTCAATTGACGGTCGATGTCTAAACTCTTATGTCCCGTTTGAACGACAGAGTGATTCGGGCCAGATAGAGGCAGTGCGTTTGACTGTGAAGCAGTCGCTATCAACGCGCTGAAGATGGATCGATCCAGAATCGGTTTGTGCTTGTCCAAACGACAAAGCCAACAGTGAACATTGCAAATGCAAACCAGCAATGCCCGACAATGAAAAAGGGTTTGTTCTTCGGTTGATATCTATTGACCACAGCTTTTACATTGCCGGCTGTATCCACCATTGCTAGAGTGCTTACTGGGGCGAATGAAAGCGTGATGACTTGCCCGTTGCCGATTTTCAGAGTGCTGATCGAGTCTGTCGTCGGCGCTTCCACAGATGGAACAACCATATCGGCTTTGCGAAGGTCAACACGAGGACGACCGCCTTTAGAGCTAACTTTATATGTAACCGTTCACGGAAATTAGGTGGTATTAAGCAGTGAAGGCGGTTTCTTTGCCTTTAGTCTTGCTTCGCTCGATTCTTTGAGGAACGAGAAGAAATTTCGGTTTTGTTTTTTGCATGTCGCGATTGCCGTCCACATTCTTTCGTTGTATCGCTGCCCAGCTTCGCTGCGAGTTCCTTGGGTGATTTTGCGATCAATGACGCAATGCCGGATCTGTTGTTCGCTGTGGTTGTTGGTCGGTTGGAGGTCACTGGCGAACGCGAAGCGGAAATAGTCCTGTGACAAATCATAAGGCTTTATTTCATCACAGTCATCGCTGGTATAGTCAATCTTCGCGCCTTTGCGAGAGAAATTCCAAACTGCGATTTTCTTGGTGTTGAGTTTTTTAAAATCATCTTGAAGTGGTGTTCACCGAGAAGTCTCCCGAAGCTCGTCCGAATCACCGACCATGGGTAACGATCACTGAGTTGAAGGATCAAGCAAGGCCGACAACCTTTACGCAACGTTCTCGCTCGGTTTCACTGATTCACCAGCTTGCCAAACGAACGCCAAGAGCAAGACCGTCGCTGACACCTCATTCTTGTCTGACACGTTATTCTTGCCGATTTCTAACAAATTTTAGGACGCTTCCATTTTGATTCGCGGGACCGAAACCACTTGCGCTAGATATGGTTTAAAATCTGGTTGTTACGGTTACTATTTGGGGGATTCCCCAATAACAATTTCACTTTCGCTTTTTTGACAATAGATTTTTATGCAAACCATCGTTGCTCTCCTTTTCGCTAGTTGTGTTCTAGCATCCAGTCCGGTCGAAATCACGCGAGGTCCCTACCTGCAACTGGCTCACACCACCGGTGTGACCATGGTTTGGCGATCCTCGGAAGAACTCGTTGAGCCAAGAGTTAAGTTTTGGCGCAAAGGTAAAGAAGTTAGTTCATCGGACGCTAAGAATGTTTTGGTTCGCAGAGTAATTGGCAAGCATGCGTTGAGCAAAGCTCCGGATAGACAGGTTCAGTACGAGATAGCCCTTACGGCATTGGAGCCTGACACCACGTACCACTATGCGATTTATGATGGCGAAACGGCTCTGACCCAAAATGACGATGCGTTGACCTTCGCGACTCATCCAAAAATCGGAACAGAAAAACCAACTCGAATTTGGGTGGTAGGAGATTCCGGCACCGGAGAACAACATCAACGCGATGTGCACTCAGCGATGCGAATGTTTACCCAAGAAACCGAAATCGATTTGTACCTTCATGTCGGCGATATGGCCTACGGAAAAGGAACCGACCGACAGTTCCAAGAACGCTTCTTCCAACCCTACCAAAGAACCCTACAAGAAAAGGTTTGTTGGGCGTCGATGGGCAACCACGAAGGTTTTAGTTCGAGTGGAAAAACTGGCATTGGACCGTATTACGATGCGTATGTTTGTCCGACGCAAGGAGAAGCCGGCGGTGTCGCATCGGGCACGGAGGCATACTATTCGTTCGACTATGGGAATATTCATCTGATCTGTTTGAATTCTCATGACGTGGATCGGCGGCCCAACGGCAAGATGGCGAAATGGCTCGTCAAGGACCTCGCCGCTACGAAAGCAAAGTGGATTATCGGTTTTTGGCATCACCCTCCCTACACGAAAGGCACACACGATAGCGATGTAGAAACTCAATTGGTCGAAATGCGAGAATACATCATGCCGATTCTTGAAGACGGGGGAGTTGATTTGGTACTGAGCGGGCACTCGCATATTTACGAACGCTCCATGTTGATCGACCGTGCGTACCAAACTCCCACCACTGCCGAAGGAGTTGTCTTGGACGACGGTGATGGCAACCCCGCTGGTGATGGCCCGTATCGCAAGTCGGGAAAAGTGACGCCACACAACGGCACGGTAGCGGTCGTGACGGGGCATGGCGGAGCGTTAGGCAGGAATTCAAAAGGTATCATCCCATTGATGCGCAGCATTGTGCTGGACCATGGATCGACCATTATCGATATCGAAGGAGATACATTGACCGGAATTATGCTTGATCTGCGAGCCAACGAGCGAGACCGTTTTCAGATACTTAAAAAAGGCGAGGTCAAACATTCGGTTGTCGACCAACCAAGAATCGCTACCGCCGCGACCGAAGAACGCACCGGGCACGGAGTATTGGGGTCGGCACGATCTAAACGCGCTGCAAAAGCGGCCCGCAAGGCTGGAGAAAAACTGGCACAACTGCCGCCAAAAAACGTTACGAACTTGATTCCGCCTCATGCCCAATGGAACTACTTGGCTGGAGGACAGACGCCAGAAACTGAACTGTGGACCCAGCTAGGATTTGACATCGAGGAAGAGCTAAAAGAGGGGTGGAAAAATGGACAAGCGGGGTTTGGCTACGGTGACGGTGACGACCGAACGATCTTGAAAGACATGAAAGGTAAATACACTCAAGTCTTCATTCGTCGTGAGTTCCAAATTCCTGCTGGCGCCGATAAACGTCGCATTGGCTTAGTGGTTAATTATGACGATGGCTTTACCTTGTTCCTTAACGGCAAACAAATACTGTCTAAGTCGTTAACGCGATTGAAAAACGGTAAGGTAGTCGTTTCTTCACACGAAGCCGAAGGCGCTGAGTATTACCCATTGGCGAACTTTGCCGAGTATTTAAAACAGGGCCGCAACGTGATCGCTATCGAAGCCAGCAATATCAAACGCAACAGCAGCGACTTTTCGATCGATCCGTACTTGGTGATCGTCAATGATGGGGCGGAATCGCCGAACGTTGAGGACAATGATTGATTAAAATGAAAATTGGATGTGCTTCGCGTTTCGTTATTGCGAGATGAACCCATGAGCAAAACAAAAGAAAAACGGTGCAGTTGGTGTTTGGGTAGCGAACTTTATATCGACTACCATGATAACGAATGGGGCGTGCCCTGCTATGACGCTCGGGCGTTGTTTGAAATGCTTAGCCTCGAAGGTGCACAAGCCGGGCTCAGTTGGATCACGATCCTTAACAAACGAGAAAACTACCGACATTTGTTTGCTAATTTTGATGCTGCGAAAGTCGCTCGATTTACTGTGAAGAAAATCGACAAGCTAGTCGCGGACTCCAGAATCGTTCGCCATCGGCAAAAAATCGAGGCTGTGGTGGCCAATGCGAAGCTCGTCGTTCAGATGGAAAAATCGGGCGAATCGTTGACCGATTTTCTTTGGTCGTTTGTTGATTTCCGACCTTTCCAGAATAAGCATAAAACCATGGCCACGGTACAGACCAGCACCGAGCAATCAATGCTGCTGAGCAAGGCGCTGAAAAAGCGTGGCTTTAAATTCGTGGGGGCGACGACTTGCTACGCTTTTATGCAAGCCTCCGGCATGGTCAACGATCATATGTTGTCCTGTCCCGAGTACAAAACCGTGAAATCTCTCGCGGCTCAAATAAAACGCCCAAGTCATTGGAAGAAGTAAGGTAGGTGGCAACAGCGCTTCTAGTCGGGTCTACGCGTGTCAGTATGACGATCCTTAAAGCGAAGCTAAGTCAAATTGTGAAAACTGAACAGAAGACCGCAAAGAACGCGAAGACTCGGCTCAACACTCTGCAACTCAGCAGCCGATCTTT
>CAZORR010000215.1:0-5105 GCA_964582115.1 uncultured Pirellulaceae bacterium
ATGTTGTTGCCGGTAGACTTGCCATCGCCATTAGCTGCCGTTGGTCACAGCTATCAGTTGCTGCCAAATGAGCTTGACGTGACCACTTGGTAGCAAAAAAGTCAAATAAGCGTTTTGGCTCTAGCTAGGTCGAGATAGATTATTTGCAAAGAAAATTGCTCATAAGGGGGCATTGGTTTCCAGAATTAGCCTTTTTCACGCATATTTTCCTAAGATTGTTGAGAATTATCAAAAAAAACTGCGTGTGGCGCTTCACGGACGAGCATTTACCCATATATTGAGACGTGCAGGCATTAGAGAGGCTCACACAGTGGTGAGTCCAAATTGAAGAAGTGCCGTTAATTTGGCACTGATGTGCTGTACACCCCAAGAGGATTTATAAAGATGGCTGAAGGTACTATTAAGCGACTAACTGACAAGGGTTTTGGATTCATCGACGTTGGACGTGATAAGGACTTGTTCTTTCACTCTTCGAACGTTGTCGGAACAAACTTCGACGATCTTCGTGAAGGTCAGAATGTTACTTTTGATGAAGCACAAGGCCCAAAGGGTCCATGTGCTGAGAACGTTCAAGTTGGTTAAGACTGAAATGTTCGCGATATAAAAGTATCGCATCATGAAAACAAAAAAATGGGTGGTCAACGAAAGTTGGCCGCCCATTTTTCGTTTTGAGTTTCACAAAACGTGGTGGATGAAATCATGTGCGGTCGTCAGCGCACTTGATCGGCACCCATGGCTAGTACATTTGCAGGGTTGTTGGATTTATCAATACTCAGACCAGCCGGATAGAATTGAAATCTAGCTAGCCGAAGTTACCGGCCTTTGGGTAGCGGCGACTCAAGGCCTGAACTCTGGTGAGCCCAGCTACAGCGCCGACCTAAGTTTCCGCAGTGGCAACGCACAAAGTTAGATGTTAGCGATCCCGTCTCTCACTCGGCTGTTGCGATTCGTAACCAGATCGTCGGGCGGCAAGCACGCGTCGTTAAGTCGCATGGGCCGTGTTGGCTCAGCAGCCGGAAAAATCGGTCTATCTGCTGCATACACAGATTAAAACTACCCCCTTTTCAATATTCTCGGTTCATCAGACAATGCGCGATCGAAACGAGCCGATTAAATCAGCTCGTGCGCTGTATGCGAGCACCATTGAGTGGACTCTTTTTAGCGGTTTTATTTACCGCTTGGGCCGTTTTGGTTGCGTGTACGGCATAACAGCGATAACCCTCTCAGCCTGAATCACCTGCGGAAACTACTAGTGAGTAGCGGAAGAGCAATCACCTTTATTATTTTGTCTTCGATCATTTTGTTCGGAGCAATGCTTCTGCAAAGTCTGTACGGGCCCAAGCCTCAAGTGCCCACCGGGGACAATAGCGAAGCCGTTGCGGCAGCGAATGACTCGACCGAAGAAATCAGCTCTGCCGATAGCCCCATGCAGGAACCGAGTGCTGCGACTTCGGATGCGGGTGATGATTCTAGTATCAGCAATGCGAATCCCGAAGCGGCGGTATCTGATGCTGCTCCGTTGGCTGCCAGTGCAGATGCCGGAAGTTCCGCAGCGGCCACCGAAACAGAGGCAGCCACTACCGATCAAGCAAGCCAAACGCCTGCCGCCACAGTATTAAAACCGGCGTTCATTAAGCTTGGTTCGCTGGCACCAGACGGCAGCGATCGCTATCTAGTAACGGTTAACCAAAACGGCGGTACGCTGCATCAAGTCGAATTGAACTTGCGCGATGATCAGCAAAAAATCGTGTACCGGGATCTGGCCACCAAGGGTGGGTATCTTGGCAGTTTCAATACGGTTGAAAATTCCAACCAGATTACCGTGGTTGCCGTTGGTCGTCGGACACCTGCTGCACTTGCAGGTTTACAAGCCGGCGACATTATCGAAGCGGTCAATGACAAGCCATTGGTTGACCGATCGGATTTAGAGGATTGGCTGCACGAAAACACGAAGCCCGGCGATTCGGTCGAGATTCAAGTGGTGCGAAATGGTTTTAAGAAAACACTTACGGCCAAACTTACGGACAAGCCGATTGCGATTCTTCGTCCGGAATCAAACCTCGTCGACCCCAACTTCAGTTTTCCTGAATCGTTTGTCTTTAGTTTGATCAGGCCAGCAGAGGTTAATCATCGCTGGCCGGACTTAGACGAAACGATGCGTGAAGGACGTTGGGAATTGACCGACAAAACGACCCAACAGATGGTCGAACTGAAGTTTGAAGTCCCTGCCGCCAATTTAGAAGTGTTGGGGCTCGCCGGTCCGATCACGATTTTAAAGCGTTATCGACTGCCGGAAATTGACCAAGACAATATTAAAAACGATACGTCTCGAAGTTTCCATATTGTGTTGGAAATCGAGATTGAAAATGGCGGCGCCAAGGAAGTTGATCTCGCTTATGAGTTAGGTGGTCCTACGGGAGTTTCCGCCGAGACTTGGTGGTACGCCAATAAAATCCACGGTCGCCAAATGGCTGTGTTCTATACCGCAGGTGCTCGCGACGTCGTGGCAGGAACCGCCAGCAATCCGGATATTTTTTGGGGACGGCCCGAAATCGTCGACGATGCTACGTCGACAAAGCCTACGTCGAAACCGATTTGCGATCCCGTGTCGGCCAATCCGGAAGATCGTCAGTTGACATTTGCAGGAGTCGATTCGCATTACTTCAACGTATCCCTGATTCCACAGGTGCCTGAAGGCGAGTTCTTTAAAGTGGATAGTGTTGTTGCCTATCCTGTCAATCGCGGCAGTGTGCTTCCGGAGATTCCCAAGAATGCTTCGTTAAAGAAACTAATCCCGTGTACTTTTCAAATGGTTGCGTCGGCAAAAATTCCAGCTGGCGAATCCTACAAGCAGTCTTTTGATATTTTCTGCGGACCTAAGAAAATTGAAGTGCTTGAACAGTACCAGTTGACCAACGCGCGTAAGTTCGGTTGGTTTGGCTGGTGCTCGATGATCTTGCTGCAAGTCCTGCACTTGTTTTACTGGTTTACTTTCAAAACCAGCTACGGTTTGGCGATCATCTTGCTAACGGTTTTGGTGCGTTGCATCATGATCCCGTTTTCTCGCAAAGCTGCATTGAATGCTCAGATGATGCAGCACTTGTCACCGCAAATTAAAGAGATCAATGAGAAATATGGAAGTGACTTAGAAAAGAAAACGGCTGCGACCCAAGCGTTGTACAAAAAGTACAAGTTCAACCCGCTGGGTGGTTGCTTCATGATGTTCTTTCAGTTGCCGATTTTCTACGGGCTGTATAAGGCACTCAACGTCGACATCGCGCTACGCGACCAGCCTTTCATTCCTGGGCTCCAGTGGTGTAGTAACTTGGCGGCTCCTGACCAGTTCTTGAACTGGCAGTCGTGGATGCCCGGTTGGATTGCTGACGAAACAGGCTACTTGGGCCCCTATCTAAATATCCTGCCGATCATCACGATGTGCTTGTTCATCTTGCAGCAGAAGTTGTTTACGCCTCCGGCCACGGATGATCAGCAAAAGATGATGCAAAAGATGATGATGTTCATGATGTTGTTCATGGGCTTTATGTTTTTCAAAGTTCCATCCGGTTTGTGCCTGTACTTCATCACCAGTTCGTTATGGGCGGTGATTGAGCGTAAGTTGCTTCCTAAGCCAACGCTTGATACCGATCGATTTGCCGACCTTGATGACCCTGACAAGCCGCCAGCGAAACCGACGCGAGCTGAAAAGCGTAAGGAAGCGCTCACGATGAAAGAAGAAGCGGAGCGGATGTCGCAGGCAGAGGAGCTTCGAAGAACCAAGGCCGAGCGACAAAAACGATTGAAAAAACGCGGCGGACAATAGTTAAGTGTGGGATGTTCAAGAAACCATCGTCGCGATCAGTTCTGCTCCCGGAGCCGCCGTGCGCGGGATTGTTCGAGTCTCTGGGCCGAACGCATTGCCAGCGTTAGACAAGGTTTTTACTTCCGCTGAAAATTGGCAAGCTGCTGAACGTGCTCAATCGGTCGGTGGACAGTTCCTGTTGGACGACGGCGTGGTGTTGCCGGTCACGGCATTGATTTGGCCGGATCAGCGTAGTTATACGCGGCAGCCAACGGTCGAGATTCATACGCTTGGTTCGACACCGATTTTGCAACAGGTCGTTGCCGCATTGCAACGATCGGGCGCGAGGTTGGCTCAGCCTGGCGAGTTCACTTTACGGGCGTTCTTGTCTGGTCGGTTGGACTTGACCCAGGCGGAAGCTGTGTTGGCGGTAATCGATGCCGAAAACCAAAACCAATTCGACGTCGCGCTTCGGCAAATGGCCGGAGGACTAGCTGGCCCGCTCGGCGCATTAAGAACGCAATTACTCAGCACGCTCGCGGAAGTCGAAGCAGGGCTGGATTTCGTGGAAGAGGACATCCAGTTCATCTCAGAAGATCAGATGCTGTCGCAATTAGGAGCGTGCAAGTCGTCGCTTGAGCGCGTTATCGAGCAAATCAGTGGACGACATGCTGACGGTGATCGACCCAAAGTGGTTTTGATAGGATTGCCTAATTCCGGCAAGAGCAGCCTGTTCAATCGACTGACCGAGACTGATCAAGCGATTGTTACCGATATTGCTGGAACAACAACCGATTACATTTCCGCCATCACTGCCCTGCCCCATTTGTCGATTGAATTGATTGATACCGCTGGATTCGAAGACCCCACTGGTGAAATCTCTGCCAGCGCTCAGCAACATCGGGGGCAACAAGAATCTGCTGCTGATTTACGAGTTCTGTGCATCGACGCGAGTATGGTTCAAGCGGTTGCTGAAAGCTCGTCCATCGTTTCGTTTGTCGATTCCGAAAGTTCGGCTGCGAAGTGGATTCGATCGCGTATTCAAAGTTTGAGTCCTCAAGACTTAGTAGTGCTAAACAAAATTGATTTGCTTTCCGAATCTTTGCAAACCAACAGCGACGATCTGCGGCTTGTGACAAGCCAAGTTGAAAGCGATCAATCGAGGGCTGGTCTGTCATTAGTTTCTATTAGTAGTCAAACTGGTTTGGGTTTGGAGCAACTGTCGGTTCAAATTGCAGCATCGCTTCGGCGGGACGGTGGTGATTCGGTCGTGGGAACGACCGTTCAGCGAGCTAGTACTAGTTTG
>CAZORR010000216.1:0-5068 GCA_964582115.1 uncultured Pirellulaceae bacterium
CAACGGTTTCTTGAGCAGATTCTTGGTTGTTCCAAAATCCGTCAGCCGCCATTTCGGCTTCGATTTCTTTGATGTCAATCAGTTTTTGATCGTAGTCAAAGGGAGTCTCGAAGCTGAGTGATGCGTTGTTGAATTACGACGGAGCGATCGTTGAGTTCGGAGTCCATATTTATTTTTAGTGCTGTGCGAAACAGCTAAATGAAAGTGTTTGCTGATCGGTGATTTTCGTTGAAAATCCGTGTTTTCGCAAGAGTTAAGTCATGCGTTTGGGTTGGTGGACGGTGCGCACGTCAAATACTACCATTCCAGCTCGTCGGCCAGCTTCGACACCAAGGTCTGCGTCTTCGAACACCTCGCATTCGGTCGGCTCAACATCAATTCGGCGAGCAACTTCAAGGAATACGTCTGGTTCTGGTTTGTGTTTAGTGGTGTCCTCGGCGCCAACAACCGCGTCGAAGAAATCCGCCAATCCAATATGTTCCAAGATTAGAAAAACGGTCTCGCGGTTGGAACCAGAGCCAACTCCCATTGGTTTGGTGGGGCGAAAGGCTTTGGCGATTTCGACGATCGGTTGGATCGGTTTGATTTGTGGCAGTGCGTCTAAGAATGCTTGTTCTTTTTCTGTCGAGATTGCGACGGGGTCGCCCGAGAGGCCTTGTTGTTTCAGCAATTTGTCAACGATGGAAACGGTTGGCTGACCGGCAAATGAATAAAACAAGTCTTCGTCGAATTGAATTCCGTGGCTGGTCAAAACCTCTTGCCAAGCAACGAAGTGTAGTGGCATGGTGTCGGCGAGCGTGCCGTCGCAATCAAAAATCAATCCGGCGAATGGTTCGTGTTGTTTGAAGTCAGTCATGCGAGTCGTACATGTAGCCGTTGAGTTTGATCGGGGGAGATTCGATCCTAAGGTTTGACAGTATGTGTGCCAACGCCCCCAGCCAACAAATACTTGTTATAACGTCTTCAACCAATTCTGAAAGTCGCTCCCTGATAGCGGCTTATTGATAAAGTAGCCTTGCGCATAATCACAATTGACGCTTCTTAAAAAGTCTAGCTGTTCGACTGTTTCGACGCCTTCGGCAACGACTTTCAATCCCAAGCCGTGGCCGAGTGACAACACTGTTTTAGCAATTGCGACCGATCGTGAACAGGACGGCAAGTCTCGAACGAACGTGTTATCGATCTTTAGTGTGTTAATCGGGAAATCACGAATGTAACTGAGGGATGAGTAACCAGTTCCAAAGTCATCGATTGCAATCTGAACGCCCAGTTCAGTGATTTCTTGCATCAACGTTAGCGAACGCTCGACATCTTCCATGACCGCGTTCTCGGTGATCTCCAATTCAATCCAGTTAGGATCAACACCGGTTTCAGCGAGGGTATCAGTCAGTTGCTGCAGGAATTCGGGGTCTTTTAATTGGCGAGGAGACAGGTTGACGGCGATTGGGCCATTCAAAACTCCAGCTTCATACCACTGACGGGCCTGCATGCAGGCGTTACGCAACACCTGGTGGCCGAGTACATTGATCAAACCAAAGTCTTCTGCCAGTGGAATGAATTCACTTGGCGGTACCACGGTCCCGTCCGATTGCGTCCAGCGAACGAGTGCTTCACTGCTGGCAATTGAATTTGTTTTTAAACATAGTTTCGGTTGGTAGACGACGGTTAGTAGTTCTTGCTCCAAAGCAAATCGGAGCTCTGACAGAATTTGTTGGCGTTTTTCGACGGCTTCAACAAGTTCCGTCGAAAAGAACGTAACTTTGTTCTTGCCTTCGTCCTTGGCTCGATACATCGCCACGTCGGCGTGTCGCATCAAAGACTCGACATCCTTCGCATGGTCCGGGTAGATGGTGGTGCCAACACTCACGCCAATGTGCACTTCGTGGCCAGCCAGGTTAAAGGGTTGGCTGAGGGATTCAACGATCTCATTCGCGCGTTTCAACGCTTGTAGCGGGGAATTGATTTGTTCGGGAATTAATAACGCAAATTCGTCGCCACCGAAGCGAGCCATGAAGCAATCGGGTCCCAAGGTATCTTTGACGCGGCGACTGACTTCTATCAATAATTGGTCACCGGCGTCGTGCCCCAGTGTGTCATTGACAATTTTAAAGTCGTCTAGATCGAGAAAACTCACCCCAAAGCGAACCGTTCCGTCGATGTCCGAAGCAATTAGGTCAGCAATCTTTTGGCGGTAGTAGCGACGGTTGGGCAAGTCCGTCAAGTTGTCATGCAATGCTTGTCGGTGCAATTCTCGGCGAGTGTCTTCGATTTGTGTGATGTCTGAGAACATCGCAATTAAGTTGGTGGTTTCACCCCGTCGATTGGTAGAAGGTGATAGCGATAACCAACAAGTGATTTCTTCATTTTGTTTGTTGGTCATTTTTACATGGCCAAACCATGGTCGGCCTGCACGGGCCAAGCTGATCAATTCTGAAAACGGTTGATTTCCGCAGTCTAAAATACCTTCCAACGTTGTGCCTAAAATTTTGGCATGAGTCTTGCCGATGGTGGCAATGAACTCCGGGTTGGCTTCGCAGATTGTTCCATCAGGATTCAAAATCGCAACGCCTTCTTGAGCATTCTCGAAAACGCTCGCTAACAACTGCAAACGATTTTCTCGTTTCATTTCAGTGGTTACATCGCGAGAAATTGCGACTACGTATGATTGATTACTCTCTTGGTCCTGGAACTTGGATCGGTAAGTCGACAAAATGAATTGCTCATTGTTGACGTCGACGAAAGCTTCGAACCGAGCATGTTTCTCGCCCGTCGCAAACACTTGTTGTTCGTTTGCAATTGCCTCTGGTGAGTATGAGTGCGGTAGCGCTTCGTCAGCGTTTTTGCCGATCACTTGTTCGTGCTTGACATTGTGCGTTTCACAAAACGCATCATTGGCCAATACAATGTTCAGGTCCGAATTTTTTACCGACAGCGGTTCTGGGACGGCGTTGATGGTCTTGTTCAAAAAGTCACGGCTATGGGCGAGCTGAATTGCATACCGTTTGCGTTGCGAGATGTCGCGAGCCATGATAACGGTGTGTTGATGCTCCGCCAGTTGGAAGCGTTTGAGTCTTAGTTCGTACCAAACGGGTCGAGTGTTGTCCGGATGTCGGACTTCTTGTTCGATGAATTCGCCTTGTTCGAGGCGTTGGACGGTTTCTTTTAGAAGCCTGCGGTCGATTTGGAAATTCTGCCGAATCACGCGAATTAAATTTAGACCGATATGTTGCTTGCGATCAAAACCAAACAGAGCTTCCGCGAGCGAGTTGCAATAAAGAACCTTCGTTGCGTCTAAGACAACAATCGCATCACGTGAGCACTCCAGTACCGATTCGGCAAGCATGTGATCGGTCAGTAGCGGGCGATGCTGGATTTGACGGCTTGAATGGACGTGTAAACCCAGTTCAGATTCGAGATCCTCCAAACCATGTAACGATTGCTCAACCTTACGAATGACGATTTTAGGGTCATGCGGTGGGGTATCGTCTAACTCGGACAGCGGAATGCGAATTGTTCCGGTTGATTGTTCGTGCGACTGTTCTGATGGAGATGTTTGGTCACGCAGGTCTTCTAGCAGTGACTGGAACTTGAGTAATGCAGCACTGTCAACTTCGTTGTTAGGCAGAGCGCTTAATCTCGATTGGTCAAGGTTTGAATAATGGTCTGTGTCAGGCATTGGTGACGTTGAGCGAGATCAAGAAAAGAAGGTCGATTGTGAATCGCAACGAAAGCCACCCATTTTTCAATGGATAGCTTTTACTGAGGCAGTCCACACAATAGACGCTTTCCTCTGATCGGCGAAAATGGACCACAAATCAATATCAATTCCGAGGGAAGCGCCAAATTGATTGCTCGTTAGAATCATTCGCCAGAGACTCTAAGTTTGAGTTTTTTGAGAATTGAGGTGTTCAGTTTGCTGCCAGTTTGCCGGTGGTTTCGAGGCGGTCGTGCCAAAGTGTTACGAAAATCCGGATTGATCTGAGACTGCTTCTGCAGCTTTTTCCTTAAAGACTCTTTCAGACCCTTACAATTTCACCCTCCAGCAGCAACCATACCGGTAATCCCGATTAAGTAGGCCTCGACAATTAACAGAGCCAGTAGATGGAAACCATAATTAAGCCAGAGCTGATGAGCCCCGCAGGCTATTGGCCAGAATTACAGACAGCGATTGAAAGTGGTGCTGATGCCGTTTACTTTGGCCTCAATCACTTTACTGCTCGAGCCAAAGTTGGTTTTTCGTTAGACGAACTACCCGAAGTGATTCAGACCCTACACCAACGCGGGGTCAAAGGTTTTGTTACATTCAATACGCTGGTTTTTGATCACGAACTCAAGCAAGCTGAAACCGCGATTGTGGCGATCGCCGAAGCGGGAGTCGATGCCGTGATCGTCCAAGACATTGGTGTCGTCCAGTTGATCAAAGCGGTCGCACCGGATCTAGAGATTCACGGTAGCACGCAAATGTCGATCACTAGCGCGCAAGGAGCAAACTTTGCGGCGTCGTTGGGTTGCAGTCGAGTCGTGTTGGGGCGCGAGTTGAGTTTGGCGGACATTCGCAAGATCGCTGCGGAGACGGAGGTTGAACTGGAGGTGTTTGTTCATGGGGCCCTTTGTGTTTCTTATTCCGGTCAGTGTTTTAGCAGCGAAGCCTGGGGCGGTCGAAGTGCCAACCGCGGCAAGTGCGCTCAAGCGTGTCGGTTGTCGTATGATTTGATTGTCGATGGACAGCCACGAAACTTGGGACCATATCGATACTTGTTGTCGCCGGGGGATCTTTGCGCGATCGAACAAATTCCAGAACTGATGGATATTGGTATCTCCTGTGTCAAAATCGAAGGCCGTTACAAAGACTCGGCCTACGTGGCCATGACCACTCGGGCGTATCGCGATGCAATCGATTTAGCGGTGCTGGACAAAAACGTTACGATCGACGACGAACAGAAGCAAGATCTCGAGCAAATCTATTCGCGTGGACTCGGTGCTCATTTTATGTCCGGTACCGACCACCAAACGGTCGTCGCTGGTCGCGCTCCAAGGCATCGCGGGTTGAAAGTCGCGACGGTTATCC
>CAZORR010000217.1:0-5015 GCA_964582115.1 uncultured Pirellulaceae bacterium
TCAAAGACGCCGCGAAGAAATTTCGCGCTGGCCGGATCACGTTAGCCGAATTCACGGACCTTGTGATCGACAACAAACCTACGCCCAAGCCCAACGAAGCCGCGTCGGCCCCAAAAAAGGTACCGATTGCCACCGGCGATTCCATCAACGCACTGGTCAGCCGGCTCCGTGACCGTCCAGCCGATGCGCACAAAGGCGACTTTGGCCGAGTCCTAGCCGTCGGCGGATCCGAAGGCATGGCGGGCGCGATTAGTTTGACTGGCTTGGCAGCTCTGCGATCGGGTTCTGGACTGGTCAAAGTTGCGGTCCCCGAAATGATCCAAAGCCTAGTCGCCGCCAACAACCCTTGCTTGATGTCGCTTGGTTGCGCGGCCGATGGTGATAGCTTTCACGGCGCAAACGCGAGCAGTTTAACTCACCATTGTATCTGGGCGGACGTGGTTGCAATCGGTCCCGGCATGGGGCAGGGCAGTGCTCAAAACTGGATCATGAGTCAACTGTACCCAAGCGTCCCAGTGCCGATGGTCGTCGATGCCGATGGCTTGAACGCATTGGCTGACGGCGACGATATCGACTTGTCAAAACACGAAGGCCAACGTGTCCTGACACCACACCCAGGCGAATTCTGTCGATTGGTCGGTGAGAAAATTACTTCTCGTGACGAACTCGAAGCCCGAGCCAAACAGCTCGCCAAAGAAACCCAAACGGTTGTCGTGCTCAAGGGCAACGGCACGTTTGTCAGCGATGGCGAAAACGATTATCGCAACACCACCGGCAACCCTGGCATGGCAACGGCGGGCTCCGGCGACGTGCTAACGGGTGTGATCACGTCATTGATTGGCCAAGGGTTTTCGACTTTCGAAGCCGCCACCTTGGGTGTATTTTTGCACGGCAAAGCTGGCGACGAAGCCGCCAAATCCGTCGGCGCGATTTCGCTGATCGCAACCGACATCGTGGACCACCTACCAACGGCCATGAAACCGTAGGGTTAGCGTCTGGCATTTTTTTAGCAGGGGTTTAGTGAGTTCACTTCGGCGAGAAAAGCCTAAAGGCATTACTACAAACACTCCACGAAAAAAATGCCAAGCTCGGAGCAAAAGGCGACTTTCTTGACCAAAGGCAATACTACGAACTACAGCTCAGCATTGAACACCCCGGTCGCGACCGAGCCCAGTCCGGTCGCTTGGCAGCGTAATGATCGAACTGCGGTTGTTCATCATACGGCCGCCGTAACAACTCCAGCAGTTCCGTGATCATCGAGTGATCGCCCGTCTCGGACTTGTCGATGGCCAGCTGAGCCAGATAGTTACGGAGCACGTACTTTGGATTGACTTGATTCATCTTGGCCGCTCGATCCTGATCCGAAACCGCTTCTGCTGCGACCCGCTGCTGATACCGTCGTAGCCAGCCGACGATCGATTGCTTGACTTCTCCCGTAACCTGTTGCGGCAGGTAGTAAGCCTCCATCACCAACGCCAATAATGCATCATCGTCGATCGAAGTTACATCCGCGGGTACAATAGCCAGTTTGCGATAGAAGATCGTCATATCCGTTTCGGTCAACGTCAGCATCGCAAACAAATCTTGCTTCAGCTTTTGGTCTGCTTCTGAGTCCAGTGACGCCACTCCCAGTTTTTGGGCCATCATCGCATTGGAATCGGATTCGACTTTTTTAAGAAACCCATCCAATGCGGCCTGCAACGTCTCGGTTTCTCCCAGCAAGCCGACCAACGCACTACCCAACTGATACAAATTCCAATGCGCCACCATCGGCTGATTGCCGAACCGATAACGTTTGCCCTGAGCGTCCGTCGTGTTGGGCGTCCAACCAGGATCATAATCTTCCAGCCAACCATACGGCCCATAATCAATCGTCAGGCCCATGATCGACATGTTGTCGGTGTTCATCACGCCATGCACGAAACCAACTCGCATCCAATCGACCACCATCTTACAAGTCCGGTCGCAAACTTCGGCAAACCAAGCCGCATACACCTCTGGGCTGGGACTACCTAAATGCGGAAAGTAATTTTCGATCGTAAAGTCGACCAAGCGTTTCAAGTTTACGGAATCACCACGCGCAGCAAAAATCTGAAAGTTACCAAACCGAATAAAGTTAGGTGCGACTCGGCAGACAACGGCTCCTGGCTCAAGCCGAGCATTACCGTCGTACATCATGTCTCGCATTACTCTTTGGCCGGTCAAGACCAAGCTGAGGGCTCGCGTGGTTGGCACGCCAAGATGAAACATCGCTTCGCTACACAAGAATTCGCGAACCGAAGACCGCAGTACCGCCAAACCATCGGCCGTTCGCGAGTAAGGCGTCGGCCCGGCACCTTTGAGCTGCAACGTCCACGGATTCCCATCAGGGGCAACGACATCGCCCAGATTGATCGCTCGACCATCTCCCAACTGTCCAGCCCAATGACCAAACTGATGACCACCGTAACACATTGCGTGCGGTTGCATGCCCGGCAAAACTTCATTGCCACCGAACACGCTGGCGAATTTAGAGTTACTAAACTCCACTGAATCTAACCCAATCAACTCCGCCACTTCTACAGAACCAGCAACCAACTGTGGCTTAACCACCGGCGTTGGCAAAACGTTCGAGTAAAACGCCTGCTCGACTTGCCGCCGAGTATTCGAGAGGTCCGGATCAGCGGGAAGCTGGTCAACAAAGCGATTATTAAAAGTGAGTTGATCGAGAGTAGCCAAAAGTAACGTTCGCTTGATTGATAATTTCATTTTAAAACCTACACAATTTCACCAAAATTGTAACGGAACCGTTTTTTCTGGCCAGATAACATTACTAACGTTGTAATCGTCGCTCTCTAACGTACGTCGAAGCCTATCGTGAAGATCGGAAATCGATTGACAACGGACAGCAAAAACGCCCTGTCAATTGGACAATTCCGTGAACTACTTCGCCATTAGCTCACTTTATTGATACCTCGATGATACCAATACAATAGGGTGTTCTGCAAATTATCAATTGCGCGATAGGTGATATCATGCAAGCTAGTTGGTTGTCATGAAAATGACCAAACCAGCTGGCTCGTTGAGAACTTTTTAAGTCAAAAACGTTGGGTGCAGATTGAATTTTCTAAAAAAACAAGATTATTTGATTTCCTGCGCGAGATTTGCTTTTCTGGCGACATTGTTGGTTATCCGGGCTTAACTCACATGAAAACTTGAGTGGTTGATTTTCCAATCTAACAACTCTGTGAGTTTTCGCCCTAAAAACCGTTGAATATTGAACATATTTAGATCCTTGGTTTTAACTCCAAACGTCAAAATGAAAAAACTACGTACAGCATTTACTTTGGTCGAACTACTAGTAGTCATTGCAATTATTGGAATTCTGATAGGCATGCTATTACCGGCTGTTCAAAGCGTTCGAGAAGCCGCTCGTCAAACGCAGTGCAAAAACAACCTCAGACAAAGCACGCTGGCGATTCACAATTTTGAATCGGCCATCATGAGGCTTCCTACCGGCTACGCTTTTACAGCCGGTGAGAATGGCGCAAACCAACAAGGGTTTGCTTGGGGCTTAGAAATGCTTGATTACAACGAACAGGCAAACTTGGCTCAAACGATTGATCAAACAGTAACACCTTTTGCTGGCGTCAACCTCACCCCCCGCGAAACACAACTGCCTGTTTACTTGTGTCCTTCAGATCCTTATTCTCCCAACGCCTTTGTTGTGCGAAATGAGGCAACCGACGAGCAGTATGCTGCCTCTAGTTACGTTGCCAACTGGGGTCCTGCATCAGGTTTCAATGAATCACCCACTGACGGTTCAGATGACATCAATTTGGATGCGACTCCTGACGACAGTAGTGGCCCTTTCTTTCGAAACAGCGAAGTCAGCATCGGTCAGATCGCTGACGGAACCTCGCACACGATTTGTCTTGGAGAACGAACCAACGGTCCAATTCTAGACGACGAAGGAAACCCGATCGGCGCACCTCCTCATGAGTTGTTTGAAACCGCTTGGTTTGCTGCTGTTCGTGATATTGATGAGCCAACTGACGATCATGGTCACATGGTGCTGTTCGATGCCGAATTTGGTCCTAATCAATCTCGCAACGCGAACACTGGGGCTGACCGAGGAATTTCGTCACCACACGCTGGGATCGCAATCTTCTCGTTGCTCGACGGATCTACCCACACGATTTCTGAAAACATTGACCTCACCGTCTATCGAAACATCTGTTCGATCAATGGTGGCGAAGTTGATACTGACTTTTAGTAAATCCATCTTTTAGTAACTTAAGGTAATGATTGTGACACGATCAGTTTTCCATTTAGTTGAAGGTCAATTAGTACAAGCAGTGGTCGCATTGGCGATCCTGCTCTGTATGGTGCCCGCTTTATCGGCTCATTCAACCGATGAAACGTACATTTGGCTTAACCCAGTTGATGATCATTACTCTGGCGAAGTGCAGATACGTTTACCTGACCTTCGCGAGTACTTAAAGCTTGAGATCCCTGAAGATTTGGAAGGGGCAAAATCCGCTCTTGAAGCAAATGCGAAGGAACTTGAAACCTACGTTCGACAGCACTTTGAGCTCAAGACGCTCGACGGTGCAGTCATTCAATACGAGATTATCGGAATCGACGTATTAGAAAGTAAAACGTTCAAGCACTTTGCAAAAGTTCTATACAAGACGGAGGCGTTCGATACGCTTCCTGAAAAAGTGATCGTCAAAAGTGACATGCTATTCGAATTTGATAGTTACACCCGATCGATCCTGTGCATGAACTACAGTAGCTTCAAGGACGACGGTCGCACCAAGCCTGACGAAAGCAAAGGGATCACGGAAGACGGATTTCAAGAAGGCTTTTATCACACAATTTTTACACCTTGGAATGCCGAACAAGAGGTTGACCTTGTCAATGTCTCTCAAGTCCCCAAGGGCTGGCAGTACTATATCTGGGAAGGT
Source organism: uncultured Pirellulaceae bacterium (assembly GCA_964582115.1). Taxonomy (GTDB): domain Bacteria; phylum Planctomycetota; class Planctomycetia; order Pirellulales; family Pirellulaceae; genus Mariniblastus. The sequence goes on from CAZORR010000217.1 coordinate 4,950, forward strand.
GTTCGGCATATTTGGATCGGCACCGATCATATCTTATTCTTAGTAACACTTTTGTTGGCTTCTGTC
>CAZORR010000218.1:0-4995 GCA_964582115.1 uncultured Pirellulaceae bacterium
ATTAGTTTATCAAGTATCGAAAACAAAACAGGTACTGAGCCAATGGCCGGTCGGAATTTCCAGTTAGCCACTGCGTTTTTTGCAGACTGCTACTATCTGTGCATTGTTCTGGCCCGCAAAAAAACACAAACCACCATTGCTATTCTGTCTACGCTGGGTCTTTGGCCGCGTTCGATTTGTTTCGCCAGTCCCAAATGATAAAACCCAATATCGCGACATTCAGCAAACCCTCAAAGACCATGAACGGCCCTCCGAAGTGAGATCGATCCCAATAGCTGACCGGGCTTGAAAAACGATACTGCCAGTTGACAGGAAAGAACAACACAGGCCCGTCATCATGATGTGTCAGCACGTCAACGATCGAATGCAGCATGCAAGCACTTAAGAAAAAACAAAGCCACCGGCCAAGCCGCGGCCGGTGATGTTTGATCATCACGGATAGTCCAAGCAAGATGATCAACATCAAGGGCGAGTGCAAAAAATTATGCAGCCCGATCCAAGCGGGGTCATTGAAGTACAAATTACCGAAGATGTGCCTGAAAACTCGTTTGTTTTCCCAACCCAAGATGTTTCGAAAATAATAGATGCCGCCGAACGAAAGGAAGTACAGCGGCAGGTCGGGGGCAACCGAACCCAGTGCCAATGCCCAGCGTGGGCAGTTTTTGGCCCACGGGATCAACTTGCCTGCGGCGATGGTCATCAGCCAGTGTGAGGGCGTGTTCATTTGAGCGCGTTGTTTTCTGAAAAGCTCAAACGTCGCAATCGCTAAAAGATAAGTCGTTCAAACCAGCCGTTAACGACTGACCACATCAACCCAAGGATCAAAAACGAAGCGGCCATCGGGATGAAGATAGTTTGCAAAACCAACGACATCGACGCTTGGTTCTTGTCAGTACCGCGACTTGTCCCAAGTCGATCCGCACTGACGGCGGCCACTTGAGCGGTTCGTTCATCATCCGGTTCAGCCATTGCACCTGTTTCCGGTTTCACGACTGGTGGAGCAGTAGCAGTGTCCAAAGGCGGGACATTCAATTTAGCTTCGTCAGCACGAGCCACTTTTACTCTTGAGTTTTCGGTACCGTCAATGTCTTCCCAAGGAACTTCCGCTAACGTCTGATGAACTTTAGGGTCATGGATAACAGGCGGTTCGGCGAGGGTAGTTTCAGCATCCGCTTCTGGTGCCTTGACCGGCTGATCGGCAGGAGACGACGGTTCGGCATTAGATTCGGCATTAGGAATTACCACATCATCATCGCCCCAGTCATCGTCGTCGATGTCACCGATGTTGCGGTAGAAGCTGGCTCGTTCGAACGCTTCCTGGTCAATTTCCTTGAGCTCTTCCAAGTGCTTTGCTGCTTCGGGCCGCGGGCACTCAAGCATGTAGGCGATGATCGGAACACGTTGCCAGTTAGATTCCTCATCGAGTTCTTTGAAACGTTTGACGAGTTTTTCCATGACCGTCCAATCACCCCAGCGTGCGAGGTCTTCGATCACGATATCAGCGTGTTCAGGATGATCCAAAATAGACCGAACGACTGGCACGATATCGTCGGTTGACATGACATCGGTCTCGGTGGCATGAAAACGCAGGGCTTCCATGACGTTGGTCAAATCAACGTAGTCCGCTTTTTCGTTGGCGAGGAATTTTTCTTTGATCAGCGGCAACCCTTTTTTGCCGACGAGCGTTAGGTAGCATCCGATTAACGCGTCCAAACCAGCCTGTTGTTTGCGGCTGTCAGATTCGATCAATCCTTCGAGCAGTTTGACGTCTTCGGGCTTCCCACACACACCCAGCATGGTGAAGTAGAGCCGGCGGCGGTTAACGGTTGTCTTTGGCGATTTGATAAATTCGATCAACCGTTCGCGCTTCATTTGATCTTTCATCCCCTTCAAGTCCTCATAGGACGCGGCGGCGAATTCATCATAAGCATCGAATGCTAGAATTTTTTCTTTGTCTTCTAAGTACTTCTGAAAAAAGACAAGTCGCTCAGGACCACTCGCGGGCAGTTCGCGGATTTGTTGAAGGTAATCAAAGACTCGCTCGGACGCTTTGATCGGTGTGGTCCAAGTGATGTCCGGTGCTCCTTGTCCCATGATCAAGAATTTTTGACCAACGGGGTAAACACCAACCACTTGCGTTTTGAACGTCATGCCTGTGGTGACGATCTTTTTGCCTTTGAGCACGCCGACGATTTCAAATTCACCATCGGGGAAGTCGAAAGTATCGACATCCGCCGGCACCGGTTCCTTAATTAGCTTGGCAACGACTGCGACTTGCTGTTCTTCGATCTGCTCAGTGAATGTAAGTGCCACAGCCGAACAAAACGGACAGGCAAGCAAAACGCTCTGCTGACCGATAAATACACACAAGCCAACGATCACTAACGACAAAATCGTAGCGGGTCGGAGAATTAACGAAGTATTGCGAGAACGCATGAGTGGGTCGGGCGATAAAATTGGGGTTTGCTGCAGCGGTATATTACCGTTTTCTGCCGTTTAAGCAAAACAGAAACGAAGAAACTTTAATAAATAGGCGATGCTGGCATTAGACAGTAAGTACTGTGCTGGCCAATTTTGATTTCTAAAGCCCAAAAACGTTAGGTAAAGGGCTTTCGAATCAGCTATTTTGGCTGTCCTCAATCAGCCCAAATTCAGACGCTGATTCGGGCGGACTGGGTACCTGTGGGCCCTAAGGCTGAGTGGCCAGCGTTTTCTGTGAGGTTTTGTGGCAGTTAGCGCGGGCTGGTCGATCGGTTATCATCCAAGTAGGTCCGGCTCGCTAAAAACGTTTTTTTGGAAATCAAACCATGGATGAAATTCAGCTAGGAAAAGTCTGTGAAACGGAAGCCAAGGAGCAAGCGTTGCTGTTCAAGGCGGTTTTGGAGCAAGAGGGCATCGACGTCATGGTCAAAGGCCTCGAATCTTCTGCCTTAGGGGAGGCCCTGGACGGTGCGGATGTCGTTGAGTTGTTTGTCGCAGCCGCGGATCTCGAACAAGCCAAACGAATCGTGGACGAGGTTTTGGCCGAAGATGAGGAACCCATTCCTGCCTGGACTTGTGAGTGCGGTGAGAACGTGGATGAAGGATTTTTTGTCTGCTGGTCGTGCCAAGCCGAGTACAAACCAGCCGAATAACGCAAGGAAAGCACGCCGATCATGGCCCCCAACAAAAACCGAAAATCATCCGCCGCCGAACGTTTCGCCCCAGCAGCCCAGCAGCCAAAATCGACCGGAGCAAGCCAAGCACCGCCCAAACGTTATGGGCTGTTGGCTTTATTCCTGCTGATCTCCATTGGTGGAACCTTCCTCGCAATCTCGCTTCGCCCCAAACCTTTGGCGGCGCAATACAAAGCCGTTGCCATCGCTAAATACCCGCATGATGCCAAGGCGTTTACGCAAGGGTTGGTTTGGGAGGACGGGGTGCTATGGGAGAGCACTGGTCAACTAGGCGAGTCTTCGATTCGTAAGGTGGACATGAAAACCGGCGAGGTTTTGAAGAAGGTGCGATTGAACGACAAGTACTTTGGCGAAGGGCTGGCGATACTAAACGACAAACTTTATCAACAGACTTGGAAAAACCACAAAGCTCTCGTCTACGATCGAGACCTAAATCAAATCGCTGATATTCCTTACGACACCCAAGGTTGGGGGTTGGCCACCGATGGCAAACTTTTGATTTTTAGTGATGGGACCAATCGAATTCGGTTCGTTGATCCGGACACGTTTAAAACCGTTCGTTCTATCACCGTGATCCAGCCTGGAGGCCGACGTATTACCGAGCTTAATGAGTTGGAGTATATCGAGGGTAATATCTACGCCAATCGATGGAACACGGAGACGATTTACGAAATCGATCCGGATTCCGGTGACGTTACCAAGACGATCAGCTTGGCCGGTTTATGGCCCGCTAAAGATCGACCCTCTGGAGGTGTGATGAACGGCATCGCTTTCAATGGTGCCACCGAAAAAATGTTGGTCACCGGCAAGTACTGCCCGTTCGTGTACGAAGTGGATCTGGTCGAAGTAAAACAGTAACCCTTGAAGCTCAATGCCGAGTCTCGGCATGACGGCACCTGTCGTTTAACGACTAGCTGGCAGGCTTGCGCGAGCACGTCCAACGCGGCAGATCAGGTTTACGAATTCGGCAGATCTATTGAATGGCACGCCGCTGCTTCAAAAACGGATTTGCCCTAAGTGCAAACGAAGTCGCCTTCCGGATCGTCGTTAAACTCAGCCATCGTTAGACTAAGCTGCTAATCGATTAAACCAAGTGCAGCGACTGCCATAAACTTGGGTCTTCTTGAATCGGGAGCTGCGGTCCGATGGCCAGCGTTTGTTGGCCGAGTTCACGATCGACGATCGCGTAGTTGAAACCAATATTGCGATGCTCGTTTGCATCCCAACCGTTTAGGGTCTCCCCGGGAACGAATGCTTTCAAGACGTAGCCAGTTTTCGTGATCTTCGAAGTCGCTTGGACCGGAGCCCGATTGATCGTCGGCGAATCGGCTCGACTGCGATTGATTTTCAACATCGACACGAGCGGTTTGTTGTCTTTGGGCCCCGACGCTGGCAGCACAACAAACCAATGGCAAAACTTCGTGGCGCGGTGGACGTTATGCGTGTCACGCGTATCGATCCAGAACTGTATCCCATCGCTATCCAGCAGTTCTGAATGGCGACACCAAAGTGCTTGTTTTTTGGTGGTGACCGAGACTGAAAGCAGCAAGCCTTTTTCATGCCAGCCAACCCGCACGTCGGCGAAGTTATGTTGGCTTTCGAAGGCTCCCAAATGCGGCAACTGAAAACTCTCATCCAAATCGAATTTACTGTTCACTTTGCCCGTGTACTCCTGGCAGTTCAGGCGATAGCGAAACAAAAGGTTTTTGGGGATCTGTGCGACGATCGAGTTGCTCATAGTATTCTTGAAATCGCTCAAAATGGATGAATCGAAGATCGGGATTATAACCACCGTTCAGCAAAACGCCCAGTCACCCCG
>CAZORR010000219.1:0-2468 GCA_964582115.1 uncultured Pirellulaceae bacterium
TACAGTGGAGAATATACTGACATTGGTGAGAGTTAACAAATGTGTTATCGTACTAAAGATGGTCGTTAAAACTGCTGATGCACTTTTGCCAATATCTGTAAGTATGGCGTCTATCACCGACAGTGGTGTTCTGTTTTCGCGCAAAGACTGCGCGACCTTCTGACAGGGATTGTCTCCAAATATTAATCGGAGACTTTTATGATCAATCGTATTTTTAGCAGTCCAAAATTAAACTTCGCTGGTCTGAATACTGAGCGTCTGTTCAACTTTGGAAGAGAACAGCAGTTTGCATGTTTTGCTAAACTTGAACAGCGGTATTTGTTTAAAGCGTCTGCCTCTCAAGCCAATCGCACCGTTGAGCCGTGCACTTATGATGACTTTGGTTTGGTGGTAGGAGTTGAGCTAGACGTCAGTTGGATTTGAAATCTGAGATTCCTTGACGCGTTTGGCTGCTAGTGACCTTCGTCGTTGAAGGTTAACTTTCCTAACAGTGATCGTGACCAACTCTTGCAGACAGTGGACGAGCGGACCGGACTTGGTGGAATATTCGTGGCTGCGATATCGCTCGCTTCGGTGACGTGTCTTGGTATGTAACGCGTCGGATACAGCCTCTTTGTTGACTTGCTTGTGCGGCGATTTTCATTTTTCGCCCTGTCAAAAACGAATCGGCGCCAATTGATCAGCCATTGAATTTCTGACGTACCAAGAAACAAAAAACAAAGCCTCTGCGACGTCAATCGCAGAGGCTTCGAATGGTTTTAGTTTTACTTGGCTATGGTTTTAGCCTCGTAATCCCTTGAGTTCAGCGGCCGCACGGCTCGTCATGTTCAGCTTATCCAAAAGTCTTGAGCTTCTGAAGCAGTGTATCGACGGGCGCCTGCAAGATGCCTTTGATGACACCGTTTTGCTGGTCAAATAATCCCTGGATCGTTTCAACAAACTTGCCGATCATGGAAGTCGCAACAGGCTTGGCTGCATCTGACATGTTGCTCAAGCCGAGGTTGTCAATTGACCCAGAAAAATCGGTGATCTTGGTTGCTAACGCGTTTGCGCCTTCTTCGCCGGTGGTGGCGAGTCCAGTGAATCCAGAAGCGATACCAGAGAATCCTTCTTGAAGTTTTGTGCCAGTTTCACCCAAGGGACTCATGTCGAGGTCACCCAAGTTGAGCGATCCGGTCATTCCGCCTGCGAGTTCGCCGGTTTTATCAACAACGCCTTGGGCTCCATCTTTGACTTTGTCAGCGGCGCCCATGATGTACGGGTACGCAAAGTATCCGATGGCCCCTAAGATGGCTAATGGTAGCAACATCTTAAGTAGCCCGCCGCCTTTTTGGGCGGCGTCGTTGGCGGCTCCAGCGGCTGCTTGAGAGGCATTGCCGACTGCATTTGTGGCAGAGCTTGCAACACTACTGGCCGCATTCAAACCAGATTTTCCAAGATCGCCAGCTCCCGACAACAAATTGCCGAAACCAAGATTCTCGGTCAAACTGCTTGGCATACTTGCGCTGAGGTGTTGTTTTTGTTCGCCTAGAAGACTGCTGAGTCCCAAGGCATCCAGGCCGGCTGACTTGATGTGCTTGCCCACCACGCCCATCAACATTGGAGCGGCTAACGTTAGTAGTTTGCCGATGATTGAACCGTCCAGGCCAACTGCCTTGGCGATCGTTTGGATCATTCCACTTTGTCCAGCGCCGAGCAGGCCTTCCAACATACCGCCACCGGATTTTTGCACGGCGGCAAGGTCATCGCCGCCACCGCCGAGGAGGTCGCCGAGCTTGTCCATGATGCCGGTATCAGCATTGGAAGCCATGTCGAAGACTTGTTTGGCTCCTTCTTGGGAGGACGATTTTTGCATCATCCCGCCAAGAATCGAACCGATTGCGGTGTTGAAGACGGACGAGGTCTTTTTTTGGTCGGGAATGCCGAGCATGCCTCCGATTTGTCCCATGATCTGGTCGCTGACGGCGCCTTTTACCATGTTCATAATGTTCATTCTGATGGTCTTTCGTTGGAAGGGTAGAAGATGACAAGTTGACACGGGATGACAAAATCCCCCCCTTGTGCGGTACGTCACAAAGTATAAATATTTTCAGCGGTAAGGCAAGCAAATCGCTGCGCTAAACTGTCGAACAATCGCCTACGACTAGGTAATTTGAAGCAGTTGGGCCAAACTTGACAGTTTGACGGCATTCCAAATCGAGCAAAACAGTGGGCGTTTAATTCAGCACCGTCTCAGTTTTGGGTGTCAACCTTGTTGCGGGCAAGAGTGCCCGTGCTACCAAGGTGCTCACCAAGAGAGAATAGTTTTAAACACTGACGGTTGATTCATCGCCTAACGTTTCTATCAATCTCGGTGACGCTAACCATTTTCACGCGTCATATTCGGCGTCAAATTGTTCAAACGTATTTTGAAATCAACTTGATTCTGAAATTGCACAAGTGAAACGGCGACGGGCAAGAGTGCCCGT
>CAZORR010000219.1:2568-4991 GCA_964582115.1 uncultured Pirellulaceae bacterium
CCGGCTGATTTAGCGACGCTCTTGGTGATTTCATTTTCGTGGTTCACCAATACGATTTGAGCTTCGTGATTTTCAAGTTCAGCTTCGGTGTACTCGCCGTAGCATACGATGATGACGACGTCGTCTACCTTGACGAGTCTCGCAGCGGCTCCGTTAATGCAAATTTTGCCTGATCCACGAACGCCGGGAATCACGTAAGTTGAAATTCGATTTCCGTTGGTAACATTCAACACATCCACTTTTTCAAAGGAAACCATATTTGCGGCCTCCATCAAATTCAGGTCAATCGTGATGCTGCCTTCGTAGTTTAAGTCTGCCTGAGTGACTCGGGCGCGATGGATTTTTGATCGTAGTAGTGTGCGAAGCATGGCTTGGCCGTGGTTTCAAAAAAATATAGTGGGAGGTGAATGGTGTGTGGCTTTTATGGTAGTCCGCAGTCTGAGGATTCGCAAATAGGGTTTGCTTAGGGATACCCGAAATCCTCGATTACGCTTCGGGCTGCCGACTGAAATTCTCGCTCAACCTTCGAGTTACCAACGATAGACACTTGTTTGCATACCGGGTTGCCATGATGAGTTGCATTGTGGCGTCTTATTCAGGATTGTTCGGCGACTTCTCGGGCTTTGCGAGCGTCAATGAAGCTTTTGATAAACATGGCGGTGTATGCTGTCGGCGCCTTGGTGACCCCATCACCATGAGAGTGATCGCGTTCGCGGTTACAGCGTTCATTTGCTAGTCGTCTTCCTGATTTGCAGTCGACTTTTTAGCGGTCGTTTTCTTTTTGGTCGCCTTCTTTTTAGCAGCTTTTTTCTTGGTGGTCTTTTTCTTAGCGGCTTTCTTTTTGGTAGCTTTCTTTTTAGCCGCCTTTTTCTTGGTCGCTTTTTTCTTTTTGGTTGTCTTGTCGTCGGAATCGTCGTCGGTTTTCTTTTTCGCCGATTTACGTGGCGCGAATTCGAAGCCGAGCTTGCCTTTTTCGCGGTCGATGGTCAAGTGCGCTGCGAATTTGCGGCCCTTTTTCGACAAGAATCCAGGCATTAGATCCGTTTTTCCTTCGACGAACAGCTTGATGCCTTGGTCGGTCGGAATCTCTCGTTTCAAAATCGTTTTACTGATCCGGACGCCGCGTTCGTCAACTTTCGTCGCCATCGCTGGAGCCAAGAATGCACTCTCGTTTTCATAGATCGGAATCATGACATCTGAATCGTCTGATTGTTTGGCTTGGCAAATAATCATTTCATCGGTGAGGTTCTTGAGTTCTTCCTCGCGGCGATCGTCGCCTTCAAATTTAAATCCAACCTTCCAAGTTTTCTTTTCCTTGGCCAGCGTGAGTTCGGCTTCGAAAGGTTGCCCAAAGCGGCTTTTGAAATCCGAAATCGGTCCGACCAGCTTGTTGGTCATCAAGTCTCGGGCTTCTTGTTCGGTCAATTCGTGACTTGCGATATGCTTTTTCAAGCGGAAGTTACAGTCCGGATTACGACACTCAAATACCCCGTCGGTCTGACGGTGGACTTGGCTTTCGCACTCTGGACATGGAGCATTCAAATCATCAAACGGTCGGTTGATGATTTCGTCATGGAAGGTCTTGGTTTGCTTGACGATGTTCTTGGTCATCTCGGTGATTTCGGCCATAAAACTGGCTCGAGTTAACTTGCCAAGCTCCATCTGCTTTAGCTTGTACTCCCACTCGCCGGTCATCTCGGGCGAGCTCAATGCCTTGATCCCAATTTCGTCCAATTGATCCATCAACGCCAAGCCTTTGTTGGACACGACGAGGTCACGTTTGCTCAGTTCGTGACGGAACAAATATTTTTGGCGAATGAGGTTTTCAATGATGGCCGCCCGTGTGGCCGGCGTTCCCAAACCGCGTTCGGACATTGCCCCGCGAAGTTCTTCGTCGTCAACACGTTTGCCCGCAGTTTCCATCGCTGAAAGCAACGAACTATCGTTGTATCGAGCCGGCGGCTGGGTTTCTTTGGAGCGGAGTTCGATTTCGGTGTTGGTGGCGGATTCACCATCAACGACAGCGACCAATTCGTCTTTGTCGGCTGCGGCACCGACGGTTCGACCGTAGACGGTTAAGTAACCCGGTACGACCAAAATTCGTCCGTCAGTGCGGAAGGTGTCTTGCTGGTAGCGAGTGATCCGGCGGGTTACTTCAAATTCGGCGTGCGGGTAGAAAATCGCCATAAAACGTCGTAAAACCAGGTGATATAGCTTTGCCGCGGCTTCGTCGAGCTTGGTCGGAGGTGCCTTGCCGGTCGGGATGATCGCAAAGTGATCGCTGACTTTCTTGGTATTGAAAACTCGTTTGGTAGGGATGATGCGGTTGTTGGTAACTAGCCAGCGAGCGCTGTCAATTAATCCTTGTGGCATCGAATCCGACGGCTTGCAACTGGCCATGTTGGCGACGGTTTCTTGAACCG
>CAZORR010000220.1:0-4861 GCA_964582115.1 uncultured Pirellulaceae bacterium
TCACGGTGATCACGATGCCAAACAGGATCAAATTCGAACCGTCGAACAACGACCACAGATTGGGCAGTCGCGTCAGGAATTCATCGTAGTTGTACAGCAGCCAAGCCAGCGCGGACATCACCAACACCATGTTCACACGGACCATCGTTTTGGAAAAAAACCAGCTTACTAGCGGGTAGGTTGCGTCCATGAATCGGGCCGGATCCCAGCCGCGGCACTGAATCGCCAGTGCGCTTTTGAATTTTTTCTGTAATTTCTGGCGTCGTTTTTCGCGAGAGTATTCGTGCAGTTGTAAACCGTTGTCACCTGTCGTTGATACGACGACTGACTTCTTGAAGAACTCGCGAATCAAAGTCGTGAGCTCCCGGTAGCTGACTCGATAGGGGCTGAATTTTCGTTCGAATTTGTCGCGTAGTTCGGCAAACGAAACCTGGCCGTCCAGCCAATTCAAGATCGCAAACTCTTGTTCGTTGTATTGATGGTACTGTTGGTCGTGCGAATCTTTGACCACCCAGTACGGTTCCGCCTGGTAGTAGACTTTCTGCAATCGCAAGTCGGGCCGCATCATCACCCCAATTGGCTGATTGTCGCTGGTCAGGTCATAGTAGTTGGAGGTCGACATGGTATTAGAATTCGATCGCGATCGTTACTGGCACGCGTATCGTTTTACTTCCGTTTTTGGGTGGTGTTGCTTTTGGGTGTAAACGTCGCTTTTCCAACCATTCCGGGAAGCAGCAGCCAGTTACCAGCCGGTGATTTTTCGTTGTCCAGTTCAATAAACGCTCGATACTTGCCATCGATATCCAAGCGAGGCAAGATTCTGACGATCGAAATATCACGTGTGAGTGTTTCTCCATCGTGTTCGATAGATAATTTCCCACCGACACCAATCGCTGATTCTGGCGGAAGCTGTTCTTGATTGATAAGTACCACCCCCATAAGTCGGTCCATGCGGTAGACTTCGACGATCGGTTGGCCTGCTTCAACGAACTCCCCTACCCTTTTTTCGACCCGTGAGATAATGCCATCGTATTGGCTCTGAATGCTCGATTTAGCTAAATCAAATTTCAGGAGCTGGCCTTCGTCGTAGCTCGCACGGGCTTCAAATTCAAACTGCGACATCTCTTGGCGAGCCCCCAGTCGTTCTTGGGTCGCTTCCTTGACTTGGCTTTCGGCCCGTGCGATCTCCAAAGCTGGTACTCGAACGCGGTAGTTAACTTCGCGGAGTTTTTTCAAATTAAAACGTGCGGATGCCTCGCGTACTTCACCGGTTTTCGCTCGTGAATCGTTTTCTGATTTGATTTTCAACGCTTGGTGTTCGTTCTTTTTGGCCTTCAGTTCCAGCGTCCGTCGATCGGTGTCCAGTTGTACTAGCAATTTGTCTTTGAGAACCGGCGAACCAATCCGCCCTGAAATTGTTTTGATCACACCATCGACCGACGCCGACACGGTGACTCGATCGAGCAAGTCCAGCGTCATTGTCGTTTTGATCTTGCTGGTTTGGGCGAATGAGCTTTGGGGCGCCAAGCAAATGGCAACGGCGACTAAAACCAGCCAAGATCGCCGGCTGGAAAAATTGACTGAAATACCCAGCGGGCTACAAAAGGAATGCATGGTTCGTGATTCGGAAGATGCGTCGTTCATAATAAATACCGGGGCAAAGCCATCGCTTTAAAATAGATACTCAAAAGTAGTCCGGTGCATCCAGTCAACGAACTCATACGTTTTACAATAAATGAATGATTTTCGGCCACACTCGACCTTGGCAACGACCGGGATACCGGCACGTAAACCCTCGGGCAATTCCGACGTGGGAATCGCCTCCACAGGCAACACGTATCCTAAATCGGTGTCCTGCTCTAAGCCCGGGTTGATGTGTGTGACTTTCGCCTCGAATTGTTGATCGGGGAACGAGGCAATCGAAAACTCGACCTGCAAATTTTCCTCTTTGCTGTCGGATTGTCGATACGCGTTTTGGATATAGCCTGATCGTTGATCGGGAACTTTTAATTCTAGCAGTCGTTTGTCATTGTTTTTGGCGACTGAAAATAACCGAACGCCTTGTTCCAGTGGTCGGTTCAGGAACTTGCGATCGACGTTCCACCCCATGACTTGTCCGGCAAACGGAGCTCGCACGGATAAACTATCAATTTGTTTTTGCTTGAGCGCCAATCGTTTTTCTAGGCTGGCAATTTGTTTACTCAGCAGCCCCGTCTGTTCGGCCATTTCATGATAACTCAGGTCACTGGAAGTCTGCTCTGACGTTTCATCCGAGTGACTTAGACGGCGATAAATCATGTGCTCGTGTTGTTGTTGTTTTTCTTTGAGTTCACCCGTTAAATTAGCGAACTCTAATTCCAGTTCACGGTTCTGCAGAATCATCAGCGGTTGGCCTGCTTCGACCTGTTGGCCTTCTTTTGCCAGCACTTGGGTGACAACGCCGTCTTTGCCAACAAAAACGTGGTGCATTTTCTCAGGTTGCAAATATCCTTCGCAACGGACTTTGAAGTCTGTCCGAATCAAAAATCCAGCCGCGATCAGAACCGTCGCTGCTAGAGTCAGGCCCCAAGCGGTGCGCCGCGTGTGGCCGCGGAACAGCGCAAAGAATTTGGTCATCAACAAAATCAATGGCAACATAAACATATCCGAATGTTGTTTTGCATTGTTGAAATTGTTTTCGACTTGAGGCCGAACCTGTTCCCAACGAGCTTCCAGTTTCGGACGGTCGATCGGATTTTGAATGCTCTCAATCAAGACTGCGCCGCGAATCTTGCGGATGTCGGTGCGGCCCGGATTTACCAACTCGATCAACGATTGTTCTTCCGATGCAAACACCGGCTGCTGTCGTTCGACGATCGGAAGCAGGGCGAAACTTTGGACGAGTGATTCATCAATGTACTTTGCAACTGCTTTTTGAATCGGTTCGGCGAGTTCGTCTTGGTTACCGTCAAACCAAAGTGCCTCTCCCGACTTGAGCACGACTTCGGCTAAACGTTCCGTGTAACGAACCACGTTGGCTCGGCGGTTAAACGTGACTTGCCCGCTTACCGCGAGTGACCGCATTTGCGTGCCGGTTTGTTCAATCAGAGTCACCCGATCGACAGCCAAATACGATTTGAGTCCATTGGCCAGCAGGAATCCGGACTTGTCTTTTTCGAGTGTTAGGGAAGTCGATTGGCCAAGTTCCAACGCGTCTTGGAGAGTATTCTGTCGCGTTCGCGCATCGCCTGCTTGTTGATCAGCAAGCTGTTGTATCGCTTTGGACTTGGCGGCTTCCGCACGAAAGTCGCCCAACGTTGCCATTAACGCCAGTTGCTGTGTGATCATGTCAACGTCAGCTGAAAAATCGTCCGGGCGGTATAAGCAGATAACCAAGTCCGCATCGATGTCACAATTGACTGGCACGAAAAAGAAATCGTACTCGCGTGGTAGATCTGGATCAGCAAGATCGACGGGAGCGTCATACGGTAGCTCGGTGACCTGTTGGTTTTCGACCGACCACTCGAGCGTCTGATCAAAATTAGGCACCTGTGCCGCGAGTGACGTGAATTCCGCGACCTCATCATCGCTTTCAGAGATAACCTCGACGTCTTGGTCGTCGAGCATGAGGATCCAATGTTGATTCGCACCCGATGCCATTGCCATCAAGTGCGCCAATCGATTCACAAATTCGGCGTCAGTGATTTCGGCAGTTTTCAGCTCTTGAATCTGGGATTGGATTGTTTCATATGCAAGCGTCATTGGAAGACCTTTGCCGATCTAGTTATTTGAATTTTTACGCTGGCTATTAGAGCAGTTCAGTCGCGACAGGATATTTTGTTTTTCCCAAAAAAAATAACGCAGTCTAAATTTAAAAATATGAATTCAACGGAGTTGGTTAGCCGGGAAGATCCAAAAGCGGATCCAATCCTGCTTGGTGCAAGTGACGTAGTTGCTTTTTCTCGCTTAGGAACATGGACTTGCGGGCAACTCGTCCTCGTTGTCCGATTGTGCGTTGTGCTTTTTCGAACAAAGCTAGGCAGGCGGGGGCCGAAAAGTTTGCTTGTAGTGTTTTGCGATATTGTGCGGCTTTGTCGGCGCTGAATGCATCGTCAAGCAAATCATCTTGGAGGCAAAGCATTCGTCGATAGGAACCCGGGTCACCTTGCCGTCCGGCTCGACCGATCAATTGCCGATCGGCTCGTTTGGAGGAATGAATCCCAGCCAAAATAACGTGTAGCCCTCCCGCTTGTTTGACCTCTTTGTGCAAATCGATATCGGTGCCGCGGCCTGCCATATTGGTCGCAACGGTCACTCGCCCGATTTGGCCAGCCTGCCCTACGATTTCTGCTTCCACTGCGTCGTAGCGCGCGTTGAGCAATTGGTTTTCGATTCCTTGCTCGGTCAGATGGCGTGCGATCATTTCCGAATGAGCCACATTGCGGGCTCCAATCAAAATCGAACGTCCCGCCTGTTGCATGGTAGCGCACTCGTTGTGGATCGCTTCCAACCACGGTTGAAATTGAGGGTAAGCGGTAGGCGGTAACTCAAATCGTTTGTTGGTTAGCCGTGTGGGGATTTCACGAATTCGCAGTTTGTAGTTACTTTTTAATTCTTGTTGAGCCTGTTTGGCGGTCCCGGTCATTCCCGAAAGATGTTCGAACGCCAAAAAGAAACTCTGCACCGTGACCTTGGCCAAATTCCCCGATGGGAGAGTGATCGGCAGTTTTTCTTTGGCTTGGACGGCCTGCTGGATACCGTCACTCCATTCGCGTCCCTTACCGACTCGGCCAGTCCCTTCATCGACCAGCACCACTTCGGAGTCTTGAACGATGTAGTTGCGGTCCCGGAGTAAGTCGCGCTGGACATTGATCGCTCTTTC
>CAZORR010000221.1:0-4849 GCA_964582115.1 uncultured Pirellulaceae bacterium
GGCGAATCCAGCTACGGTAAAACTTGATTCGTCGAATTATTAGCTAGCATTTTCACCGCAGTCATGCCGGTTTGTAATACCGGCTTTAGCCGGAAATTCCGCCTCAAGGCGATGGTGCGAACGATCTGCTTTCGATTGGCCAACCGCTGTCTTTCAACAGCCGAGTTCGTATTCGTCTTTTCGTAGCTGCCTAAGCTCTCTAGACTCGGCGAAAAATGTTAGATCCTTTGTTGGCAGGATGCCGGTATGTTTGGACTGAGAAAAAAACGGGATATTGAAGTTGATTCGGAAGTCGAAGACGTTCGACCACGGCAGCGCAACCGGTCCGATTTTAAACCGCGTCGGTGGCCTTACTACCTGCTGATACTGTTGGCGTTTGTTTTCTTTTTGCCGAATTTGATCGGTTGGTTTGGTTTACATCAGGTCGCGATCAATTATGCCGCTGCGGATTTCCGGGGCGATATTCAAGTTGAAAAGTTTTCTGCAGGTTGGTTACAGCCAGTCGAACTCTCCGGAGTTCGCGTGGTGGACGACCAGCAACAATTGTTATTTGAAGCCGATTCAATTCAGACATCCAGCAAGCTCTTAAAGCTGCTAAACGCTACGGACTATGGGCAGGTTAGTGTCAATCAGCCCGTGGTTTGGGTGCAAATGCGCCCAGGCAGTAGCAACATCGAAGATGCGATTGTCAACTATTTAACGCCCACGGCTAATCCTGACGATTCACCAGCTGAAGCCAGTAGTGTCTCGCTTCCAAAAGTTCAATTGAACGTCAATGAAGGTAAAGTGGTTTTAACTGGTTTGGACCAGAGCCAAGCTTGGCAGATCGATGCGTTGAATGGTCGAGTTCAAGTTGGGGACGCGCGCGCGCCAGTCGTCGCCGAAATTGCAGCCAGAGTGACACCTCAGGTTTTCGATGCTCAAGGCCAATGGGTGCCGAAGCAATCGGGAGCGATGACGATGGTCAGCCAGGTCGACGCTGGTGCGAGTCAGCTGGCGTTTGAATCGGTTGATGTGGCGATCGAAACCAAACAATTGCCGTTGTCGTTTTTAGGTCCGTTGCTTGAGCGAGTTGTTGGTGCGTCGCAAGTCGAGGGAGCGATGACTGGTAGCTTGCAAGGGAACTACAGCGGTAGTGACCATTCGGTCGCAGTTCATGCGGATCAATTGAATTGCCAAAATATCGTTTTTGCGAGTCCGGCATTGATTAATGAAGATCGCGTTCATATAAGCAATTTAGTGTGTGATGGCGATGTGCAAGCGACACCGCGTTTGGTTTCTGCCGGCGAGTTCAGTTTGAACAGTGACCTTGGTAACCTTCGCGCCGATGGGCATTTTGATGTGCAGCAAATTTCGCAGCTAGGCAACAATGGCCGCCTGTTGGATTCACCGTTTGAAATGAATGGCAAACTTGATCTCGGTCAAGTGATTCGGATGCTGCCATCGACATTGCAGTTACACAGGGACCTTGATGTGCGGTCTGGCACGGTCACGTTTCAAGTCAATAGTCAGAACAACGGTGGCACGCGTCGATTGGTGGTCAATGTAGATACCGCTAATTTGGCGGCCAACCGAGCCGGGCAATCCATCGTTTGGGCCAAACCATTGCGTTTGGTTGGTACGATCGCGGAGACGAATCAGCAATTGACGATCGAAAATGTGCGTTGCGAATCTGAGTTTCTCAACATTGAGGGGCGAGGAGATTTGCGAGCAGCTGAGTTTGTGGTTGCTGGTGATTTGCAAAAGTTGACGCAGCGGGTTGGACAGTTCGTCGACCTGTCCGGGACGACCATGCAAGGTTTGTTACAGGGGAAATTAGACTGGAAGCTCATTGACGCTACGGGTGGCGTTACAACTTCACTCGCCAACTTGAACAATTTGCCTATTCAGATTGGCGGCAATTTTTCGATTGCGAACCCCGTCGTCGAAACTCCACTGCTGCCGCGTTGGGCGTCTAAAGAAGTTAACGTAAATTTAGCAGGTGTCGGAATTGCTCGACAGGCTGACGGTCAGTCGATGGCGTTGCAGTTGGACCAAGGCCGAGTCCAATTGGACATTGGCACAGAGCGGGCGACTGCAGTGCTTGCTCAGCCGGTCGCCGATGCGTTTACTGCTCAGCAGTGGCATGCAGTTTGTGAGGCGTCGGGAAATGTAGGACGTTGGTTGGCTCATTTGCAGAATTTTGTTGATTTAGGGCCGATCAATGGTAACGGCGATCTAGCCCTGAAATCGAATGTCACGTTAGGCCCCACGGATATTCAATTCCAAGGTGCGAAGTATCAGTTTACAGATTTTGTGTTTGCTGGTTATGGAGTGAAAGCAGCTGAGTCGACGGTGGCGGGTGATCTGGCCGGTCGTTACGTTTACGAAACAGGAATGGTTGAAATTCCAGAGATGACGGTGGCGGCTGATTCGGTGTCGGCACGCGGTCGCAATTTGAATTTAGGTTATACAAACCAGTTGCAAGTCGCTGGCGATGTTGCTTTTCGGGCCAATGTAAATCGAGTCGCTGATTGGTTTGAACTGTCGCCAACGAATGAAAGTATTTTTTGGTTTGGTGATGCCGAAGGAGTTGTCCGGTTAGATTCTGACGTCAACGGAATCTCTTTGGTGATCGAATCAGACGTTAATGACATGGCCGCAGCTACGCAGACGGTTGATTTGCAGGCCGCCAATGGGCCAGTTCGAAACGTCGCTGCGGGGCAGCGGCAGTGGACCGCTTTGTGGCAGGACGCGAAAGTGCGTCTGTCGGGAGGCGTTAAGCTGAATCACAACTTCGACGCGGTAACGTTTAATGAGACCGCCATTCAAGCGAGTAGCTTGAGCGGCGTGGTAACTGGATCGATCAGTGATTTGTACGAAACGATGAACGTTGATATTTCCGGAGCTTGGCAGCCTGACTGGAATCAAATTAATGGTTTGCTGGCAGAGCTGGCCGGTGGTGCGGTTAAGTTCAGTGGAACCAAGGCACAAGAGTTTACGATTCGAGGGCCTTTGTTTGCAGCCAATGCGGGTAGTACCGCTTGGGTGCCTAATGATCTATTTGCGAATGCATCGCTGCATGTGGAAAGTGGCGAGTTATTGGATTTAGCCGTTGGGCAGACTGACTTTTCGGTCGCGTTGAACCAAGGCATTGCACAGATCTCAACCGAGGGTATCCCGTTTGCGGGTGGAAGTGTCAAACTGGCACCGGTGATCGATTTGCGAACTGCCAGTCCTGAATTGAAAATGGAACGAGTTCGTATCATTGACCAAGTTCAATTGCGTCCTGAAACTGCTCGAAAGTGGTTGAAGTATGTCGCCCCATTGGTGGCCGACGCGACGAGCGCACAAGGTAGTTTGACGGTCGATATCGATTCCGTCACCGTTCCCATGTTGGACGCGGAAGAGATGACCGCCAGCGGTACGATCCACTTGAGCCAGACTGCGGTGGGCGCTGGGCCATTGGCCGAACAATTGTTGGGTTCAATTTTAGAGATTCGGAAAGTGCTGAAACCGGAGTCCGAAGAAAAAACGGTTAGGACATCGATTGAGATCAAAGACCAGTCAGTACCCTTTGTCGTGCAGGACGGTCGTGTGTATCACAAGCAGTTGGAGTTTGCACACAAAGAGCTGACTGTTCGGACGAGCGGCAGTGTTGGGTTTGACCAAGATTTGCAAATGAATGCGGTGATTCCAATCGATGATGATTGGATCGACGGAAACAAGTATTTGGCCGGACTAAAAGGTCAATCGATCACCTTGCCGATTACGGGCACGGTTTCCAAACCATTGATTGACAAGGCGATGGTCAATCAGCTCTCCCAAGATTTACTTCGTAAGACGGCATCCGCCGCAGCTCAAAGTGCTGTGCAAGAAAAACTGACGCCTAAGATCAACGAGTATCAGCAGAAGTTCAACCAAAAACTCAATGGCGGTTTCAATAAGTTACAAGGCAAGCTGCAAGAAGGATTGAACAAGAATTTGAACTTGGACAAACTGGGAATCGGCGGCGGTGACGGTGGCGGCGGCTTATTGCCAAATTTGATCCCTAATCAGTTGGTGCCCGGTCAGCAGCAAGGGACTTCGCCAAAGCCAGACCCGCAAGAGTTGTTAAAGGGGATTGGCAATTTGTTTAATTAGCATCGGGGGATTAGACTCTTTCACGAGGCCCTCCGATCGTTTTCGAGCATTGGTCTCCTGTAACTAAAACACTCCTCCTGCGTTACAACCATCGTGAAACTTCATTTCCTTGGCACTACGGGCTATCATCCCAATAACCACCGTCAAACGGCATGTCTGATGCTGCCCGAAATTGGCGTGATCTTGGATGCGGGCACCGGGATCTTTCGAGCGCGGGATTTGATTCAGACCGATCACTTGGATATTTTCTTATCGCATGTGCATTTGGATCATTGCGTTGGGTTGACGTTCCTGTACGACGTGCTGTGGGAAAAGGATGTTAGCCGAGTGACGGTTCACGTGGCTGCTGAAAAAATCAAGGCGATTGAGGAAGCTCTGTTTCATTCGGACCTGTTTCCAGTCAAACCGAATTTTGAGATTCAACCTTTGGAACCGGTCACTCAGTTGTCCGGTGGGCAAACGTTGTCGGCGATTGAGGTGGATCATCCTGGCGGTGCTCACGCGTTTCGAATCGACTTTGAAGATCGTTCGATGGCTTATGTGACCGACACGGTGGCGTCGGAAGACGCGGGTTATGTGTCCGCCATTGCCGGGGTACAAACGCTATTGCATGAATGCTATTTCCCAGACGGTTGGGAGGACCGAGCGACGCTGACAGGGCACAGTTGCCTGACGCCAGTCGCAAAGGTTGCTGCTGCGGCAAAAGCGGAGCGTTTGTTTTTGGTGC
>CAZORR010000222.1:0-3155 GCA_964582115.1 uncultured Pirellulaceae bacterium
TTTGCCATGTCGCCCCCTTCGGTGACGCGTTTTGGCTTGCTGTGCCGCAGACAGCCTCTCTTTGGCAACACGGTTTCGATTTGCTAAACTGTTTGGTGTTACGGCGTTTGTTGGCTTCGGTGAGAAGCGGTGCTGTAAAAAACTTTCGCTATCGGGCCAATCATGTTTCTTGATTCAACCATTAGTCGCCAGCTTAACGACACGATCGACCGCGAATTGGAACACGATGAAAAAGTTATGTTTGTCGAGACACCGCAACCACGCTTTTTCACGGCTACCTCTACCGGTGCATTCCTCTTTGCCATCCCTTGGACGCTGTTCGCCCTTTTTTGGATAGCCGGCGCTTCCGGATTCAAAGTGCCTGACTTTAAAAACGGTTTTGACTTGTTTCCACTATTCGGGATTCCGTTTGTACTTATCGGATTTGCGATGCTGTCGTCGCCAATTTGGGCGTACCGAAACGCATCCAAAACTGCCTACATAATTACCGACCGGCGAGCGATATCGATTGTGGGTGGTTATCGCACAACGATTCGAAGCTACTTCCCGAAAGACCTTGGCGACCTATATCGCACCGAACGATCCGATGGTTCTGGAGATGTCATCATCGGTTTAAAGACGCAGCGAGATTCGGATGGTGATCAACAGCGCACACCGTACGGATTCCTCGGTGTTGAAAATGCCAAAGCAACCGAAGACCGACTACGAAAACTCGCTTCCGCCAACACCTCGCCTACTACTGACCAAGGATAACATGATTTGGTTTCGGTAAACCGACTGTTTCTAGAACTCGGAAAAAAGTTCGACGGCCCGCGAAAGACCAAGCTAGAAGTGGGGTACCTCAACCAATTTCTTAGATCAAGAGGCGGAGGCGATCACTTCAATCATATCCTTTCGATGAATTGGTTCCTTTCGTTTTAGCGAAGCATATACGCGATCACGAACGTGGCTTCGTTGTTGAAGAGTTATTCGGTTTTCTGGTCTCGATGCCGTCCAGTGTGGCAATCCTATTTTTGGTAAACTATAAGTTCGCTGTATCGCCTTTAGACGGAATTGTCGCCGGAAGGCGAGACGACGAACCAGCTAATTTCTCACTCGATGCCACGGCCCATTCATCATGCAACGTTTCCACCAGGTTGTATTCATCGTCTCGCTCTTGGCGTTGAGCTGGTTTGCGATGATGGCGGTTCACGAATTCGGCCATGTCATCGGCGCGTTGACTTCCGGCGGTGTTGTCGAACGTGTTGTACTGTATCCACTGACGATTTCACGAACGGATGTTTCCCCCAACCCCAACCCCTCAATCGTTGTTTGGTTGGGTCCGATCCTGGGCTGCGTCATTCCTGTTTGCGTCTGGGGGGCTGTCCCAAGCAGTTTCAAGATCGCCCGTCACCTTGCGAGATTCTTTGCTGGATTTTGCCTACTTGCCAACGGTGCGTACATCGCCATTGGGTCAATGGACCAAGTTGGCGATTGCGCGGTCATGCTTCAACATGGTTCGCCGCTTTGGACGCTCGTTCTGTTCGGTGCGGTAACGATTCCACTTGGCTTTGTCTTGTGGCATCGCCTTGGGTCATTAAGACCGTTTCTCGCGGACCCTTCTTTAGTCGATCCAAAAGTAGCTTACGTGCTGTTGAGTGCACTCGTCGTGATGCTGGCCCTTGAATTCACAATCTCGCCGCGTTAAGAGTTCCGACTGAGTTCCGATTCGCAAGAGCCCCGAATCGCAATCATCTATTTGGTTCAGGACGGCGTCGCAACACCGTTCGTTTTGACACACCGATATCAACTGGTGTACATCAACAAATCGATGTTGGTTTCCGTTGATTTGTGTCGGCGATTCCGTTCTTGATCGGTCGCTTGGTTTGAGTAGGGAGCGTCCAGTTTTTGGCGATTGTGATAGTGATTATAGACTCGTTGGTACATTGGCCGGATCCGTCCGCGACCTTTACTGGATATCTTTCGATAATGGTAACGGCCTTCGAAGCTCTTGTAAGGTTCATACGGAACGTCATTACCAAGGTTATACTTGGCCGTGTACTCAAAGCCTTTGAGCAAGCGATTGTCGAGTGCGCCGTAGAGATCAATACCTTGAATCCATGCGGTTTCGCAGGTGTTAGCCAGAAACTCCAACCCCATTTGCGTGTGACCTTGGTCACGTCCTGATTCTTGGCATTGCCCCGATTCTTTAAAGTACATGCCGATCGCGCCATTGCCTTTGCCTACCAAGAAATAATTCTTCGCTTGATCAAACATCGCTTGATCATCCAAAAACACTCCCATTGCCAACATCGTCTGCATCATCGACGCGTCCCAATTCCCATTGGCGGACGAGTAATATCCTTTAATGATCGGATACCAAATCTCTCGTGCCATGGTTGCGAATCGATCCTGACTTTTCTCCGACCAGCCATCCCATGTATGCTTGATTAACTCCGCCGCAATGCAATAGTGAAAACCACTCATGCCGACCAGCAAAGCCGCATCATGATTGCCGATTGATTTTAACTTGCCCGACCAAGCGTCTAAAATTTCTGCCGCCTTTTGGGCATGGGCTTCGTCACCAGACAAATTCCAACACAGAGCGTGCGCATAAGCGGCCTTTGCGTCTTGACTGAATTCAGACGAACCAATATTCGGCCGGTTGTACGGTCCTCGCTCTACCTTCGCATGCGGTGTTGGTTTCCAATCGAGATCCGCGTGCGGTGAATTTTTCAACCGGTGCCAGTTTTGCAACCAAGGTTCTTCTTGGGCATCGATTTTTGATTTAACAAATGCGATGCTCTGGCTGCTATGGGCCACACCTGGATGAACCAGTTGAGCGATCACGAATTGGCACGGCCCACCAACAACAAAGAACAGGCAACCCAGTATAAACACGGCCGCCTTAAACCGGAAAAGATGAATCAAATTTATCATTGGTGTGATTGTCAAAGAAGTCGCGCTAGATAAAGTTGCTCCGTCAATGTAATCAGAGACCAACTGTCACGGTTCGCTTATACAGTTCCGTATCGACGTTTAACGTGAAAATCACTCAACTGGTATCGGTCTAAACCGGCAAATGAACCGTAAAATCCATAAAACTGACCAATTGTTTGCGGCCTTACACATTCTGAGGTTTCACCGTAGGACCTGCTGAAGCGTCAACTCCAGAC
>CAZORR010000222.1:3255-4812 GCA_964582115.1 uncultured Pirellulaceae bacterium
GGCTAAAGCCATTACTACAAACCCCACTCGTGATTTGGCCACAAGCTGCGTTTAGTTTTTCAGTTGCTGAATCTTCATCACCGAATCTTGATCCTCGTGATTTTGGCGAATTTCTTCGATTTGCTCAAAGCGTGCAAAGAAAGCATCCAGCACCTTTGGATCAAAACGAGTGCCACGTTCAGACAACATAATTTCCAAACACTTTTTGAGAGGAAATCTCGGCTTGTACGGCCGTTCGCTGCACAACGCGTCAAAGACATCGGCCACGCAACAAATCCGGCCTTCGATTGGAATTGACTCGCCCGCTAGTTTAGCAGGGTAGCCGGTGCCATCCCATTTTTCATGGTGGGTACGAGCGATACTAGCAGCAAGTTCCAGCATCGGGGATTCAACTCCATCCATGATAAACGCGCCGGAACTTGAATGACGTCGCACGCGATCTTGATCAAGCTCCGACAACGGTTCCATGATCTCAAGTCCAACTCCACAGTGAGTCTTCATTACCTCGAACTCTTCAGCATCTAGCCGACCTGGGTTCAGCAATACCGCATCTGGAATGCCGATCTTCCCAACATCATGAAGCTGAGCACTAAGTTCGATTTTGCGGCAATAGTCTTCTGAAAACCCTAGTTCCTCAGCGATAACTCGGCAGTACTTTCCTACGCGAATAATGTGTTCACCAGTTTCGTTGTCCCGGTACTCAGCTGCCCGAGCAAGGCAATGAACGATTTGTTCTCGCGAATGTTCTAGCTCATCGATTCGCTGACAAACTTCATCCTCTAGCTCATTCGCGTAATTCGCTAAGTGATCGTGATGACGTTTGACAATTAACGCATTTCGAACTCGTAAGCTCAAATCAAACGGGTCGACTGGTTTGGCTAAAAAATCGGTGGCGCCTAGTTCAAGAGCCTGTCGCTTGATGTCTTTTTCTTCATTTGAAGACAAAATCAAAACTGGAATCAAATTCATTATCGGGCTTTTTTGCCGCGCCCGTAAGATATCCAGTCCGTTAACATCACGCATATTGACGTCGGACAAAATAACATCCGGCAACTCTTCCCGGATCTTTTCGATTGCCTGTCGAGAATCCGAGACAGAGATAAAATTGCTGTAACCTTCAGTTGCTAAATATCGCTTGACTACTTTGATCACCAACTGTTCATCGTCAATGATCATGATCTTAGCATCGCGGACGGACTCTTTGGCCATCTTGATTATATTGGCCGTATCAACGTTCTCGCGTTGGGTAACAACGGTCCCCTTCGGAGGCAATTGAATGTTGTTCATTGAAGGTGGAACTGAAGGAGAGACAACATTATCCATAGCGACTAACAAGCCCATCAAAGGTGTGTAAAAATGCGGTGCCCCTAGAGACTGGTCACCGTTTTACAGTGATCGGGTTGTTCGTATGTTTTACAAGCTCATTTCCTTGACGATTTTGTATATACCGATTTTAACGACTTCAATTTTTGCAGGGGTATTCTGGTCCATGCACACACCCCAGCCACAACGTCCTACTAAGAGCTTATCCCACAACCTTTTCGAGCGACGCATTTT
>CAZORR010000223.1:0-4751 GCA_964582115.1 uncultured Pirellulaceae bacterium
GCGACATCTGGCCCGAATCAATCGTAACCGTTGGTGCACTTAAAAAGAGCAGTTTGCTCGTTCGAATTTTAGAACGACTTGAAAAGTGGATGTACCGAAGCGCGAACCATATCGTCACGGTGGGTAAAGGTTACCAAGAAAACGTGCTTTCCAAAGTTGATGTCAGTGACCGCATTTCTATTGTTACCAACGGAGTTGACTTGGACGTTTTTTCGCCTCAAGAATCATCCTCAGAATTCCGTCAACAACATAGACTGAACGACCACTTCGTTTGTTCCTATGTAGGAACAATCGGAATGGCTCATGGATTAAGCGTCGTCGTTCGCGCAGCGAAAATACTAAAATCGATGAAGCGAAATGACGTGAAATTCTGTCTTATTGGCGACGGAGCACAACGTAAAAAAATAAAACAAGAAGTGCTGGATTCCCATTTGGAAGACATCGTTCAGTTTACTGGTCGCCTACAAAAATCCGACATGCCAATGGTTCTCGCCAGTTCAGACTGTTTGTTGATTCATTTGAAAAAAACCGATCTGTTTACCACTGTCATTCCTTCCAAAATCTTTGAATCGATGGCGATGGAACGACCGTTGGTTATGGGTGTCGTGGGTGAATCGACGAAAATAGTCGCTCAATCGGGCGCAGGAATAGACATCGAACCAGACAACGAATACGATCTTGTAAACGCGGTAATTAAGCTTTGTGACGATCGCAAATTCTACAACTCGCTATGCGAAAATAGTCGCGAATTTGTTCGCGAAAATTTCAGTCGTGACAAACTCGCTCAGGATTTACTAGATATTTTGTTGTCCGTCGCAAACAAAACAAGAGGCGAACCCCAATCAATCTAATTTGGAACGGCGTTCTTTTTTTGTTGCAAAAACGAACTTGGCCGTATGTCATGCTTTGCCTATCAAAGCGTTTCTTGAAACCCTAAACACCCGACACAATCGTCCTTGAGTGTTGCCTAACTTAGCTATTGATATGAACTTGGATAACCAAACTAACAGCCAATCACTGCAAAAGTACCAGCAGCACCTACAAGTTACGATGAACTGGTTGGTTTCCAGTTTCGAAAAAAATCAACAGGGCTCAAAGGCACTTATTTGGGCATTTGGAAAGTGGGCCAAACCCTATCCAGAAACCACCGGTTACATTATTCCTACACTTCTAGACTATGCTGATTTTATTCAGTCACAACAACACCGTGACTACGGCTATCGTCTGGGCGAATGGCTACTCAAGATTCAAGATGCCGATGGATACTGGCATGGGGGTACGCACCCTCCCAAGAAACCAAACCCCAGTGTATTCAACAGCGCTCAGATTCTTATCGGGCTTTGCGCACTGTACCGAGACTCGCAAGACAGTAAGTGGCTCGAAGCTGCGAATCGGTCAGCTCTTTGGTTAAGTCAAACTGTGGATAATGAAGGAAACTGTTCAGTCGGCAATTATCAGTCCGGTTTTACACCCTCGTACTACACCCGAGTAGCCTGGCCGATGCTCGAAGTCTGGAAGTTGAATCAAAACGACAGTATTCGCCAGGCAGCGGAAAGAATGCTGGCCAGAATCAAAGACAAACAAAAAGACAAAGGTGTGATTGCGGGCTGGGGCTTCAAACCAGACGATTATGCGTTTACACATACCATCGCTTATACGCTCCGAGGTTTTATCGAAAGTGCCCGTATCGTCGACGATTGGCAGGCGTGGGGCCAAGTTGTTGAATTGGCGATCGAACAACTCATTCGCAAAAGCGAATTAGCTAGTGGACGTTTGCCGGGCGCTTTTGATGAATCGTGGCAAGCGAAAAAAGAATTCACCTGCTTAACTGGAAATGCTCAACTAGCCATTTGCTTTTTGCAATTAAACCAAAGAGAGCCTGATCTACGACTTGTCAATGCTGCCGCAAAGTTAGTTGACACTGTTTGTTCAAGTCAGCGTCTGAGTCATCCCATTGCTGCATTTCGCGGTGCGGTTGCTGGTTCCCAACCAATCTGGGGAAAATACATGACGATGCGTTTTCCAAATTGGGCAGCCAAATTTCACTGCGACGCGCTGTTACTCCTGATGCAGACTCTTAAACAAGAGGGATTACAGTGAGTGGCATCTGCATCACTGCAGGGTTTGACAAGGCACTCAACGCGATAGCCGTCGCTGAATTGCTACGACGTAACGCCATCGTCGTCGACACGATTTTGGTAGTCACTCCCTACAACATAAAACGCCTACGCGCGATGGTACGTCAACGCGGTCAAAGGTTCATCATCCAATCGGCGAAACGGCTAACTGGTTTTCGCTCGAATACAAAAGATGCGGTTCAAGAATTTCTCGATGAGCATGCCATCGAGGACCGGTCTCTGAAAGCATGGGCCAATAAGCATGGTGCCACCTATCAAGTGGTCCAATCGCTCAACCACCCGGATTCCTTAGCAAGCCTAACCAAAGCGGACCCAGACTGGGTGGTTTACGGCGGTGGTGGAATCCTCAGAAAAGGCTTTATTACAGCAGCCAAAAGTAGGATTCTTAACGCGCATGCTGGCCCACTGCCAGAAGTTCGCGGCATGAACGCATGCGAGTGGTCACTGCTACTGGGTTTACCGCCGCAAGTTACCATTCATCTCATTAACCGAGGAATTGACACCGGGGGCATCATCAACAGATACCCGATCCCTGTTCACGGTCTAGACACGATCGACGCGTTACGTGCTCGGGCAACAGCCGTCGGCATCAAAGGTATCGTAGAAACAGTAATGAATCCACCTTCGATAATGCCCAAGGCCAGTATTCCTTGTTCGCGTCAATGCTACGTGTTGGCGCCGGTGCTGAAGGAACTCTTGATTCAAAAACTCGAACGTCAGCAAGTGCCTACAAGCTAAGCCGTCCCATGAAATTTCTCAAACTCTATCACTCAGTTAAGCATACTCGCCGAAAACAACTGATTCACCGTTTACGACTCAAGGCACGTCGGAAACTCAATGTCGTGCGGGCAAAAACGCTGCGGGCGAAGATGTTGCAAGACTCACCTCTAACAAAGCTAAACACGCCGCTTCCAGCCCCGCTGCTGCCTGCCCGGACAGGTAACCTTTCAATTCATGATGGCGTCTATTCTTTCACGCTTATTGGTCAAAAACATTCATTCGCACACCCCATCGACTGGCATCGGCCTGAACTTGATTATGGCACACGATTATGGTTGCTCAACCTTCATTACATGGAGTATCTAGAGGAAACCGATGATGACGTGTTTGCCAGACTCGTGGCTGACTGGATTGACAATTGTCCACCCTATGGATCCAACTACTGGCTCTATGATTGGAACAGTTATTCGCTATCCATTCGGTGTGTGGTTTGGATGCAGCAATATACATTGCGACACGAGCGACTGGACGCTGACTTTAAGCAACGTATGCTCGTATCGCTCGTACGCCAGTTGCGTTTTTTGGCTGATAATCTAGAGCTAGATATCGGTGGCAATCATTTAGTAAAGAACATCAAGGCTCTCCTCTGGGCTGCTCGTTTCTTTGATATCCCAGAAGCCCAACAGTGGCGCGAGTTGGGACATTACCATCTCAAAAATGAAGTTGAGGAACAAATCTTAGAAGACGGGATGCACTATGAACGATCTCCGGCCTACCACACTCAAGTCTTTGCCGATCTGGTTGACGTCTACTCGGTATTGGAATCTGAAACTCAACAAATAAAACTGAAACAAACCTTGTCAACCATGGCTCAAGTCATGGTTGATCTGACCCACCCCGACCAACAGATCAGCCTCTTCAACGACGGCGGTTTGAACATGACCTATCAGCCTAACGAATGCGTCGATGCTTGGAGCAAATTATCAACCAAGGTCTGCAAGCCAAACAAGCACGTTGCGCTGCAAGCGGCCGGCTATTTTGGAATTCGAAACGAAAACGATTTTCTATTAGTCGATTGCGGCAATATTGCGCCTGATTTTCTTCCTGCTCATGGGCATGGTGATATTTTGGCATTTGAATGGTCGGTCGATAGCAAACGTGTCTTTGTTGATTTTGGAGTTTTTGAATACAACCCCGGCGAATTAAGGCGCCTATCTCGGGCAACAGAATCTCATAACACCGTTACCATCGATAATGCGGACCAATGTGAATTTTGGGGGGCGTTTCGAGTTGCTCGTCGTACCCACCCAAAATTGATTGAATATCAACCAGACGAAAACGGATTCAAACTAATCGGAAGCCATGATGGATATCGAAATTTACCAGGCCACCCGATTCATCAAAGAGAATTCTTAGTGGAATCTGGATCGTCGTTTACGATAGTCGACTCGGTGATTGGTGGACAATCGCAATCTGTGTGTGCCCGGTTGCTTGTTCACCCACAATTTAAACTGACCCAACATGGTCAAACAATTTTGTTAAACAATCTTGATACGAACATTGAGATCAAGACCAACGGCAAGATCAAAATCAAGAAACACTTTTGGTGCTCCGACTTTGGCTATCAAGAAGACTGTTATCAAATCGAAGTAGATTATGGTACTGCGCCGTGCAAAGAGCAGATGACGATTAAGAAAGTATAAATTCAAAATTACGAGTCGATCATCGACAATGGCAACTCTAAGGACGACATACGACACTGGCTGCTACAGTTATCTGGTATACTGGGCTGATCCTCGTCGCATCTGGGGTTGGATATTGCACGATTTTGCAGATACCCCTCAAATCCGATGCTCGCCCGGATCAATTCAGATTAGAATGGGCGATTTAAAT
>CAZORR010000224.1:0-4749 GCA_964582115.1 uncultured Pirellulaceae bacterium
CGGCAACCGACAGTCAACCCGCCGCCAACGAGTTTGCATTGATCGGCCGTCGCCATCTACGCAGCAACAATTCGTGGATGCACAATTCAAAGCGGCTCGTTAAAGGCGCCGATCGCTGCACGTTGATGATGCATTCTAACGACGCCCAAACGCTCAACTTGGTTGACGGCGCCCCGGTCGCAATCTCGTCCAGTGTTGGATCAGTCAAGGCTCCATTGGAAATCACCGATGAAATAATGCCCGGCGTCGTCAGCTTGCCGCATGGCTACGGACATCATCGCCCCAAAACAAAACTCTCCGTCGCAACCGAACATGCTGGAGTGAGCATTAACGATTTGACGGATGACAAAATCGTCGACAACCTAACCGGCAACGCAGCATTCTCTGCGCAAACGGTGCGAATCGAGGCCACTAAGGATGAGTAAACCTGATCATATTGGCCGCAAGATCACGGGTTCGATCACGGCGGAAATCCATGGTGACCTAAACGAGATCGAAGCGCCGCTGTTCGCGATCAATTGGTTCGATACACGAATCGCGATCGTTTACCATTTGTACAACTTGCTCGCGGCTAGCCGTGTCTTCAAGATCGGTGGTAAAGTTCTGTTTAAGGGAAAGTGCCAACAGGCGATCTCGGGCAATCCAGATCTGGCGCGTCATTATTTGTTGATCGTCAACTATCCGTCGGGACATCGGTTCCTTGAACTGCTCTCCGACAAACTGTTTCAGGTAATGAGTGTTCTGCGGATCGCGGCGGTGAAGCGGTTTTCATTTGTTTTGCACCAGCGGCAAGGCGAGCCTCAATTGCTGCCGGACAGCAAATCGGTGATCGATCCCGGTGACCACTACGCGGTTTTGCAAGTGCGACTGCCCGAGGAATCAAAAGACGAGGCGAAGGCGTTTGACTTTTCTGCGTTTGAAAGATTGGCCGAGCAACACGATTCACAAGTGTTCTTTGCAGGTCGAGTCGCCGGACAGGTTGTGTTGGACAAGCCCAAACAGAACGAGTCGGATGCGGTGTCTTTCTTGACCAACGTAACGATCGTGATCAAATCATCAACGGCGAAGAACGTTTCGGATTGTTTCGCGTCGGAACAAGTGGAGAGTCTACTGCCAACGGGCGCGGAGTACTTTGCAGCATCAGTTAAACGGACAATGTGACGTGAAATCAATCGTAATCACTGGTGTATCTTCAGGCATCGGCTACGACGCCGTTCGTCATTTTGTTTCTATTGGCTATCAAGTTTTTGGCAGCGTGCGGAAACAAGAAGACCAGCAGCGATTGGAATCCGAATTTCCGCAGCGCTTCAAATGCTTTCTGTTTGACGTTGTTGACCGGCCTGCGATCCAAGCCGCCGCCGACGAAATCAAAGACTTGTTGGAGGGCAACTTGCTGACGTGCTTGTTCAACAACGCGGGTGTGGCTTTGGCCGGTCCGATGCAGCTGATCGACAGCGAAGCGTTTGATCGGCAGTTGTTGGTCAACGTTAGCGGAGCCCGTAACGTGATCAACGCTTTTCTGCCGTTGCTGGGCGCGTCACTCAATCGCAGCCCCGATCAGAAACCGGGCAAGATCGTCAACAACAGTTCCATTTCGGGCTTCATCAATACGCCTGTCAACGGATCGTACTGCGTGGCCAAGCACGCGATCGAGAGTCTGGGCGAAGTCTACCGCCGTGAGTTAATGATGTACGGCATCGATGTCGTCGCCGTTCAATCTGGGCCGATCCAATCCCAAATCTGGAATAAATCCAGCGGGGCGTTAGATGAATTCAAAGACACCGATTACGGACCGATGATTTGCAAAACCGAAGCCATCCTCGAGGACGCTCAACAAATCGCTCAGCCGGCTGAAGTCTTTTCACGGCTAGTCCAAAAAATCATCGAAACTCCCAATCCAAAAACCGCCTACGTCATTCACAAACAGCGGTGGCGTCTCCACGTCATGCGCTGGCTTCCCAAACGCTGGCTCGACCGTCTGATGCACAAGAAATTGTCATAGCCGCGTCGGTGATTCGAACGGTTTGCTTCTCAAACAAACGTTTCTAGAACAGTGGTTCACGGCCAAGCTTGCGCCGCAATACAGCCCACTGTCCAGCGTGCATCATCCAATGCGTGTTTTGCATAATAAAAGCCGCACCAACAGTTGGAGCATAAGACCGAATCGATTCATGCGCTTCAGCGTCCAACTGTTCTTCCGAAAGCCCAGCCAACGTCTCTAGCGTTCCAGATCGTTGCTGTTGGTACAACGCCAATAGATCGGATTTGGAATCGAAGGCGGAGCTGTCGTCGTTCATGCTGTGCTCCGATGCATATCGCTCAGCAAATCCTGTCGGCAACTCGGGTAATGCCCCGGGGCAACAACTGTTAATCATTTTGTGTTCGGACGCGATCAAGTGGCCGACTTGCCACTTAATATGATTGCAGCCATCAAGCGGACGAACCATCATTTCTGCGTCAGTCAAATCTTCCAAATAAGCCATCGAAATCATTTCGGCGGTGGACAGTGCAGATTTAATCGCTTCGTTGGCATTCATGATTTCGTCTTTTCAAAAAACGTGTTCAACGTGTCCCGACGTGAGTCTGTCTATGCAAACGGATTTCTAGACTGAGGCTATCTTAGCCCATCAGCGTAACCGTCTGGCCTGTTGAGACGTTGTCGGTGATCACGGTGCCGATCAGCGTATGAGCGGCGATTTCAAAAATGCCGACTGGAATCGTTTGGCCCACCAAACGCTTGTTGCCATCGAACACGACGATGCGATCGCAATGCGTGCGACCCGTCAATTGCACCAAGCCAGCTTCATCCGAACGTTCGTTGACTTTCGCGTCCGAACGCTTGCTCGGCCCTTCGACCAGAACCTTGACGGTTTCCCCCAGGAACTTTTGGTTGTCCTGTTCGCTGATTTCGTTTTGAACGTCCAGTAGTTCGTTGTTGCGTCGTTTCTTGACTTCAAATGGCACATCGTCCGGCATTCGTTCGGCTGACTTGGTTCCCGGTCGTTCGCTGTACTTAAAGATAAAGCTGTTCTTGAAGCGGCACTCTTTGACCAGCTTGACCGTGTCTTGGAACTCGTCTTCTGTTTCACCAGAAAAGCCCACAATGAAGTCACTTGAAACGGCGGCAGCGTCACCAAGTGTTTCATTGATCCGTGCCATCATGTCGCGATAGTCGGCGACCGTGTAGCCACGTTTCATGCGTTTCAAAACCGCATCATTGCCGCTCTGCAGCGGCACGTGCAAATAAGGCGAACACTTTTCAAGATCGCGAACGGCAGTCAACAGCTCGTAGTCCATGTCCTTTGGATAACTCGTAACGAACTTGATTCGCTCCAGTCCGTCGATGTCGTGCAACTTATAAAGCAAGTCAGCCAGTCGAGTTGTTTTGTTCAAGCCAACGTGTCGGTAACTATTTACCGTCTGGCCCAATAGCGTGATTTCTTTTGCGCCTTGGTCCGCCAAGATTTTAGCTTCGTCAAAAATCATATCGGGGTCACGACCTTGCTCGGGGCCCCGAGTCATCGGCACGATGCAGTAGGTGCAAAATTTGTCACAGCCGATTTGGATTCGCAAGAATGCTTGGAATGGTGTAGGACGCATCGTTGGGTCACGCATCGGATCAAACGTCTCATGGCTACGTTTGATGTCTTCGACTTTGCCGGCTTTTCGACCAAGCCCCACCGCGGTGTGCTGGCCGCCTTCTTGTCTGGCTTTTCGGATCAAGCCTGGGATTTCTTTTAGTTGGCCTGGGCCAACAACGATGTCCACGTACGGCGCTCGTTGAAAGATTAGCTTTTGATCTTTCTGAGCCATGCAGCCCATCACGCCGATGATCTTTTCGGGGTGCTTTTTCTTTTCGGCGCGTAGTCGGCCTAACGCACTATAGGTTTTGTTTTCTGCTTGCTCGCGTACGCTACAGGTGTTGAACAGAATCGTATCTGCATCGCCGACATTGTCCGACAATTCGTAGCCTTCACGTCGTAGGCTGGCAACAACCATCTCGCTGTCCAGCATATTCATCTGACAGCCAACGGTTTCAATGTATAGCTTGTGGGTTTTTGTAGGTGCGTCGGTGGACATGTTCGGCCTAGGATCGGGATCGATCGAGAAAACGGTGTTAGAATTTGCAGCGTATTCTAACAAGCCCAGCAGTTTTTAGAATGCGAATTCAGGCGGTAAACAGGACCTTCAAGAGGTTACCCAGTGCCCTAGATTGCTGTGAAAACCTACACGATTTGCAATAAAACCTGATAAATCGAATCCGCAAAAAACATTAACGCCACGCTACCCACGGCGGTAATGCAAAGCGGCACCACGCACATCATCGGAGCTTCGTGCCACTTTTGAGGCGTTTCTCCCTCGGGTGTCATAAACGCCCGAATCGGGATCGGCACCAAATAGGCGATGTTCAGCAGTGAACTGATCATCAACGCGCCCATTAGCCAAGCTTGGTCAGCTTCGACACACCCGACCGCCAAAAACCATTTGCTCCAAGACCCACCACCGGGCGGCAAACCAATGATGCTAATACTCGCCACCAAAAACGCGGCAAACGTCAACGGCATTGCTCGACCCAGCCCACGCATATCGCTGATGTTCTTTTTATGAGCACCTACGTAAATCGCTCCCGCGCAGAAGAACAGCGTGATCTTACCGACCGCGTGCATCACGATATGCATCCCACCACCGATGATGCTGCTCTCCGAAGCCAGCAACGCACCGAGCGTGATGTAAGCCAATTGTGAAATC
>CAZORR010000225.1:0-4739 GCA_964582115.1 uncultured Pirellulaceae bacterium
TTTTCTACTTTGTCGCGAGGTATTGGGATAAGCACTAAGCAACCCGTCGCTGGACACCGCCCATGTCAAGCAATTCAATCTCGCGTGTCACGGTTGACGACAAAACCGATTCATTACTACCCAACGCAAGCAATCGCTCTTGTAGGTAGGGGTCATGGATTTTTCGGAAAGCAGTTGCAAAAATATCGGAATGCTTCACTTCAACGACGTGGCAATCGATCCAAAACTGGTCTCCCACTGCGAGGTAATCGCAGGCTGGAGCAGCGGCCAAAACTTGATCGTCATGGCTATACAACAAGGCAAAAAACACAACACCGCTCCAATTTGCAACAAACGAACCAACGGGCGGGGCCAACATGACTCCATTCATCCATCGATTTAGAAGCCGACGATAAATTGAAATCGCTTTTCGGTTAATAGCGGTTTGCACGGTCTCACGACTGCAGGCAACAACTCCGGTATTTTTATAGGCAGAAAAGTCTTCCTAAAGAAAAAACACTGGATTTTTCTATACCGTTTACCTAAAACAGCATCTCACTCGTCACGCTAGCAGCCTAGGTTACCACATGGCCAAACCAATCAGATTCAGTTTTGCCGGCCAGGAGTCGGTTTTTGAAATGCACAAAGTCGACCGCAGCCGGCTTTACGGTTACAAGGAACTGGAGGTGCTCGACGAACACGGTAACGCCTGTATGCTGACCACGTTAGCCAAAGACGGCCAGTCATTAATTGGCAAAGGCGGCACTGGAATTGGATACATCGACACCGACGGAAGCTGGTGCGAAAAAGACCAGTTGAATCCCGTGGACCTCGAAGGGTCCCCCATCACACCGGTAGCATCATCGTTCGCTTCGCCAATCGAACTAAGCGAACAAGCGACGACTGAACTATTTTTAGATCATAACATCCGCCTGATCTACGAACTCGATTCCGATCAAATCGCCCCGGAACTCGCTGAACGCCTCCAAGACGGTACAGTATTCACGTTCCCTTATTCTTACCGTGGAGGCTTGGAAGCCGATGCAGGTTTTTTGATGACTAACTCCGCGGGCGAAATTTTCTTTTTGGTGGGTGACCCCTGCAACGTCGAATTTAAAGGCCTCCAACAAGCCCCTGCTACAGCAGACTACGAAGCGGACGATAGCGATAACTCGTTGATGGATTTTGACATGATCTAATCCGACCGCCTGAACAAATCGCAATCTCACCATCTATTCAGCACCCAACATCCCATGCCAGAAATTAACATCTCCAACGAATCCGGTCGCAACGCAGCCGTAAACATGGAATCCGTTCGTGTGCCGCTGCGAGTTCGCTGGCTTGACGATCAAGGCCGCCAAGCGACGAGCGTTCGCATTTTAAAGTCCACCTTCGATCATGACTTGGACGCTCTCGCCGACAAGTTCGACGGCGTTGAAAATGTAGGGCAGGCGTTGATTGACGGCGACCCTGAAATCAACATCGAAAAAGTTGGTTCGTTCTTAACATCGACTTCCCGTGTCTACGTGGACAAATCCCAAAAGCTGGTACATCGAGTCCAGCAGTTTGATGTGATTCATAAACCCGATGGTTCGATTCGCGAGCGACGAGTGCGACAAGCAACCCAGCAAAATGTATCCAGTGAGATTCCGCTTCGTTGGACCGGCAAATTCATTGATAAATCTGAAGCCGTTCGCAAGTTTGTTTTTTCGAACAAAATCCAACTCATGCATGTCAACGGATTAACTTACGACTTCCTGTTTGACATGGCCAAGAAACTGCACGACAAAAATTGCTTAATGCTGCTGGGCGGTGGCCCCAAAGCAAATGAACCCTTGATATTACGACGCGGCAGCACGCCCTACCGTGGGTTTCTGGAAGGAAGAATCGACGGCGACAAGTACTGTCTAATCCTACATCTATCCAATATCGAACTCAAATCAGCTCGCGACGACGACGCAGACTCGCAAACAACGGAAGCGAAGTAGGATCAATCATGCCAGACAATTCAATCATTGACCACTCGCAGCTAACCACCAAGATTGGCGATTACCGTGTTGGAAAATCACCGGCACTATTGGACAGCACCTTTCTACCATTAGTCCGCAACTACAAACGCACCGTCGCATCACGCTTGTATCCACTAACCGTGGAAGACGTCGACGACAAACTTTCCGATGCAGAATATCACGTTAGTCGCAAAGTCGACGGTGAATTCACGGTGCTGATATACAAAGACGGCGAATTGTTTACGCTCAACCCCGGCGGCACCGTCCGTACGGGATTGCCGTGGATGGTCGAAGCCAAACAATTGCTTGACGCTGGTTCGCTAACCAACGCAATGATCGCAGGCGAATTGTATGTTGACACACCCGATCGACGACCGCGAGTTCACGATGTCGTCAGTGTGGCTCGACAACCCAAAACCGAAGCAGAATTGGCCAGCTTGCGATTTGCCGTTTTTGATATCATTTCGACCAACGACCAGCCAGTCGAACAACCCTACGAAAAAACATGGCAGCAAATCAAAACTATATTTAGTGACGGCAAACAGATCCACCCCGTCGAAACGGTGAACTTAAAAGGCTCTCGTTCGATCGAAAGTCAGTTTAACCAATGGGTTACTGACGAAGGCGCCGAAGGACTAGTTGTCCGGTCCGACTCCGCTGGCAACTACAAAATCAAGCCTCAACACAACATCGACGCGTTGGTAATTGGCTTTACCGAATCGACCGGTGACCGCGAGGGAATGTTGCACGACTTGTTGCTGGGCGTCGTCCGACCTGACGGATCCATTCACACGATGACCCGAGTCGGCGGTGGGTTTTCCGATCAACAACGAAAAGAACTACTGGTCGATCTGCAAAGCATGGTCGTCGACAGCGAATACGCTGAAGTGAACTCCGATCACGTCGCCTATCGAATGGTCGATCCCAACTGGGTAGTGGAAATCAGTTGTTTAGACCTGATTTCTCAAAACACCCGCGGCGGTTCGATCGACAGAATGGTGCTTGAATACAACGCCGATGACAAATGTTATCAAGTCATCCGTCGAATGCCCTTTGTCAGCGTTATTTCTCCGCAGTTCATCCGCATTCGTGACGACAAGACATTCGATGCGACTGACGCTCGACTGTCACAAATTTCCGATTTGGTCGACGTACCTGCAGCGATGATGACTGCTGCAGAATTGGAAACCACAAAATCAGAAGTCGAAAAACGAGCCGTTTATTTGAAACCCTATCGCGGCCAAACTTCGATTCGCAAATTCCTGATGTGGAAAACAAACAAAGAAGACAAAAACAGCGACTTCCCCGCGTACGTCATTCACTACACCGATTTCAGTCCGTCTAGGAAAAAACCATTGGACCGAGAGATTCGAGTCTCAAACTCGAAAGAGCAAATCGACCAACTCTGGGAACAACTCATAAAAGACAACGTTAAAAAGGGCTGGAAGCTACACGATCCAAACGCTGCCACCCCTCAATAACTTTTTTACCAGGCGTGTTCGTAGCAATACCTTTCGGCTTTTCTCTCCGAAGTGAACTCGCTAAACCTCTTAACGACCATCCGAAAGGCGAGCATCTCCGTAGGATGGGCACTCTTGCCTGTCACCATAAGGTTGGTACTACGAAACAGTTCAAGTCTCTCGCTTAAACACATCGCGTGCGTTCCCAAGCGGACTTCATGGTTAGTGAATAACCGTCTAGAGACTACTCGGTAAACGCCACTGCAAGGCCAATACAAAACCTCAACAACAAGAAAATCGCTGCCTGAAATCTATCACGCAAAGGCGCGGAGGCGCAAAGATTGTTAATTCATTGACTTTGCGCCTTCGCGCCTTTGCGTGAGGATCTTTTCCGGACTTTCTATACGCGTAGTTTCTTATAAAAGCTGGATTGGTGGCGTTTATCGACAAGTGCCACCGTCTACGCGAATCAACAGTTAAAATCGCTCATCGTGAATTCATTATTGAACGCTTCGAAAAAGTCGACCAAGGGCAACGCTACTTTTTGCGTAGCAAAAGGCGATCTTGATTCTTCGGCAAACCAACTAAACATCCTGTTTAATTTTCAGCATGACATCCAAAATCGATGTCCACGTGCTCGGCGATTCCAACGTTTCATTCGGGAACATGCAACCGTCCCAACAGACATGCTGAATGTTGTTGCGAATTTGTTGATCTTCTCCCAGCAACCATTGTCGAGCACAACGAACGATGTCGAGTTTTCCGTCAGCAGCGTCGGCGGTGCAGTGGCGTCCGGTTTTATCATGGCTGCCACTACCAAAAACCGTTCCGTTAGACTGCGCCACATGAAAATCATACATCCATGGCCCTAACGCATC
Organism: uncultured Pirellulaceae bacterium; assembly: GCA_964582115.1. GTDB lineage: Bacteria > Planctomycetota > Planctomycetia > Pirellulales > Pirellulaceae > Mariniblastus. Next base: position 4,327 of record CAZORR010000225.1, read on the forward strand.
CGTCATCGTCTTGTAAGCCTGCCAGAACTCGTCCTGTGAGTAACCTTCTTTCAGCAACGCATGTTCAGGAGCATTAACTCCTAACAGATACAAATACGTATGGGCCAAATCAGCTTGAAAGCCCACCACATCCGGACGATCAACGGCCTCCAACAAGTCGACCATGTCCTTCCAAGAATGCATCCCCGCCCAGCAAACTTCACCCTCGGCCGCCAACCGCTCGCCGTGGTCAGCTGCGATATCTGCGGCTAGGCGGAACGTTTCGGCAATCCGTTTGGTGCCTGCGACAGGATCTTTCGCCCATTCGACCGGCGAGGTAGCGGAGTCGATTCGAATGCACCCGTACGACCGAGCCCCGTGTTCGTTAAAAATCTTGGCCGCGCGGCAAGAAACTTTGATCGCATCTAAAAATT
>CAZORR010000226.1:0-4726 GCA_964582115.1 uncultured Pirellulaceae bacterium
GGATAAGGTGATATAAGCTCGACGCGGGAGCGAGTGAATCTGCCGAATATTTAAAAATGCACTTGCTTGCGCCGCGAGCTTGTATGGAAACTGGTAGCGTTTGCACGGCGCAACTCGGTTTACTTTTCCGCGTGGCGATTTAGGCTTAGCCGCGATTTGATTTCGTCTTTTAGATGAGCCACCACGGAGTCTTTATTCGTGGTCGCCAAAATATCCTTCACGACAGTTTTGGCGGAACCGGCGCCCCATGAGCCACCTTGTTCAAAATAGTGTTTCGCTGACCGGCCGATGATATAAGACGTGAATCCAGCAGCGGCTCCTTGGGGCAACATGGTCAAAGCGGTTCCCAGCGTGCCGGTAATCAACTTGAAAGCACTTGCTCCCCAGTTAGTGAATTCACCCAACGCATAGATACCTGCGGCGCCACTAATGGCCTTTGCCAGTCCGCGTGCCTGCGACATCGAAAACGAAAGCCCATAAACTTTTGATAACGTGACGATCATCAATGCATCTACGGCCAAACCGCCAAAGATATCAACGACCGGAATCGGGTTCGCCGCTACGACGACCGCTTTAGTCGCCGCCATCGTCCAGATCACTTGGTCCGCTCGGTTGTCTCGCATCGTCACTCGCAGTGCCGAAATCCGGTCGCTTTTATCAGCGGCATACATCGCCGCATTCAACGCGAGCAGTCCGAGGCCTTCCTTTTCAAGTGTCTCCAGAATTAATGATTTGAGTTCTTCCACTTGAGGTTCTGGCTTGCGCCATTCAACCTTTTCACTACCGTCGGGCTGTTCGATCACGTACTCGACATCGCGAGGGTCGGCGACGGTGGTCACAAAGTGGTCCGCAGGAATGAGTCCGTCCAAACGCTGTTGAAGCATTTCGGTCAGTACTTTTTTCTCTTCATCCGGATACAAATCAATTTTGTTAAAAACCAGGATGATCGGTTTTTGTACCGCCGCCAATTCAACCAAGGCGGCGTATTCGGTTTCGTTCAAATCCGAATCGGTAACAAACAAAATCAAATCTGAACGTCGCGCGGTCACTTCGGCCAGTTCCGCGCGATCGGCACCGCCGACTTCGTTAATCCCAGGCGTATCGATCAACACGATTTCAGATGACTCCATGCCGGGCAAGCGATAACCGGCCCCATCCCAAGCAGTGCCCCAAATCTGTTTCGTCCAACCACCTTGCACATCAACGTCCGCGACCGCGCGACCAATCAAGGCATTGATCATCGCAGACTTGCCCGTGCTAATTTCGCCAAAGATCGTGATCTCGACTCGACCTGTCGAAATCTTGTCGTACATTTCGTTCAGCTGAGCGATGTCGTCCATCAAATGCTGTCGCTCTACGTCCGGGCAACCACGAAGATCCCCTAGCGTTTTTTCTACCGAACGCACGGCTTCGAGATAGTTGGCGTCTTGAGGAGATGGCTCGGTCACGTTTGTTTCTTCCAGATCAGGCTGATTTATTTTGAGGCGGTTGACTGTTTTAATCGGCGATTTTTTCTCGGGCGGTCTGCAGTAGTTTTCTTAATTCATCGGCACTGGTCACTATATTCCATTTTCGGCGTGCCAAACCAGCCAAGCCGCCTTCAGGAGTCTGCATCTCGGATCGGAAATAGTCGATGAACACCATGCCGATCCAGCGAGTGATCAAGGCTTGCACTGAACCCTGTAGAACGCCACCGGCAATTGTCCCTGCGATTGGGACGGCTTTGATAACCGAAGCCACGACCGTTGTTACGGCCACCGTTGCCCCTTGAGCCCCCAGCACGCCGATCAGGTTCTTGCCCATTTCACCGAGCCAGCGAGAAGCTGTTTCAACGTCGACCTTCTGTTGGTAGACCTCGGCTAAATCCAAAATCATCTTTGTGCTGATCGCCGATCCCGCCAATAAATCGACCACGGGAAAAGGGCTGAGTGCTGCCACGCCGCCCGCGCCCCATTGGTATTTTTCGACGACGGCCCAGGCCTTACGGTCCAACGCGTCTTTGACGCGATCGCGAGCCTTTTCGACGAGCCCGCGTGACTGCAACAGCAAGTTCGCCATCAACAAGTCCTTGCCGTCTTTTTTGACGATCTTCACCATCCGGTCAGCCAGCGGCGCGATATTTGGATCGACCTGGACGGACTCTTCCGTTTCGGTTCCATCGGCCAAAATTTTGCGACGTGTTCGAGTTCCCGCTTGAGCTTGGATACAAACGATATCGTTCTTGCTGACAAACGAACCTGTTTGATCGAAAATTTGCCCAACCAATTTGTCGCGATCGGACTGCGAGTACCAATCGCTTTTGTTCAAACAGATGACTGTTCGTTTTTCCATCTGGCCAAGCTGCGACAACAAATCGTGTTCGCTCTGCCGTAGCGGACCATCGACAACCACTAAAACAATGTCCGCGTCCTTGGCGGATTCGGCTGCGATATGCACGTGATCTGCACCATCGATCTCGCCGATGCCGGGTGTGTCGACAAGCGTCACTTGGTCGATTCCCGGCCAAGGAATCTCATTACGCGTGACCGTCGTCCCACCTCGCGCGTCGGTGGAAAACACTTGGCTGCCGGAGAGTAAATTCAATACCGATGACTTGCCACTGGAGATGGTGCCAAAAGCAACAATCTCCAACGTCTGAGCTTCTCGTTTTTGTTCGAGTTCTTTGACCAACGGGTCGAGCTGTGCCTGCAGCAACGCGTCATCGCTGGCCTCTTTGGATAGTCGATCGACTTGTTCCAGGTTTTCGTCGATTTCAAAATCTTTTTCGCTACTGGAAAGCTCGCTTGGGTTTTTGGAACGACGAGCTAACCGTCTTTTTTTGCTCAGCGATGCACCAAACAATTTCCAGAACGTCCAACCGGCGCTCACCAAAATCAATAGCGTACCGATGCCAACGACAACCAAGTACAACACACCCCAAATCGAACCGACCGCGGATGCAGCTTGGTAATTATCGATAACCCAACCCGGCAGCCAGACCAAGCCAAGCCCTACAATGGCCATGACGATCAGGAGAATGATTCCGGTGAATGTTTTTTGCATGTTCGTGTGGCAAAATGCCGGTTGAGGAAAAACGCGTTTGAAAAAGTGTTGCAACACCAACGACAAAGTAGCTGTAACCCGATAACAATCGTTGTTTGGTCGGCGAGTACGAGCCTGACAGTTTAACCTCGTAAGAAGGGATCGTTAATAGTGAACTTGATGACGAGCGTGGTAGGAACAGTGCATTTTGCCTGCGACTGAGAGGGGAGCTCGATTTTGCAGCTAAGAATCGTCACACTGGTGTGTGTCGCTGGTCGAAACGGCATCAATAGTTGCGACGACGGGGTTCGCTGGCAATCCGAGTGTTCAAGCCGTTGCTGATCGCCGTGCTAATTGCGTTGCCAACAACAAAGCGACGAGAATCTTGAAATAATGTTTGAAGATTGATTGGTGATCTTAGTCGTAAGTCTGGCACTTCTAGCTCAGCCCACCCCTGGGTCGCTTGACCGTCAATAAACTGGCATTCATCCAACGTGATTTGCATTTGAGTTTGATTGTTGATCGCAACGTTCAGCGGATAAGACGGAACGCTCAGTTGATTTAGAACGCCATCTAAATAAACTTCATTTTGCCCGCTAGGTGTGTGAGACCGAATGCGCAATTCGCCGACGAAGTTAGCATTGCGACCTAGTCCGTCGGTAATGTCGCCTGCAAAGTCAGACACTAGCCAACAGGGTAACGCTTGATTGAAGGTGTGCAGCCAAATCGCTTGCCCCTGCGGCTCTCTTTTTAATTGAATTTCAACTCCGTTATGCGAACGCGGATTTTGAGGCGATTGAGTGTCGTTGGGGGAAGCCAACGCAAAACGGGCTCCTACAGAAGTTCCATCAACACTCGGGGCAACCTCAAGATTCAATTCCTCTACCACAAAGGTGTTTTTTTCATTTTGAAGCATTGCCTGTAAACTATTTTTGGTGGCAAGCTGGTCATCGGCAAACAACGCTGCATTAGCACGAGCGATTCTCAGCGGCTTGGCAAACCGAATTCGCCAAGGCTTCTCGACGCCTCGACGAACGGTGCTTTGGTGCATTGTCTTCAGCAGCGTCGCCAATCCGCGATTGTCCAATTGGTTGACTTCGTAGGGGACTTCGACTTCGACATGCTTGCCAAATCGAATTCGCACTTGAACTGTGTCTAATAGTATGCCGTGTTCGGGGTCGGTTAGGCGTAATTGGTGCAGGACCGTTTCGTAGGGGCTGGGTGTTTCCACAAAATCAATCGAAGCTTTGATGCCGGTTTCGGCTTGAATCGCCAGCGCCCAACCGGAAGCCGTCTGAGGGTGAAAGATCCAGTAACTACTGACCGCAGTAGGAACCGCGCAAGCCAACAGAAACAACATGCGGCAAAGGACTCTTCGTTGATTGTCGCTCATTGATTGACTTCCATGTCAGCGTTTGAGTTCGTTGTCAGCGTCAGGCTTCTAGGTCAGCTGGAAGGTTGAAGGGGTTATGCGGACGCAAATTCGGTTGCGGTATTTTGATGCAAATCGAGTTTTCCACCAATAACAGTTTTCCCAGTAAGTGATGGTAGGCCTTGACGGCTCTAACGTCATGCTGGCACTTTGGTAAAAATATATTGAAATTTTCTAACCTCTCGCTTTGACAACGTCGATAACGGGAGTAGATCCACGATTCGCCGTAAGAGGCTGGGACACGGACCGTTCCAAAATCAGGATATTAGTCAT
>CAZORR010000227.1:0-4705 GCA_964582115.1 uncultured Pirellulaceae bacterium
AACTAAAAGCGGCCTTGCCACTAAGTCTTCCTTTTTGTACTTACAGAGCAGAAATCGCTAAAGTTCCAGGTCAAAGGATGGACCGAGAATTGTCTAAAAACCAAAAATCAAACCCTTCTGCCTCACGTCAGCCTCAACACTACATTGCGAAAGCGCTTGCGCTGACGGGTGTCGGCTTGCTATTGATGGGCTGTCAAGCTACCCAGTTTGGTCAGACCTCCGCGCTGCCAATCCCGGCTTCATCACTGGATCTTTCCGAGATACAACTGCACGACCCGGCAACTCAATCAGCCGATACGCGATCGGCTCATTCGACAACTGCTGGATCTCAGTCGCGGCCGCGCGAAGTAGTGCGTTATCAAAGTGCTGACCGTGGTAACGTTCGTAGTTTGCAGGATTTTTCTTACGAATCGGCAGCGCAGGAACAAGCCCAAGCCCTCACTCAACAAACTCAAACCAAACAATCGGATCGCGTTGCTGAAGTTATCATTAACGGCAATAACTTGTTGAATGAACACGATTTGCTCAAACAAATGAAGACTCGCCCTGGTCGTTTCTTTGACCCCGACAAACTTCAGCAAGACGTCAACTTACTTTGGCGCACCAAAGGAATTAGCCGTATCAAAGGCCCTTTTTTGGAAAAGACAGCCAACGGCGTTATCGTGACGCTGGAAATCGTCGAAACTTCATCAATCAATGAAGTCCAATTCGTTGGCAACCGGGGCATCTCGGATGCGGCGTTGAGACGGCACACCGAATTGGAGGACGGCCAGCCCTTGGACGTTCATCAAATCCGGTTGGCAAAGACCAAAATCGAAGATTTCTATCAAGAAAAGGGATTCCCACGCACACAAGTTGAAATCATGGAGGGCAGTGATTCAGGCGACAACCGAGTTGTTTTCTTGATTCACGAAGACGAAAAACAGCGAATTTGGAAAGTCGAATTCGAAGGCAACACCATCGCACCTGATGGACGCTTGAAAGCCTTGATTCAATCCAAACCAGGAATCCTAAAAGTCTTCGGCGGGCTCGTCAAACGCAACGAAGTCGAACAAGACATCACTCGATTGACCAGCTACTACCGTAGTCTTGGTTTCTTTAATGCTCGCATTGGTCGTGAGATCAGTGAGAGTAACGATGGCCGGTGGTTGAACCTGCGTTTCATTATTAACGAAGGTCCACGGTATCGAGTGCGACAAGTTTCGTTCATCGGCAACCAAGTCTACCAATCACAACAGTTGGAATCTTTGCTAGAACTACGGCCAAACGAAACAGGATCACCCGAGTTCACTGTCGCCGAAATGAATGCGGATGTCGAGGTATTACGAGAGCTGTATGGTGGCCAAGGCTTCATCTTTGCCAACGTTGTCGCCGAGCCCCGTTTTTTAGAAGAGCCGGGCTTGCTGGACATCGTTTATAAAATTGAAGAAGGAAATCAATACTACGCGGGCGAAATCCGAGTCCACTACGAAGGCGGCAACGGCATCACTCGACGCGAGGTTGTTCTGAATCCGTTATCCGTTCGTACCGGTGACCTGCTTAACGTCCAAGAACTTCGCAATAGCGAACGACGCCTTGGTGCGACAAACGTTTTTGCCACCGGCGGCCCGCAGGGCGGATCACCGCCGCGCATTGAAATATCGCCGTCGAATCCAGAAGATGCTGCACGCGTAGCAAGCCGTCCTCGTGGTAGTAGTAGCCGGCCTGTTCGCAGCGCGGGTCCTCCCGGTGGCGGCAGTGGATCAAGACCGTCCGGCGGTGGTAGCGGATCGAGATAACAATGCCAATCAAAACAACGTCTGGACCGCCAACTTTCTCGCGAAACGTCAAGATGCTTTCGAACAAAACAATTTTCCAATCGCTCACTAAAATCAGTTTATCACTGGTGATAGCTGCCGTCGTGACCGTACAAACGGGCTGCCAATCCGTTGTGCAACAAGTGGAAACACTGGGACTGCATCCAAACAGCACAATTAATTTCGCCGCTGCCAACCCACCACAGTCAAAACTCGATAGTGGCAAATCGATTGATCAGCGTTACAGTGAATTGGCTGGCCTGCAACCGATCGAAAACACCAACTCGCTGGCCAATGGCGATGTAGCCGTTCGAGCCCAATCACCAGGCAGTGGCTCGCGTGGAAGTGGATTTGGTTTTCCACCGGGCAGCCAATCACTCTTTGGATCACAACAACCCACAACCACTTCCGCTGCGAACACAAATCAAACACCAGTTCAAGCCGCCAACCAAACCGCCGCGCAGAATCAATTTTCGCCGACCGCACAGTCAAACAGTAGTAGTGCGGCCAGCCAAGTTGCAGCTCGACTACAAGCCAAAGTCAACGACACCGGTCAAACTGGCGCTGGCAGTGGCAGCAGAGTCACAACCGCTGACCACCAACAAACAAACCAAGACAACGGTGAAATCGCAAAGGTCGCTTACCAATACCCAGAATTGGCGACGCCTGATCGCTTGACAATTCCCGGAAACGGCTTGGCCTCCCCGAACATTGGATCACCCAACGAACTAAACCCACTGATTCAACCATTTGAACGCGGCGGCAACGCTCCGATCCCGTTCCCCGCCAACTATGCGGATTTGGATGTTTACGTTTCAGAAACAGAAACGGGTCGAATCAACTTCGGTGGTGCCTTCAACTCCGACAACGGAATCGTTGGCCAGTTTAGAATCGACGAACGAAACTTTGATATCACGCGTTTGCCAACCAGCTTTGGCGATTTAATCAACGGCACCGCCTTTCGCGGTGGTGGTCAACAATTTTCATTAGAACTCGCTCCCGGACAAGACCTCCAACGTTACTCGGTTAACCTTACCGAACCTTACTTACTGGGCACCAATTACAGTTTGAGTCTCAGTGGATACTTATTCGATCGGAGCTTCTTCGATTGGGACGAACAACGAATCGGCGGACGAATTGCACTAGGCCGACGATTAACACCCGACCTATCGATCAGTTTGGGATTTCGAGGTGAACGAGTCGAGCTAGACAATGCCCGAGCTACGACGTCCCCGACCTTGAATGCGATCTTGAATGAAAAGAATAGTTTGTTCTTGTTCAATGTTGGTTTGATCCGAGACACTCGCGACTCTCAACTTGCAGCAACCGAAGGAACTTATTTTTCAGCGACGTTGACACAAGCATTCGGCGACTTTGATTACACTCGCGGTGATTTTGATTTCCGAACCTACAAGTTGTTAAAAGAACGAGCTGACGGAACCGGACGACACACAGTTAGTTTTGGCACGAAGCTTGGATTCAGTGGTTCAAGTACACCGATTTTTGAAAACTATTTCGCGGGTGGATTCTCCACGTTTCGTGGTTTCGACTTCCGTGGCGTAGGCCCATCTGAAGGCGGCGTCCGTATTGGTGGCCCCTTTCAATGGTTGAATACAGTCGAATACCAGTTCCCAATCTTAGCCGATGACTCCGTCAAAGGTGTTTTGTTCTGTGACTTCGGAACGATTGAAGAGAGCATCACACTCAATAGCGAAAACTTCCGCGTCGCACCGGGATTCGGATTCCGAGTTGACATACCGGGACTGGGAATCGGAGCACCATTGGCGTTCGACTTTGCGTTCCCAGTGGCAGACGCCGCCGGCGACGAAGAACAAGTATTCAGTTTCTTCCTCGGCCTTGCGCGATAGAAACGGATAACCAGAATGATATCAACTTAGATTTGCCTAGTTGAATAAGCGTTCAAGATGGTCCGACCGATACGGTCACCATCAAGCAGATAGAATTCGGGGGGCCGAATTGAGTCCTGCGGCAAATGCCGTTTATTGGAACCTGTTTCGACGTGTTGTCGTTGGGCGAACAGCCAACACACCGTTTCGAAATCGGTCGGTTACCAATCAAAACCAATCAACCTCGAAAACCCCACTGCATGCTCGGCTTGCTAAAATCCATTTGCTCCACTGGCTCTAATTGGGAATCAATTCGATTTACTGAGTGCGCGAAATTCATCGCAATCGCGATCTTAGCTTGCTGCGCAGGACAAGCCACTTCGACCGTCCACGGCCAACAAGCGGTCTACCCCTACCCTGCGGGACAGCCAGCCAATGTCAACACTCGTGGCCTGTTGACTGGATTTCAACAACAAGCTGCGTTTCAGTTTCCCGGGCAAAATCAAAATGTGGTTCCACCCAACGTCCTCAACCCCAACGCAACACCACTGCCATCTGGGCCAGCAACATTCCCGACACAACCCAACTTCGGCACCCAAGGTCAACCGCAACTATTTCCAGCCCAACCAAACGTTGCGCCACAATCAATCTTCACTCCACAAAACGGCATCCCTCAAGGCGCACTGCCGGCCAACATTGATATCTTCGTACCTCCTGCTGGCGCCACCGGAAAACTAGTCGCCGGTGGTACCGTTGGTTCAGACAATGGATTTGTGGGTGAAATAATCTTAGACGAACGCAACTTTAACCTCTTTGCATTTCCCAGATCGCTTAACGACCTAAGCGACCCCCGAGTATTTCGCGGGCTGGGACAATCGTTCCGTGCAGAGATCGTTCCTGGTACTGACTTGGAGCGTTACTTAATAAGTATCGGCGATCCAAACTTTTTGAACTCAAACGTTAGCGCCAACTTAAGTGGATACTATTTCGATCGGCAGTACTTTGATTGGGATGAACAGCGAGCAGGCGCGAAACTGCGACTGGGGCGGGCGTTGAGCAACT
>CAZORR010000228.1:0-4605 GCA_964582115.1 uncultured Pirellulaceae bacterium
CGCTAACAACTTGGAAAGTTGAGCGACATTCTGTCCTTCGAACCAAAACCGTGAACGGTTGTAAAAAAATCGACGAAACTTTGATGACGTTGTGTGGTTCATAATTAAGTGGTGCTTATGTTCCACTCAACCAACATAAATTGAGGATGAAAAATGGTTAATCGAGTTTGTTTAGGGTTAGTGGCGTTTTGCATGTTCGTAGTTCCCCAAACTACACAGGCTCATGACGTTTTTGTCGATGTGCTGAAAGAACAGTATTTGCTGAAGTCTTTTAGTTGCAAAAATTGTCATGCAGAATCTGACAAGAAGCTGCGGACACCATTTGCTGAGCGGGTTTATGTTCAAATGAAGCCGCTTGGCTACTCGGCGAAGTTTGAGACAGCAAAGAAGGCTGATGATGCGGCCAAGGCTAAAGACCCTACGTCAGTCGGCAAGGAAAAAGGTGCTGTTTATGAACTTGAGCAAGAAATGGCGGTCGAGTTTAAGAAAGCATTTGCTGTAGTGTCCCAGCAATCGATGACGATCGACGAAATGATTCGTAGTGGCCTGTTTTATGGGGCTCGACTTGATACCAAGAAAATTGCTGCCGCCAAGGCTGCCGAAGGTGGTGGTGATGGAATGTCCAAAGGAGTGGGCGGCGCGAAAAAAGAGTAAGGCAGGTTTGTTTGATTGGGTTAACCAACCAAGCGAAGAATCTAAAAAACAAGCGTCACTGTTGTTTGAAACAGTGACGCTTTTTTTGTTGGTGGTCGTGTTGGGGTAAAGCAGGGGTAAAGCCTAAAGACATTACTACGAACCTTCATTACTGCGAACACTCTACGTTGCTGGTTTCCAGCCACCGAGCATTTGTTTGATTACCAATTGTGGGAAAACCCAGGCATCTTTGGCGTAGCGTTTGACCAAGCGTTTGGGTTGGCTGCACATGCGATGCAGCCATTCGACGCCGCTGCGTTGCATCCACACGGGAGCTCGTTTCTGTTCGCCAGCCAAGAAGTCGATCGTCGCTCCGACGCACAACGCAGCTTTGGCGTTGATCTGTTGATAGTTCTTGCTGACCCAGATTTCTTGCTTTGGCGCGCCAAGGCCAATGATGACAACGTCTGGACGGCATAACGCGATGCGTCCCAGTAGGTAGTTGTTTTCTTCCGGGTCATTTTCAAAGCCAAACGGCGGGCTGTAGACGCCAACGGTTTCTACGTTTGGCCATTGTTGTTTCATGTTCGCGGCCGCAGTCGCTCCGACCCCGGGCATGGCGCCCAATAGAAACACTCTCAACTTGCCCGAAGCATGATCTTGGTCGTAGCTGTCAAACAAGGCGGGCACTAGTTCTGACCCTGCAACCCGTTCGGGTAACGGTTTGCGCAATAGACGTGACGCCCATACGATCGGATGACCGTCGGCGAGGATCAAATGTGCTTGCTGATAAGCGTCGACCAATTGTTCGTTTTCTTGTAGCAGTACGGCATGGTCGACGTTAGGAGTCACGACGTACCGGCATGTCGCACTGGAGTCATTGCCATTAGATTTAGTTGATCCGTTGTCTTCGATCCACTCCCGCAATCGACTTACGGCTTCAGGCATACGGATGGCATCGATATTGATTCCGAATAAACGATGTTTATTTTTCATTGGGTCTGAATAATTCGTTGAGGGGGCGTTTTTGAAGAGTGTGAAGGCCCCAGGACAACCAACGCGAAAGTTGTATAGGGTTTCTTAAGCGTAGGTCAGCGTTTGCGGCCAGTCCGTTTGGTCGAGCTAATTTACTGGATCTGCTCTTTGATTGAGACAAACCCGACCGGTTGTATGAATTGTAGTGATCTTGTTTTGGCTGAAGAAACTACGGCACCGTGAGGCAGACAAATTGCTGGGGTTTTGTTTGCTTCGGGCTGACTATGACCAACACTAGAGCGAGCAAAAGTACCATTCCTGTATCTACTTAACCTGACAAACAGTTTCTCTTTGACTTGGTCAATCATGTCCACTTGGAAAACCAAACTTATTCGAGCCTATCGTCTTAGCACGACACCCTACCGGCAATTCCGATGGTTCAATATGTCCCGAAAAGGACAGGTTCCGGTGATCATTTTGTTTTACCATCGAGTAGCGGATGACCACCCCAACCCATGGACGATGAGCAAGAATGACTTCTTGACCCAAATCAATTGGTTTCAAGAGAACTTCGACATTGTCAGCTTGGAAGAATGCCAACACCGAATCATGAGTAAACGAAATAGTCGTCCGACGTTGGCGATTACTTTCGACGATGGCTACGCTGAAAACTGGAAGTTCGCATTGCCACTGTTGGTCGAGCGTCGTATTCCCGCGACTTACTTTGTGACTACCGACCACACTTTCAATCAGAAACCGTTTGGCCATGACTTGGATCGTGGCTGCCCGTTACCAACAAATACGGTCGAATCGTTGGTGGATTTAGACAGAGCTGGCATTGAAATCGGTGCTCATACTCGCACTCATCCAGACCTTGGTAGCATTACTGATGACCGTACCTTGGTAGACGAAGTTGTCACGTCAACGTTTGAGTTGGAAGCAGTACTTGGCCGTAAGGTTCGCTACTTTGCATTTCCTTTTGGCCAGACAAACAATTTGAACGACAAAGTGTTTGGTATGCTTCGTGAAATTGGTTTCTTGGGCGTTTGTTCAGCCTATGGCGGCTGGAACGAAATTGGCCAAGACGCGTTTCATTTACAACGGATGCATGGCGACCCCAATTTTGAACGCATGAAAAATTGGCTCAGCTACGATCCGAGAATTAAAAACGTCAAGCGTTACGTTCCCGAAAACGTACCGTTTAATAAACGACTGCTTGAAGAAGCAGTGCGAGCAGCCAGGCAGCAAGCACCGATTCCGCCGATCACGCTGCCTTATACGAACACAAACCAGACGAATACAAGCCAAATAAACACCCCGCCAGCTACGAATACCTTGCAATAACCAGCCAACGTAACGGCGCGACGTCGTCTCTCCCCCAGTACCCACTCATTCTCAATCGCCTGCGAACTTTAGTATGTCTTCAAATTCAAAACGAAACTCATCCAATCACTCAACTTTTGGTCGGCCACTGCGGGTTATGTTTTTGCTGACTAGCATGCCCATCGGTGGTGCAGAGACTCTGTTAGTCAATCTGGTTCGACGTTTTGATCCCACTCGAATCACGCCATTGATTGGTTGCTTGAAGGAAAAAGACGTACTAGGTGCTGAACTTGAAAACGAGATTTCAATTTTTGAAAACTTGATTCACCATAAGTATGACTTCGCGGTTACCGGTCGGCTACGAAAGCTGTTCAAAAAAGAAAACATCGACGCTGTTATTACTGTCGGCGCCGGTGACAAAATGTTTTGGGGCCGACTTGCAGCGCGACGTGCCTCGGTGCCGGTCATCCTATCCGCCTTGCACTCCACTGGCTGGCCTGATGGAGTTGGTCGTTTAAACCGGCTGTTGACGGGCATCACCGATGGCTTTATCGCTGTCGCTAAACAGCACGCTCAATATCAAATCGAACAAGAAAAGTTTCCTGAGCACAAAGTGTTTTTGATTCCTAACGGGATTGATACGGATCACTTTACGTTCAACACCGAATCTCGGGTCCAGTGGCGACAGGATTTAAACATCCCAGCCGATGCACCGGTGGTGGGGATCGTCGCAGCACTACGCCCTGAAAAGAACCATGATTTGTTCTTGCGTGCGGCCAAACTAACGCTTCAAAACAATCCAAACGCACATTTTGTTATCGCGGGCGACGGCGACGAACGAAATCGTTTGGAGGCGTTGAGTAACACGTTGAACATCGATTCAAACGTTCACTTCATCGGGTCCACCCAAGACATTTCAGGCGTGCTGTCGATGCTGGATGTGTTTTCGCTGACCTCGCACAACGAAGCGAGTCCGGTTTCGATTATGGAAGCACTGTCATGTCAGCGACCAGTCGTTTCAACGGACGTGGGATCAATCGACGAATCGGTAAAAGAAGACAAAACCGGATACTTGGTGCTGCCAGGTGACTCCGATAAACTTTCAGAACGTTGGGCGCAGTTACTAAGCGACCCTGCACTGCGAAGCCGTTTAGGTGAAGCCGGTCGCCAGCACGTCGTCGAAAATTGCTCGCTGCAGAGCATGACCAATGGGTATACTCAGTTGATTGAGACAACGTTTGCGTTAAAAACCAAGCGAAAGCTTGAAGGTGGTTTGCCTGAAGCGGCTTCGACTACGTTGAGTTCATTCAATAACTCCAGCAACGTTTAAGTTTTGTTGGAATTTAGAGCCTTGTTGGTATTCAGCAAATAAACGGCTCTCCGGGCGATTTAGTCGTTGCGGAAAATTTACCTATAAGATCGACGCGCGAGTGAGTGCGTCGGGCATTGTTCTTAGAAATGGTTTGTTTTTGGCGTCGTGACAGATCAAAAGTGCTATCACTTTCGATTAGTCAATCAATCGCCCTAGCCGCATGGTAAAAGATCAGTTTTAATGGGCACTTGGGAAAATACTAACTTATTTTCGATTCACAGAACCCAACACAGCGTGACCCCATTTAATGGGCAGGAAAGGAAGCCTGAGCATGATGCGATTGCACCAACTCGCACAGCTCG
>CAZORR010000229.1:0-4521 GCA_964582115.1 uncultured Pirellulaceae bacterium
GCCGCCTGGCCGAACAGCCGGAATTTTCGCGGTAGTAAAGCAATGCATGCGATGACCAAGTGAACCAAACCAATCAACAAAATCCAATAAACGGTTTTGTCTTCGGAAGCCGCGTAAGCATGCAGGCCGACGCCCAGCAGGTTAACGCCTTTCCAGGACCAGAGCACGATGATGTTGCCCAGTACGGCTAGCGCTGCGACGCCACGTCCTTTGACCAACCCGCCCCAGCGAGCATGAAGGACCAATGCGTTCCAGAGCACGATCATGAGGGCTCCATTTTCTTTGGGATCCCAGCCCCAGAATCTGCCCCAAGAATCATCGCCCCATAATCCGCCCAGCACGGTCCCAAAGAAACTCGCCAGTAAACCAAAGCAGACGATCCCGTAGAGCATATTTGAAAACATGCGGTCGTTTTCTTTACTATTGAAGGCAGGTGTGAAGACCCAACCAAACAAGTAAACCAAGCCAAGCAGACCGGCCATGAACGTGGCAGCATACCCCAGCGAGATCATGATCACGTGTGTTGCCAGCCAAAACGTCGTGTCCAAGACAGCGACCATGACGGTAAACGTATCGCCATCGACAGTGGTCATTGAATAAGCCCACAGCAATCCACCAACTCCACTTAAGGCGCCCAGCATCGTTCCAACGTTCATCCGGGTAAACAATTCCATCAACAATGCGATTGCAATGCCGGCTGCAGTAACGAACAACACGGATGAATATAGATTGGTCACGGGCGGACGGCCTGAGATGCCGACCCGCATTGTGATTCCAAACGCGTGAACAAGCAGTCCCAGCAGCAAGAATCCTACTGCAATTCGCCCCGTCGATACTCGCCAGCCCTGCCAAGCAAGCCCGGCCCAACTGATGCACACAAACAACAACGAAAACACGTAAATCGATATCGCCAAATAAAATGGGCTGGCCGCACTATAGATTCTCTCCAGGCGGTTGCGCGATGACGAGTAAAACAATGGCGGTGTTTCATTGGTCGACGCCAAATAAGTTTCCAGTGTTTGATTGAACGTTTCCGCATCGCCTGCTAGGTAAGCTGGCTTGAGTTTCATCAACAGCTCAACGTTTTTTGGTACGGTAACATTTTTGGGGATTTCTCGATTGTCATCGTTGATTCGCGTCAGCATCGATACGAGTTGTGAATCTCTGAACCGTCTTTCCTGGGCAGTCAGTGATTGACGGATCTCTTCGGGAAGCGATTGAAGCAAATCTTGTCTACCCGCAGCAGTGCCAATCAGCGACATGACGGAACTGGGCATCGCTTGTCTAAAACTTGGATTTGCCATGGCGCGAAGCAAGGCGGGTTCGAGTAGGTCCTCGTCGCTCCAGTACTCACGAGAGATTTTTTCAGCCACCACGTCAACCGTTTTTGCTCCATCGGCGACCGAGTTGATCCAGTATGCTCCGATGGCTTCGGCCATTGAAGACCAAGGTTTATCAGTGTCATGGGAAGCCACCACGTACGGGATTTGGCTGGAAGATCGAAGGCCGGCTAGGAATTCAGCGTACTCGACAGCGGATTCTTGTTTGGGCGGCCCGAAGACAAACTGAGCACTCTTGAGTTTCATCGTGCTGCGACGGAGCAGTTCTAGTTGTCGTTGCAACGGCGTCCATTTTTCTTCTGGGACTTCGGTAGGGTCGGGAATGAGTTCGCGTAGTTTTTCGTTGCGAGATAAAATTTCGCCGACCGTGTAAACGTATTTTTTGCGTTTGATATTCACGGTCGTTGGTGATGGTAAATCAAGCGCGTTTTTAACGTTGGGGTCGGTCATGTAAAACGTTCGATAATCGTCGAACGCTTCTAGGTCGAACATCGCGTCTGCCAGCCAAGCGATTGCTGGCTGCGATTTTCCTTCGCCGTCAGTCGCCGATTCGCGATGTCGAAGCTGCAACAACGTGTTACGTGCGAACGAGTCCAATGGCTGCACGCGACCTTCAAACGTGACCGGCACTTGACCAAGTAAATCCAATCGCATTCCGTTACGAGTGATTTCTTTTGAGGCTTTGCGGAGTTGCATCAGGGGCCACGTTGCCATTAAGCCGACGACAATGAGAGCCGGCAACCAGAGCAACCATGAACGCGATGCTGGTGTGGTTTGTGTTTCCAGCGACGCTGGAGAAAGGTTGTCTAAGTTGGCTGAAACTTCTTTCGTTACCTTTGTGGCGCGGACCGGTTTGTCGGCGGCCTCGATTTGTTTGTTTAGGTGAGCCAATAGGCTTTGCACGAACTGCCCCAGCAGACCAACCACGGTGAACATGCAGCAGACGTAAGGAATCATCCAGCCGACATTGGTAACCACTTGAAAAACCGAATACTGTGGCTCGCCCGGCAATGGGTCAGGCATTCCCGATTGATAAAACGTCTCGCCGCCGTAACGCAGTGGGTTGTTCATGAAGATCCGTTGCGACGTGATCTCGCCGGTCGACTGATCATTGATCGTGACTTCACTACCGTAGTACTTGGGGGTGTTGCTGCCCGGGTAGTCTTCGCGAATCGCGTCGTTGAGTGTTATTTGGTAAGGCTTGTGTAACGTTTCGACTCGAAACAAAATATGGAAGTCCTTGCCACCGACCGTTACACTGTCGGCGAATTCCGAATTGAGGCGAGAAGACAGCGCGTAAATGCCGAGTGAATCGCCCGTTTTTTTATCCGTTAGTTCGACGAACGCGGCGGGGGTGTTGGTCGCTTGGTCGGAATCGGTCCCTGCGACCGGCGGTGCTTCCGCCAACCCGAGCCTCAGCCCGACCCCGACGGTCGCAAGGTTTTCGGTTTCAGTTTTAGCCGAACCGAAGGTGCTGTTGCGTAGGTAGCGAACGCAGCGAATGTCAAAAGGTAGTTCTGGGGAGGAGATTGTTTTTAGGCTGGCCAGTTTTTCTGCGGGGACGGTTACGATGCGGTCGACTTCTGGGGCAGAAACATCGACGACGACCATCTCGTGGTAGCGAATGTCGATGACTTCACTGCTGGTTTCGCCTTCGGCCACGATCAAGCGGTGTTCTTTGTGCGCCGTGGTCACCAGGATTTCGTTCAGCATCAAGCCCATCACGCCGATGTGCAGCAGCACCATGCCGGCTTTTCGTTTAAACAAAAACACACAAGCAACAAAGCCAGCAATCGCTGCCAGAGTGGCTTGGGTCAGTTGCCACATGATTCGCATGGCCGAATCACCGATGTAAGCTCGGTCGTCCAAAATCAATAACGCCACCGCTGCCGCAATTCCCATCGCTCCCAAGTACAACAACAGCATGCGTTGGACTCGTTGTTTGGGTCCCATCCAGAACGACCATGCGATCGATCCGAGGGACAATACCAATACCGAGACCTGCATCAAGAACCACATTTGTTCGTAAGGGATTTTGGTCGCGGTTTGCACGCCTGGGCCTTGTCCGTTGGCAATCACTAGGCCAGTGACTGCAGTCGCTGCCAGCAATGCGACCAGACCAGCAATCAGTCGCGTCCCAGAAGCTTGGATTTTGAACCGTAGCGAATGCGCTGCAGTTAAGTTGACTAACATCAGCACCAAAATCAAACTTCCACTGGGTAAGAACAATCGGCCAGGAACGTTCTGTAATTTTGGTGCCCAAGCTGGTGGAAAGAAAACCTGTACGGGAACTTCGACCAGTAGGCTACTGAAGTGACGAATCTTGACATTGAAAACGTCGTCGTAAGCTTGCTCCAATGTCGCCACCCACGTCATCAATACTGCCATGAACAACAAGGCAACCGTCAAACGCAAGGAAGCCAGTGGCATCACGATCGCTCGCGCGATGTCGAAGATTGAGAACCCGACTGCGGACTGCGCAGTCATTGGGGAACTGGATTCAATTTGGTTGGTTGCCATGGGAATATCTAAAAAGTGTTTGGCGTGTTTTGCTGGTCGTCGTTCGTTCGGATGAATGGCGACGTTGAACGACGTTGGTTTATTTGAATTTGATTGAGTTCAAAAGTTTGCGAAAGGTTGGTAGTTCTTGGCGGACGGTTTCTTTGTCGCCAACAAGTTTAAAGAACCAAGCGTTCTGGTCATCGACGGTCATTACCGCGACGATCGCTCGATCTGATTTGCCGTCGAGTAGTTGGATCAGTTGGCTGGGTTGGTCGCCGATTTTGAAATTCTCGGTGGTCTTGGCCAATTCGTCACTGGATAACGCTTGGCCGACTTGCCCGGCCCAACGCTTTGCGTTATCCGGCCAGTTGTTCATCGCAGCGGACATTTGGGTGAAGGTGATCAGGACAGGCTGATCGGAATCGGTTGTTGTTTTTTTGGTAAAGCGAGTGGCTGGCACCATGCCTGAGGTTTGCTTTTCAGCCCATCCTGTGGGAGCATCATAGGTGAGGTCTGAATTTTGGGCGGGGCGTTGTGCGGGGGATTGTTTTGCTTTGGCGGCTTCTAACTTGGCCTGCATTGCTTGCCGTTGTAGGAACGGGGCGTTTGCAAAGGGAGCTTTACCGCTCGACATTTGACCGCTGCCAGTTCCAACGGCATCAAACAAATAGAAGTCGTC
>CAZORR010000230.1:0-4515 GCA_964582115.1 uncultured Pirellulaceae bacterium
CCCTTTGTTCAACTATCACTCCGACAACAAGTACTGGGATTCACTACGCGGCTCGCAGGATGCGCCCCTTGAAAAGTTGAGCGACATTCTGTTCTTCGAACTAAAGCCGTGAACGGCTACGTTTATTCGCACATCACCACAGATTAGATCTCACGCAAAGGCGCGAAGGCGCAAAGAGTCGGTAGCCATCTTTGCGTCTTAGGGCCTTTTCGTGAGACAATTGTTTTAGCAATAATCTTATGGTGGCAGTGACGGGCAAGAGTGTCCATCCTACGGACAGGTAAGCCTGAAGCCATGACTACAAACACACCGCATAAAAAATCCGGCGCTGCTGGGCAGCGCCGGATTAAATGGATGCGGGCATTTTAACTAATCGACGGCATGTTTCATGCTTGGGCTATTGCCGCAGTGCATTACTCGATGATGGTTTTCAGCAAGATTGCTTTGTCGACGTTGTGGTTTTTCCCGGGTTCGTAGGCAACTGGAAGCGAACGATCGAAGAGAAAGAACCCTCGATGTCGAACCTGTTCGCCGGACTCCGCACCAATTTCAGCAATCGATTGTCCTTCAGCCGGTGATTTTGGCAGCAAACGATCTAGTTCTGTCGATGGATCATTGTCGTCATCCAGCGGCTGCCCTGAGGTGTCGATCAGATTACCATCCAGATCGACTTCGAAGAAGCCAACGGTAATCCAGCATGCGAACACGCTAGACTTGGTCGTGGTCAAATTTGCAAGTCGAGTCCGGAAGGCGTTTTGGAACGCGGGACTACGCGATTCGTTGTCTGGTATGTCACTTCGGAACACGCGATTGCGACTGTCATTTGATCTGTTAGTAGGAACGTAATCGAATAGAGGCCGACCACTGGCTCGATTTTGAGACCGTAGCAGAGTACTCCGAACAGGGTTTGTGTGCAGCGCGAGAACACCATGAACTGCGTTAGCTGCAGCAGGGCGAAATGGGTTTTCAAAAACAGTAAACTTGTTTGATACATTGTTACCGTACAGCGAATTTTTAAATTCCTCCCAATCCACACCCGAGTCTCGGTTATTGTAGTCGCCAGCCAAGGCGTCCCACACAAGCGACGTTGTACTATCACCAATCGACGTAGGCGGAATGGTGTTCAGGTTAATTTTTCCAGGAACGCGATAGTGAGGAATTGTATTGAAAGGGTGCTGTAAAGCACCTGTTGCACTAAGGTACCAAGATTCAGTACCGGCAAAGCGACTCGGCACTTCTAAAAAGTCCAGTATTCGGAATATGCTTGCCTGGTCACGGACTTCCTCAGGATCGTTAGGATCATCTTCAGGTACAGCACCATAAAAATTTAGCAGGTGCGTATGACGGCCTGATAGTCTGGTCGCAAACAATCGTCGGGCGCTTTGATCCCCGTAAGGGTTGGCATAGAACCTGTCGTCGACTCCAAACGCCGGGAGTAAATCAAGCTCCGGGTTGTTTTGAGCAAGATTCTCAGGGGGGATATAGGTGAAACGATCGGGTGATAAGTAAGGTACGTTCATGATTTCCAAGTGGCTGACAAAAGGTCGATTGTTCCAGGTCAGCAAAGGGAAAGGAACGTCTGGGTTAGCCATGTAGGCGTCATTGGTTTGTCCCAATGATTCCGTAAATGCTCGTGCGAAAAAATGGTCAGTGGAGGCAGCAGCAGAGGAATTCCGAGGATTCATCCGGCGCTGGTGCCTCCAGATGTTGTTGATGTTATTGTTGCCGCCAAATATATCATCATTGACAATTGAAGTTTGCTGGTCACCTAACCGTTCATTTGAAACTGCTGGTTGTCCGACCCCTTCGTTCCTAAAAGGTACTGGGTTCAGGTTTATGCCCGGGGGCGGAAAGCCTTGGACGTTTTCGTCGGCGCCATTGAAAGATATTAAGTCCGCTTCCATGGTATCGATGGTCAGGTACGGATTTGTATTGGCATCCCATGCCACCAAAGGATTGGCTAAACGCTGCAAGCGAATGAAACGAAAATTAGGAGTGATTCCCGCGTTCATCGGAAGAATTGCACCGAGATCCTCTGCATTAATATGCTCGCCATCGACTCGGTCTAAAGGAGTCGGGAAGGGGGTTGGGTATATCGCACCGTCGGGGATATCTACTAGTGCCATGCCAGCTGAATCCATGTCGGGATACCCTTCCTTCGGGTCTGTCAGTGAAAACTTGCGAGGTTCAGGGGGATCGGCAGTGCCGTTCTGCGATACGAGTGAAGCTTGGTCGACAAACACAATTGAAGTTTCACGGAAACTATCTTGGGTGCTACCTGTGAAGCGCGTAACAGTCGCTTCGCCTGTATTCATGTCAGTAACATTTATCGAAAGTCGAGTTGTTTCGTTAAGCAGCAGGTTGTCACGATCGACGGGCGGTCCTGCTGAAGTTGCTCCTACTGCTGGATTTCCTCCTGTTGTAGCAAGAGTAGCATCGATTGTGTTTTTACGTCCCATGAACACTTCAAAGATGTTGTTGCCGTTAGGGAATCCCTGTGTGCCAATCAGTGCGTGGCCGCCCGGTCGTACTCTAGCTGGATCGGTGCCGAAGAGAACGACGATATCATCCGGAACTAGAGTGTCGTCGTTCGGGTCATTATAGTTAATGTTACTGTTCGTTGGATCGGCCATGTAGACATAACGCAATGGCTTGAATCCTTGGGTGATATCTGAAGTATCGTTAAGGCGTTCAATTTCAAAACGCCAGATGGGACTTCCGTCGGGGGCCAGTTTTCCAAGATCAACGCCGGTGCCGGTGTCGTCGTACAGTTCGGCGGGTGGTTTTTGGGTTAAACGGTTTTGAGTCCAAGGGTTGTAGACTTCGAAATAAGCAAACGGTTCCGGTCGTAAACGCTGTTGCCAGTCTCGCTCATCCGGGTCTAGATCAAGGTCTTGGAAGTTTTGAATGTGTACTGCAAGCGTTTCAGTGAGCAGCAATTCTGGTCGCTCACACCCCCAAACAAAGTCGTTACCATCAGGGGCCCAACCAGCAGTGGTGAAAGGCTCTGGGTCGTAGACGAATCGCGTGTGAATTGAATCTGCGTCGCGGAAATCGACCACGTTGATGGCCCATTGAGCGATTGTTCGAGCAAACCAACGCCGCTCGCTTGGAGTGGCTTCAAGTTCGTTTTCGGGAGTGTTGGGGTCGTCACTTTTGGTCTCCAAAGAAACAGGATCCAGCAGCAACATTGCCAGCATGTATAAGTTGCGAGCGTATATTTCCCGAGGTGATGCTCCGTCATTGGGGGTTCCATCGGGAACAAAATCCAAGTCCATTTCGGTTTCATCAGTTGTTCCCAAGACACCTAAAGCGTCTGTGTTGTTTGCGCGGGTTGTTTCACCGGGGTCATCGACTACTTGCAATATTGGATCAATCGGATCGCCGTTTGCATCGTTGATTGGATCGCCGTTTTGATCGATTGCATCGTTGTCGATACCGTCACCGAAAGGACGATTGATGTCCATCTTTAAACCAAAGTAAAGTTCTGGTGCAAATGCTCGTCGCAGATTGAGTTCTTCGTTAATTAGAGTGACTCGCTGCATATCGGTTAGCTGGGGGACTCGTTGTCGAGCGGCATGGCGTCGAAGATGAAAATCGATCTCTTCTGGGAAACTACGATTCAACATTGGCACGTCAAAGCTGTGAGTCGTAAATAAACCTGGGTTAACGTCAATGATACTGGACAGGCGATTGGGTAGTGCCAACGAGTCGATGTCGTCTGGGCGTAGTAGCCTTTCAAGTTCTTCGACCGTGAAGGGAGTGTCGCCCGCTGCATCACCATTGAGCGACATTTCGTAGGGATTGCCGGTGAACTCATCGTCGAATGTTATATCACCATTTTCATCAAAGAAGGTATTGAATTGACGTGTGGTTAACAAGTCGATTTGCGGCAAGCTATTATTGAAGTCTGGGAAGTTTGGATCTCCGAAGCCGGCGATTGGGCCTGCCGGAGTTCCGATGCGGAAGCGTCCATTGATATCCATGGCAGTGCTGTAGAGCCCACCAGTGGTACCTACTGGGTTTTGGGCGTTGGTTGGATGGCCAAACAATTTCGCACGTGATCGGAACGAGTTCATGCCATTACCCGGTAGTCCGTCAGGGCCGTAGCGTCCGTTAAAAATTTCTTGCAATTTATTTCTATCACCATTGAACGCGTTCGCGAAGTCGACGTCTGGTGGCCCCATGCCAAGACCGCGTGGTGTATTGGGTTGTCCGCCAGCAAAAGTTTGTGCAGACTCAACAAAACCATCCGCTCTGGTATGCGTGATGTTGCCGTGGGCGTTCACGTTTAATCGACCATCCATATCGATGATATGAATCGCAAACAGCGGCTTGAAACGTTGGCCGTTGCTGTTGGTCGCAATCGACATACCAAGGTCCATCCAAAATGCGTCCGGTATGCCGTCGTTATTGGTGTCCACGTCAGGTATGCCATCAGGTATACCAGTACTGCCATCGTTTTCGTCAAAGGCATGGAATATATATCGGCCTTTTAGATTCCTCAGAAAGTTG
>CAZORR010000231.1:0-4488 GCA_964582115.1 uncultured Pirellulaceae bacterium
CTTGGCTGCCTATGCCGTATTCGCATTTGTCACTTGGATAGTGATTCTAATCGTCGCCGCATTGTTCGCTTTTCTTGGTGTTCGTGACGTCGCAGAATTTCTGCTTGCGATCGCAGCCGCAGTAGCACCGCTCGGAAGCTTCTTGGCGTATTGGTTTTACGGCGCCTACATGGAAACTTACTACAACGGCCGCACATTCGGCAAAATGATGTTTCGCCTGAGAGTGCTCGCCACCGATGGGCACGCAATCGACGGTGTTCAAGCCATGCTCCGAAATCTATTTCGCGGGGTCGATTTAATGCCACTTGTTGCCGTCGGTGGTATTCTAGAAATCAGCGAACTCCCTCCTCAGTTTGCTCTGCCAACGGCGGTATTCGGTTTGATCACGATGAGCATCAGTCCAAAATTTCAGCGTCTGGGTGATTTGGTTGCTGGCACCATGGTGGTGGACGAAAAATCTGACCACGATCCTCATGTGCAAACATTCACTGACAGCCGAGTCCCTCAACTGGCTGAACTGATTCCCGCGTCGTTCTATGTTTCGAACTCACTGGCCCAAGCCGTTGCCACTTATGCCGAACGACGTCAGCAACTAGGCGTTGCTCGGGCCGGCGAGATTGCCGCCAAGCTTGCAGGAACGCTGTGCCAACAATTTGGATTGCCTGCGGATACCGATTCTGATTTATTGATTTGCAGTTTGTACTACAAAATTTTCGTCGGTGAATCGGCAGCGGAGTCAGACGATTCATACCAATCAACTTCATTATTCTCCCCACCACCAACTCCCGATAGCCGTTACCAACTCCCGACGGCAGCCATCGCGACCGACGATGCCCTGTTTTCGATCGCCACTGATTTAGCCGAGCCCCCCGAGCCTATCGTCACACCGGTAGCGCCAGAAAATCCACCTTCAACCGATTCGGAGCTCGAATGAAAGTCGCCGATTTAATCGCCGCTCGCCAGCCGAACTGGATTGAACTTGAACAACTCTGCCAAAAAATGGGTAAACCGTCCATGATGCCCGCAGACGTTCATCGATTTTCTGCACTGTATCGCGCCGCTTGTGCAGACCTTGCGTTGGCCGAAGCCAATCAGTTACCGCCCAACACACTGGTATACCTTCACCGCTTGGTCGCCCGTGCTCACAACCAACTCTACCGCAGCCAGAAGTACCGTTGGCAACATTGGATCGACGTAATTTTCGTCACGACTCCTCGACGAATTTTCCATGACCCATGTGTTCACATTGCGACGATCATCTTCTGGGGCCTGTTTGGGCTATCGGCCTTTTTGGCGTACCAAGATGCTCGCTGGCCTGGCTTTTGTGAAAAGGTTCTTGGACAAGACACGATGGACATGATGAAAAACATGCACTCCGGTTCGCAAAATGGATACGGAAGCATTGTGGCAAACTCATCTGCGTTTGGTTATTACGTCTGGCACAACGCTGGCATTGGTCTTAGCTGTTTTGTGTCGATGCTTGGCGTTCTACCTGGTTTGATAACCTTAGCATTTAACGCAACGTATTTAGGTGCTGCCTTTGGTTACATGTTCCGCCCCGAAGTTGGCGATTCCAGTATAAACTTCCAACGCTTTGTAACGGCTCATGGTCCGTTCGAACTGACTGCAGTTGTGCTTTCGGCTGGTGCGGGGTTAAGGATCGGGATTGGCTGGATCCGGACCAACGGCCTTACACGCTTGGATTCGTTGCTGAAAAACGCCAGAGAAGCGTTGCCGATCGCAATGACAGGAATGATCTTATTTTGCCTTGCGGCGATTATCGAGGGTTTTATTTCTCCCGAAACTTCTATTCCTTGGGCGCTCAAAGGCATCATCTCATTGTCCACCAGCTTTGCGTTACTGGTTTACTTCATCGTGCTCGGGTTCCCCCAATCCGACGCGGCCGAAAGTGAGGACATGTGATGCAATTTGACCAAATCTCAATCGCGATTCGCGAACGAAGTAACTTGGAAGTATTCGACCTCGCAGCCAATGTTCTGATCCGGCAAATCAAACCGATCATGGTGCTGTTGTTTTTGAATGCAATGCCATTCGCACTACTAGACTACTACTTGCTCAGCTGGATGACGGATGTGTCGTTCAGCTACGAGCTCTCCATTGCTTATTATTTTGCGATGGGAGCTTTGATCATCAGCCAAGCCCAATTGGGCACTTGTTTGATTACCATCTTCATGGGACGCGTCATGTTCTTAGAAGATCATTCGGTGAAGACGGTTCTAAGAGATTTCCTTAAACGCCTGCCTTATTTTCTGTATTCACAGGCAATATTAAGATTGGCGTTGTTCGCCGTGCTGGCTGCTTTGATTACATCGCCCAAGGATAACGAAGCAGCCTACTCGTTAGCGTATCTAGGCTTGCCGGGAATCGCTTTTGTAGGACTACTCGTACGAGCAGTGCGACCTTACGTGCCAGAAATCATTTTCCTAGAACAAACGGAATTAAAAAAGCAGGGCGACATGCCGTCGCTTTCCCAGCGATCACAAACCTTACACATGCTGGCTTCGGGATCGATTTTATTACAGTTTATTTTGATGGTGGTGCTGACACCGTTACTGCTGTTTGCCGTGCATTCAGTGTTCGTCATGACCGATTCGATGTTCAGTATTCGCGCCAACTCCGATATCTCGCTACAGCCATTTTACATAATAGTGGCGGGTTGGCTTGTTGCTGGATTTTGTGCAGTTGTCCGGTTTTTGATGTACATCGACGTTAGAATTCGACAAGAGGGTTGGGCGGTCCAACTCAAGTTCATGACCGAAAACAGTCTTTTAACTCAATCCCAAGAAAGCTAAAGCTCCTACCGCATGCTGCTTTCGACCAACCACAATCCGATTCGCCTCTCAACTGCTCTCATGCGCGGACCAGTCATGTTGTACTTGCTTGCACTGCTAGGATTTATATGGCTGCAAACTCCATCGTTGGCGGCACAAGATTTGCAATCAATGCCATGGACGGATCAAGACAGTGGTGAACCAATACCGTTGGGACTACAAGAACAATTCCAAGATCGACAACCTGCCCTGACTCGCGATCGAAGTTCAATCCCCAAAGCACCTAAGCGAAACGCCACTGCTTGGAACTGGAATTGGCGTTGGCTATCAGGAGGATTCGGTCTCATAGCCTATGGACTCTTGTTCCTTGGGATCGCGTTACTGCTTGCTTTGATCATCTGGGTTTTCTTGAACTCGCGAGTCGAAATTGCGTCTGGCAACGACGATTTCTCGCGCCCCGACCGCTCACTGGCCGAAAGCATTCGACACCTGCCATTCGAAATGGACGTGACTCAAGGTGACTTTCGCCAACAAGCCCAGACGGCTTACCAAGCTGGAGACTTTCGCAAGGCATTAATTTTCTTGTTTAGTCACGTGCTAGTGACACTTGATCAAGAAAAACTGGTCCGATTAAAAAAAGGCAAAACCAATCGCCAGTACTTGCGAGAGCTTTCACCAAGCCCACCGCTGGTAGGTTATTACGGCGATGTGATGATCCCCTTCGAACAAACGTTTTTTGGCGACTACCCAATCACAAAGGATGTTTTCGAACAGTGCTGGCAAGGCCTAAACGAATTCCAAAACTCCGTCAAAACGGCTCGCGCAAACACAGTAAACGCAGCAACAGCACAAGGGCAGCGCACACATGACTAGTCCTTTCAAATCACTTTGGGTTGGCTCAAAACTCGCCTGCAGTTTGCTGATGTTGGTCGTCGGTTTAATCTCGACCTCCGGCTGTGCCAGCAAAAACGTCTTGGATACCAAATATGGCAAAGTAAACGAAAAACCGCGCAGCATTAACAGTACCTCGTTGTTAGCAAAACGGCTCAAAGACGATGGCTGCGATGTCACGGTACGCAATCGCATTTCGCCAAAAATCGACGAATTCAACACCGTATTTTGGTTTCCCGAAACCAATCGCTGCCCCGCCGACCGTGTCACCGAAGCAATTGAAGAGTGGATGGCAGAAGGCTATCAATCACGAACATTAGTCTATGTGGGTGGCGACTATCGAGCGGACGAGGACTACTATCGTGCCATCCAAAAACAATTACCGCCGGAACTCCAGGCCGAAAACCAAAGACTGCTCTCGGAAGCTCAATTGGCAACGCAACAGCGTAAAAGCCCATGGAACGACAATGCGTGGTCCGGTTCCACCAACACGACATGTGATTGGTTTGACCTAGAGGCGATCAAGCGGCGCAACAGTGATCAGCTCGCCGGGCCAATGGTAATCGACGCAGACCTTGATGTGTCGCCGAAACTGCCAATTGAAATGATAATGACACCCAAAGATATCGGCGAATACGGACGCTGGACCATGACACCACTCTTGACCGTTGACGGTCAAGACATGGTTTACAAGCTAGAAGAAGACGTTTACGACGGCGGAAACAATCGTATCATTGTCGTTCAAAACGCTTCTTTTTTAGTCAACTTTGCAGCCGTCGACACGAACAAACAAGCACTTGCCGAC
>CAZORR010000232.1:0-4426 GCA_964582115.1 uncultured Pirellulaceae bacterium
CGCCCATTAAAACTTCCGCGTCGCACTAATTCGTTTGCCGCTCGGATCGACTTCCATGATCTTGACCTTCGTCACATCCCCCACCGAAACAAACTCGTTCGGATCTTGCACAAACTGATCCGCCAACTGCGAAATATGAATCAACGCATCTTGGTGAACGCCGATATCAATAAAGGCACCAAAGTGAGTTACGTTCGTGATCACGCCTTCCAACACCATGCCGGCTTTTAAATCGCTAACCGAGTTGACTTTTTCGTTGAACTTAACGGCTTTAAATTCATCTCGCGGGTCACGACCGGGCTTGCCGAGTTCTTCGATAATGTCCTGGATGGTTGGTTCGCCAAAGCGATCGGTAACAAAATCACGGGCCGTTAGCTTGCTGCTGAGCGACGCATTTCCAACCAAACTTTTTAAGTCAGCTTTCAAATGTTTGGCCATCTGCTTAGCCACCACATAGCTTTCGGGATGCACCGCAGAATTGTCCAATGGTTGGCTGCCACCACGAATCCGCAAAAAACCAGCCGCTTGTTCAAAGGCTTTCTTGCCGAGTTTGGACACGGACAGCAATTCACTTCGCTTACTAAAACGGCCGTTGTCATTTCGATAATTGACAATGTTTTCCGCCAACTTAGGACCAATACCCGCCACGTAAGACAATAGTGGTGCACTGGCCATGTTCAGATCAACGCCAACATGGTTGACGCAAGATTCTACGATTCGGTCGAGACACTTTTTAAGTTTTGGTTGATTCACATCGTGTTGGTACTGGCCAACTCCGATTGACTTCGGGTCCGACTTGACCAACTCCGCCAACGGATCTTGCAAACGCCGCGCAATACTGATGGCCCCACGAACGGTAATATCAAGATCCGGAAACTCTTTTACCGCGATATCGCTGGCCGAGTAAATCGATGCGCCGGCTTCGCTGACCATCACGCTGGCGGTGGTTAGTTGATTGTCTTTGATTAACTTGCCAACAAAAGCGTCCGTTTCACGTGACGCGGTTCCGTTGCCGATCGCAACTAATTCGGCGCCGTGCTTTTTGATCAACTTTAACAACACTTGCCCGGCGCCTTGCGTATCGTTTTTAGGGGCGGTCGGGTAGATCGTCGCGTTTTCTAGGAACTTCCCGGTGGCATCAATGACCGCAACCTTGCAACCCGTTCGAAAGCCCGGATCGATGCCGATCGTAACTTTCGGTCCGGCCGGAGCCGCCATCAATAGCTTTTCCAAATTCTTCGCAAACACTTCAATCGCCGCTTCGTCGGCGTCTTTTTTCAACTGCTGAACGACGGTCGATTCGGTGGCTGGCATTAGCAGCCGAGTGAAACAGTCTTCCGCGGCAGCAAGCAAATCATTGAAAAACTCAAACTCGCGACTAGTCACCAGTCGCCGCTTCAAATCTGAAATCTCGCGATCGCCATCGAAGCCCAAACCTACTCGCAAAATCCCTTCGCTACTGCCCCGCAACATCGCCAACACTCGGTGGCCCGGAATCCGTGATACCGATTCTTCGCGGTCAAAGTACTGCTCGAACTTGTCCGCCCCGTCGGCCGTTTTCTTTCCACGTTTGACTTTCGAAACCACGCGACCGAACTTCATCGCTTTGTCGAGCAACCATTGTCGAGTCTCCGCGTCTTCGGACCACTGTTCGGCCACGATGTCCAAACCGCCTGCCAACACCGCATCGGCATCCGGCAAATCATTGGCTGAATCAATATAAGGCTTCAACACCGATGTTTTGGTTTGGCCGATTCGCTTTTGCGTCAGCAATAAATCAGCGAGTGGCTGCAAACCTCGCTCGCGGGCGATCGTGGCTCGGGTCCGACGTTTTGGCTTGAAAGGCAAATAGATCGCTTCCAAACGCTGCAAGTCCGCGCAATCGTCAATTGCTTTTTGCAAGGCCGCCGTCATTAGACCTTGCTCTTGAATCGACTTGATCACGGTCAATTTCCGAGCCGCCAAGGTGTTGATGCGTTCAAGGGCGTCTTCGATTTGTCGCAGCTGAATCTCGTTCAGGCTTTGCGTGACTTCTTTGCGATATCGAGCAATAAACGGAATCGTGTTACCGTCTTGCAGCAAACCGACAGCCGCGCCAATCTGTTTGGCGGGTAGGTTTAACTCGGCGGCGATCTGAGCGATGATATTTTTGTTAGTGTCCATGCCGACAGTATATGGCTACATCGACTGCCAGAACATGGGTTTTGCATTGCCGCGAGTCTTGCATTTTCTTGGACTCAAAACTCCTGAAGTCTGGCGACATCAGCTACATCGGGCTATTTGTTTTCGATCGGCGCAAACTCTTGGCCAAACGTTGCTCGGTCTCCCTTGGGACGACGAGCATAAATGCGAACGCTCTTTAACGGTGTATAGCGAACATTAAAGCTCTTCCCGTCACGAGTAATGAACTTACTGAGCAAAAACTCTTTTTCGGTACCGGCTTCGATCGGTTCGATATCAAAGGTCGAATAAAAATTATTTACTTGCATTTTAAGATGAGTCCAATCGTACTCGCTATTGTTGTGAACCACGATGGAACCGCCTTCAAACGGTGGTCGCTGAATATACGGCACTGAATAAAAATCCGGATTGGGCAGACCCAACGTAGAAACTGATGCCTGCAACTGACCTTCATAGACCGGCGGCATAAAATTCCACAGCGACAAAATAGTAACCACCGGAATCGCCATCATGACTACCAGCGTAGTGGTTAGCATCCGTTGCGATAGTTTGGGCGAAGCCTTTTGAGCACTTGAGAGACGGTCGTCTTCGATTGGCGAGTTGGCATTCAAAATGGGGGCCTGCGTTACCACGGAAATGGGTCAATCTGCAAAGAGAAATCTAGTATAGGTAAGACAATTTAACTGTCATTGGCTGGCTTGGTAAACCGAATTTTTCTGGGTCGATAAGAATATCGCAAGATAATTTCCCTCGTGCCAGCAAAGCAGTACAGGACTGACAACTTCGAGACACTTTAGCGCAGTGGTAGCGAAGAATATTCCACGGTCGGTTAGAATTAACGCTCCTGTGAAGCACAAAACCGTTGCCTGCTACGCCCCCACTTCGCCTTCGTACGTATCATGAACACCCTTGGGATCTCTGAAAACGACCATTACTACGCCAACACCAAGTGGCTGCTAAAACTGCGTTGGGTTGCAGTCGTCGGTCAGTTAGTCACGATTCTCGGGGCAGCGTGGCTTTTTCAAGTCCAAATCCCAATGGCTTGGGCGATGGCAACCGTCATCGCCGTCACGCTGGTGTCGAATATCCTGTTGATGTTTTGGTCCAATCGCTGGCAACAATCTCGGTCGGAGGCGCCCGTTACCGAATACCCGTCGAGCTCATGGAGTTTGATCTTGGGCGTGGTTTTGATCTTGGACATGCTGTCGTTGACGACGTTGCTGTTTGCGACTGGTGGGCCAAACAATCCGTTTTGTTTGTTTTTCTTTGTGAACCTGAGCCTGTCAGCGCTCTTACTGAACCGCTATTGGGCTTGGGCGATCACCGCGCTCACCTTTTGTTGTTACTTTTTCCTACTGTATGAACACCACGATATTCCTCAACTGAACATGGGTTTGGAAACGATTCGCTCTGCGGGTGCCGTTTCGATCATGCACAAAGGACTGTTGGCGTCTTTTGTCACCTGTGCCTGCGTGATCGTGTACTTCATGACTCGGCTTACCGACGAACTTCACGACCAACAAATCCAAATCCGTCGCGCCCAATTATTACAATCCAACAGTGACAAAGTCGAAGCGTTAGGGACTCTTGCTGCGGGCACCGCTCACGAACTGGCGACACCACTAAGCACCATCGCGATCGTAGCCAAGGACGTGGAACAAGCGTTCGAAAAACACCCGCCCAACTTTCCCGGTGCCGAAGACGTAATCGACGATGTGCATTTGATTCGTAGTGAACTAGACCGGTGCCGCAACATCATCGACCGAATGTCATCGCATGCTGGTGATACGATCGGCGAATCAATTGGCCCCGTTTCGGTGGAAGAAATCACTCGCCGCACGCTCGACGGCATCGCCGATTCAGATCAAGTCGAACTTCACCTGCCTGACGAAGCGAAAGAGCAGTTTTTATCGGTGCCGGCCGAAGCGTTGTGTCAAGCAATGCGAGCCATTATTCAAAATGGAATCGATGCCGACGATAGCGGAAGTCCGGTAGAAGTTCTGGTCTCCGACCGCGGCGACAGCTGGCAGTGGTTGATCAAAGACCAAGGCGATGGCATGTCCAACGAACAACTCAAACGAGTCAGCGAACCGTTTTTCACAACCAAACCACCCGGCAAAGGGATGGGCTTGGGCGTGTTCTTAGCCCAGAACGTTGTCGGGCGACTCGGTGGCGAAATCCAATTCGAAACTCGACCGCAGCAAGGCACAACCGTCCGTTTGGTCCTACCCAAGAATTAGCAAAG
>CAZORR010000233.1:0-4424 GCA_964582115.1 uncultured Pirellulaceae bacterium
TTCAAAGCCTTCGAAGCCTCCATCATCTCCGCTTTCATTTGCTTTAACAAACCGGCTTTGTTTCCCGACAAAAACATCTGCAACCGCTTAATGTCCTTGCGATAATCCTCTCGAGAAACTCGCATATTGCAGGGGGCCGTACACTGCTTAATGCTGGCCAACAAGCAAGGCCGATACCACCGCCAACGTTCGTCGCCGGCGTCAATGTCCAGCGAACAAGTTCGAAACTTAAAAATCCGTTGCAACACCTGCACCGCACCTCGCAACTCTCCCGCGCTGGCAAAAGGGCCGTACAACTTAACGCCGGTAGACTCTGGTTCTCGCGTGATTTCGACTCGCGGAAAATCTTCATAAGTCGATATCTGCAAGTAAGGAAATGTCTTGTCGTCCTTTTGAATCTTGTTGTACTGAGGCTGAATGTCTTTGATCAAACGTGATTCAACCAACAACGCATCGACCTCGCTCTCGCATTCCATGAAATCCGCGTCAGCGATTTCGCCAACCCAAGGCCCCGTCCGCGAGTCGGTTAAGGCGGCTTTTAAAAAGTAGCTACCTGCTCGTGAACGTAGATTGGTGGCCTTGCCGACATAAATCACCACACCGGCGGCGTTCTTCATCAGGTAGACGCCCGGGCAAGTCGGGAACTTGCGCACGGTGGCAGCGGCCTTTTCAAAAGGCGAGACATCCGTTGTCGCATCAGTCGTTTCGCTGTTGGATGTCGAGGCTGCTTTGTCGGATTTAGATTTTTTGGCCATGCCAGATAGTATATCGAAAAGTGATTTTTGCGAATCCTATGTTGGAACGTTAATCGCAGTTTTGCCTCGACAAGTGACGGTAAACGGTGTTCGACGCAATAACTCAGTACCCACATTTCGTAATTCCGTCGATCAACGGTAAGATACCACGCATGACAGGGCCTCCAAAAACCGCAACCACCGTATCAGTACCACAGGTGAATCCGATTCAAATCGGAAACGTGACGGTCGACCCTCCGATTTTGCAAGCACCGATGGCGGGATTCACAAACTACGCGTTTCGCCAGATCGTCCGCGAGTATGGTGGCGCTGGGCTGATTGCCACCGAGATGATCAACGCCAGCAGTTTTGTTTGGTTAGACGAAAACACACCGCAGCACCCCGAGCGTCTATGGGGCGTTCGCCAAGAACCCAAACCGCTGGCCGTTCAAATTTGGGACAACCAACCTGAAACGATGGCCAAAGTTGGCAAGCGACTAGTCGAAGATTATCAAGTCAGTATCGTTGATATTAATTTTGGGTGTCCGGTTAAGAAAGTAACCGAAAGGGCCAAGAGTGGCAGTTACTTACTGAGCCAACCAGAAAAGATGGGAACCATCATTGAACAAGTCGTCGAAGCTTGTAGCCCAACTCCGGTGACTGCAAAAATTCGACTTGGTTGTACTCGTGACCACATCAACGCCATCGACATCGCCCAAGTCGTCGAAGGCGCAGGAGCGGCGGCGTTGACGGTCCATGGCCGAACCGCGCAAGACATGTTTCGCGGCCATTCAGACTGGGACCAAATTTCACGAATCAAACCTTTTCTAAAAACGATCCCACTGATCGGCAATGGAGACTTGGACAGTCCTCAAAAAGTGCTGAACGCATTTGAAAATTACAACGTCGACGGCGTCATGATCGCACGGGCTTGTTTAGGACGACCGTGGTTGTTTGCTCAATGCCAATCCGCACTCGCCGGCCAAACGATCCCCGCAGACCCAACGCTCGACCAACAACGACAGTGCTTATTACATCACTTCGACCTGATCGTGAATCGCTTTGGTGAAAACAAAGGTGCTCAGCTAATGCGCCGTTACGCTTGCTGTTACGCTCAAGGCCGCCCAGGAGCACGAACTTTCCGTACTCACGTCGCCAAAGTCAATACCGCAGCCGAGTTCCATCAAATCGTTCGTGATCACTTCCCCACGGATTCGCTAGATCAATAGCGATCATCACTAGCAAACTGACGCTCGCCAACCTACATGCCGCTGAACATCGCAAAAAAGAACCAAGCGATGCCCAACAGTGAAACGACTTGAGTAATCGTGAACTTTCGTTGGTAATCGGCTGGCATTCCAAGCTGCGCCAGTTTCACTTGATTCCATACTGACCGCACCACGACATAAACAATCAGTAGAACAAAGTAAACAACACTCAGCGTCAACTTGTTTAGCGAAGTTTGCGTCGCCAGATACCAGTACCCGCCAATTAAAACTAACAGTGGGATCATCGAGTAAGCTCGTGTTTTGGAAAACCCGTCCATCAGTCGGAGTTTTTCTTCGGAACCGAGGGTTCGGTACGCCCGCTCGTTTAGCAACCGGCCTACCACAACCGCGACAAGTAAAGCAACAAAACCAGACATCTGCATTACGATCAACTCTCATCTAGCGGAACGACATCGAAAACAACCTCGCAGTGATTGTACTCTAATTATTCACCACCAGCACACTCGCGATAAACGGCAATTTAGTGGTCAGGTTCATCCTGGAAGGAACTTAGTGGCTAAAATAAAAACGATCTACAATCTCGACGCGCCAGCGAGTGCATCGGTATTTTCTATCACATGCCTGCCACATCTCCATAATTACAGCGACCCAATTTGAATCGCTTACGTAAGGTATTCTGTTGAAAAACGTCTCATCGAAACAGAGGCAAGAACATTGCTTCGCGCAAGCCCCCATACAGGAACCATAAATGAGCATTCAAACTTCTCGTGTTTTGCCAGCCAATCTTCTCGCGTTAATGACAATGATCGTTGTCAGCACACTCCTGATATCAACGAGCAACCACGCATTCGGGCAATCGGGAAACGCTGGCCATCCTGAAGTTAATTCTCGGCCCAAACGCGGCATCGTTGGACAGCAGGCTCCCAAGTGGGAAACATCAAAATGGATTGGCCTGCCTGAAGGAAAAACTTCGCTGGACGTTGATGACATCAAAGGTAAAGTAACTTACCTGTACTTTTTCCAGTCTTGGTGCCCTGGTTGTCACAGCCGAGGGTTCCCAACTCTCAAAGCACTCGAAGAAAAATTCCGTGATCAAAGCGATGTCCAGTTTGTTGCGATTCAAACGACATTCGAAGGCCATCGAACCAATACTCCGGACAAACTAGAGGCGATGTCAAAACGCTACAATTTGAAGATCCCTTTCGGGCAGAGCAAAGGAGATGCCGGCACGCCGGCGATCATGCGATCTTACCGCACGGGCGGAACACCTTGGGTCATCATCATCGACAAACAAGGCAAAGTCGTCTTCAACGATTACCACGTCGATGCCAACGCTGCGGTTGCTGCGATCGAGCAATTACGGAAGTGATACTGGTGATGCAGGATTGAATTGGTGCGTTTGCCGCCGCGTAGTCCCAACTTAAACGCCTAGATGGAACGTTTCATGAGAAGCATGAAGTACGAGTGTTTAAATCGGATGATTTTCTTTGGTGAAGATTTGCTGAGAAATACCGTGCGTGAGTACTTGGTGCATTATCACTTGGAACGAAACCATCAAGGCTTAGACAATCAATTAATCGTCCCCATGGAAAAGCCACCAGACGTAAATCATCCGGTCCAAAAGACCGGACGTCTTGGCGGAATGCTAAATTCATACCTACGAGCAGCCTAACTATGTTTTAGTTACTGGCCAAGATCGGCCTCCTAATTTCGAACTGCCAAAGATCAATTGAGTTCGGTGCTGCGCACTGCCTCAACACGAATCGTGATTCCGATCTCAACGTCAAATTAGGCAAATGATCGCAACGCAACCTCGGCACAAATTCTAGATCAAAACCAACTCCTTGGATCGATTTTCACCGACTCAAATACTCGGATGACTTCTTGGCCCTACGGGCTACGTGTTGATTCTGAACACTGAAAAATTCACACTGAACACTCACGGCAAAGCCTTCCATGGCCTCCGCTGCGTCGCCGTTACGGCCCGGTGCTCCCTACGGTCGCATCCTCGCTTACGGACGTCCTGTCCGACGCTCGGACGCAATCCTACGCCGGGCCTAGCTTGGGCGGCGACATCCATGATCGCCGCTGGCTATCAGACAATCTTTTCTTGCCAATGGCTGAGCCAACTCGCACTTCAAACCGGCCAAGCACCACTTCAAGTGAGGCCGATGTTCCGCCGCGATTGGAGTGGCTACGTTTCGGTTGAGTCACCCGCGCGGCGGTGAGACGTTTTTGATGCTGCGCAACAAAGAACCCGAACGCGCTGAAAACAATGACAGCTCATTCGGGTGTTTTGAACTCGGTTTTTACCGCGTCAGTTTCGTTTTTGGCTCCTGACCCCTTTGTTTCTCCCCTTCCGTGCCGAACACTATTGCGGTTGTCCCCAAGTGTTGTTCGTCACTTCGCGATGTCAAATGCTTATTTGTTGTCCGCAAACTCTATCCGATGCCATCAACGG
>CAZORR010000234.1:0-1937 GCA_964582115.1 uncultured Pirellulaceae bacterium
AAAAGGTTGTGGGATAAGCTCTTAGCGTCTTTGCGTTGAATCCAAACAAAAAGGAAAGCGGCGTAGGGCTCCAATGTGAGAACCCTACGCCGCTTGGTCGTTGAACTGATAAATGATAAGAACGCTATGGAGTTAGAGGTTTTCCAGTGCCTTTTCCATTTCGGCCGGTAATTTTTCATCGACCGATCCCAACGACCCACGTCCGTTGGCATCGATCCGTGCAGCTGCGTTTTCGGCGATCTCTTCTTGGTCCGGTTTCCAAAATTCGTTCTTTTCAGTCAATGTCTTAGGCGCCGACAAGGGGCGAATCAAGCGGAATCCAACACCCAAACCAGGCGAGTCCGTAAACCACCATGGGCTCTTGGGAATGTTTGGGTCTTCCGTCTTCCACTCTTCTTCACTGGCAAGCCGAGCAGCACTGCGGCACTGGACGTCATCCAGTTCCCATGAACCACCGCGTACAACTCGTGAATAAATCGTTTTGGGTTTGTTGAACGTTTCTTCGACCGTGTACTTTTGTCCGGCTTTCAGGTGCGTGTAACCTTTTTCGTTGTAGCCATCCAATACCCATTCGGCAACGTTGCCGTGCATGTCAAACAGGCCAAACGCGTTCGGTTTCTTTTTACCGACAACATGGCGTTCCTCATCCGAGTTTTCAACGAACCACGCATGGTCCTCTAGGTCGTCGACATCATCGCCAAACGAATACGCCGTCTTGGTTCCAGCTCGGCAAGCATACTCCCACTCAGCTTCGTAAGGGAGTCGATAGAAATCCTTTGACGTGATGCTTAGCCACTTCGTGTATTGTTTGGCCGCAAACTGGCTAACGGTAGCGGCTGGTTGATTGTATTCACCGCCAGCAGAGTAAGTGAAATCGGCGTCGTAGAGTTCCGAAGGAGCGGTGAGCGCGTCGATGGAAAACTCAGTCAATTTTGGTCGAACCTTGGTTCTTGCCAGTTCTTTGTAAACAAGGTCCATGTCCATGAATCGTTGGTACTCGTCCCAAGACACTTCATGCTTACCGATCCAAAACGGTTGGACCACAACCTGAAACTGAGGCCCTTCGTCTTCAAGTCGACCTTCTTCGTCTGCTGGGCTGCCCATTGTGAAGGTGCCACCAGGCACAGGCACCATTTGATATTTGATCTTCGTTCCGGGAATGGTAGCGGTGTAAGGAACCATGAACCCGCCTTTGATTCTTACAAACGGGCCACTTTGCGGTTGCTGTACCGCCAATCCCAATCGAGCACCTGATCTTGATTTTATGGTGGCGGTTGCGGTGGTTTCTTGAGCAACCGAGATCTGCATTAATCCCGCGGCCAAGACAAGCACTGTACAACAAAACGAAATGCAGGAACCTACTTTATAATTAGCGATATTCACGAAATCCTCGGTAGTGCAAATTAGCTTCAAAAATCAAATTCGTAGCGAGCCATCAAGTTAGGCTGGCCGCTCCTTATTTAACCATCTCAGTACCAAAAAGTACCTATAAAAAACGCCACCGAAAAAAGTAATTGCTGCTCTTTCAGGTGGCGTCAATGTTTGCTGCCTCAATTTGCCACTCGTAAGCATTAAAGGCGACCTATCACACTTTGGCGGGGGTTACTTCTTTTTCGCGCGAATCTTGACGTATTTTTTAACCGGAGACGATGCCTTTGCGTCCGGTCGACGTTTCGCCTTGGCTCGTTGAGCAGCCTTGGTCTTGCCCGGTTTGCTTGTCGAGTAGACTCTATTATCCTTGCGATCGGCACTACCAGTTTCTCGTTTTGGGCTGCGATCGTTGTAGCCACCACTCTCGCGACGTGGACGATCACTTTCGGTTCGACTGGTAGTACGTTCGCGGCGCGGGCGATCGGTTGCACTGCGTTCAGTTCGAACTTCACTACGACCGTTGCTACTGCGATTGAATCCACCTTCACGACGTGGCCGATCACTGC
>CAZORR010000234.1:2037-4366 GCA_964582115.1 uncultured Pirellulaceae bacterium
GGCCGATCACTGCCGCCTCGATTGAATCCGCCTTCCCGACCACTTCGGTCGGGCCGACCACCACGTCCGCCTCGTTCATAACGTCCACCACCTGAGCGACCGCCGCCTGGTCTACCACCACCCGAGCGACCTCGGCCCCGATCGTTTCCGCGCGACGGCTGATCTGATTTGCTGATCTCGAGAGCGCGACCACTTACAAAAACACCGGCCAGATGATTTAGGATATCTGTTGGAAGGTTAGCCGGCAGATCAATCGTACTGTAGCTGTCGTAGATCTTAATCCGGCCGATGTCGGCGTTACTAAGATCCGCTTCATTGGTCACTGCACCAACGATGTTGCCAGGTCCAACGTTATCTTTTCGTCCAACTTCGACGCGGTAAGTTTGCATCGGGCCGTGTTCGCCGCGAGCTCGTTTGACGCCGTCTTTTTTCCAGTTGGACTGACGAGTTTGCAGGGCCTCTAAGATCAATGGCTTTTCACCCTGAGCCAAAACGCCCAAAGCTGCTGCCAGTTTTTCGATCGGCAACTCGGTCTCGGCTTGCATCTCGGTAAGCATCGTTTGGAAAAAATCGATTTTGTCACTTTCCAACGCTTCCGTGATTTTGGCTTTGAACTTGTCAACGCGAAGCGAGTTGATTTCTTTCAGTGATTTCTCTTTGAAGGTTTCGATCCGTTGATTGGTGGCTCGCTGCAAACGCGAAAGCTTACCTTTTTCTTTGGGCTCAACAAACAAGATCGCATTGCCCTGACGGCCGGCTCGTCCAGTTCGTCCAATTCGGTGAACGTAAGCTTCGGTGTCGTGTGGGAAGTCGTAGTTGATGACGTGACTAATGCGTTGAACGTCCAAACCACGCGCGGCGACGTCCGTGGCGACCACGACGTTGATTTTCCCAGACATCAATTGGCCAACCGTTCGCTCGCGTTGGTTCTGAGCGATATCACCGTTGAGTGCCGAAGCAATGACGCCTCGTTGGATCAGGTGTTCCGCTACGACCATTGTGCTCTGACGTGTTTTGACGAAAACCAACACGCCATCAACTTCTTCGGTCTCGAGTAGTCGCACCAAGCGTTGTAGTTTTTCGCGTCCGCTGACGAATACGCAAGTTTGCGTGATCGAATCGGCGGTTGCCGTTTTGCTTTCGATTTTGATCTGAACCGGATTGGTCAAGTAACGTTCTGCGATCCGCTGAATCTGACGCGGCATGGTTGCACTAAAGAAGATCGACTGCTGTGTGCGAGGCGTGGCTTCCAGGATCGTTTCAATGTCGTCAATGAAACCCATCCGCAACATTTCGTCGGCTTCGTCCAAAACAAATGCCTTCAACTGCGACAAATCCAATGTGCCACGTTTGAGGTGGTCCATCACGCGGCCGGGCGTACCAACGACCACGTGGGCACCACGATCAAGTGCGCGAAACTGAGTCTCGTAGCTCTGGCCACCGTAAATGGTTGTGGTGCGGAAACCTGGAGTGCAACTGGCATACTTCTTGAACGCGGTGGTGACTTGAACTGCCAATTCACGAGTCGGTGCCAAAACAATCACTTGCGGGGCTTTTTGGTTCAGGTCTAATCGAGAAAGTAACGGCCAAGCAAACGCGGCTGTCTTTCCCGATCCAGTTTCGGCTTGGCCGATTAAGTCATGTCCGTCCATCAAATGCGGAACGGTTTGAAGTTGAATCGGAGACGGTTTCTCATAGCCCGCTTTTCCAATCGCTTCTAAAACGTTGGGCGCCAACTGCATGGCAACGAATGGATTTTCTACATCCGCATCAGCTGCCGCGAAAGCAGCTTCGTCTTCGACGTCGGTTGCCGGGGCAACTTCAATGGCAGCGACAGGCTTGCTTACTTTGGCGACTTCTGGCTGTTGGACAGCTTGTGGCGGTTCGGTTAGAGAATCAAGATCATCTTCATCGTCACCGAGATCGGCAACGGAGACCAATGCTTCTTCGACTTCTTCTTGAGTTTCTTTTTCAACTTCTTGCGTCGCAGGTGCTGATGCAAAAGGATCGTCACCAGCAGCAACCGGAACAGCCACTTCAACGGCTGCTTTCTTCGCGCCGACTTTTTTCTTTGGCTTTAGGCCCAGGGCAGCGCTCAAAAATTCATGCGGTTCGGGTTCGGGTTCAAGACCAGCGACTTCCATCGTCACTTTAGTAGGCTTGGCATCGGAGTTTTGCTGTTCCGAAGTATCAACGACCTCGAACGGCACGCTCTTGGAGCTTTGTGAATTGGATTGGTTTTCGTTTTGGGAGTTAGTCATTTCGGTTGCTTATTAAAATTTTGGCACGAAGATTTCTCGAAGCAACTGGAATGGACGCGCACTACCGG
>CAZORR010000235.1:0-4358 GCA_964582115.1 uncultured Pirellulaceae bacterium
AGCGGCTTACTTGAACAAAGCGATGTATCGTACTGTCTGGCGATTGCACTTCTATGCAGGTCTGTTTGTGATTCCAGTTGTTCTGTTGTTGGCGGTGACGGGTGGTATCTATTTGTTCAAGCCTCACTTGGAGCCGATTTTCTATCAAGACGCTTGGTTTACTCAAGCTCAGCAAACACCGCTTTCTATCGACCAACAGCTTGGTCGAGTACGAGACGCTCATCCTCAAAAACGATTTACCGGCATTCAGTTATTTTCAAACCCAGCCCGAACAACCGAGTTTTCAGCCAAACAAAAAGGCCAAACACAACTGATCTACGTCGATCCGTATTCTGGGGCAATTACCGGACAAATCAATCGTGACCAAATGTTTATGCGCCGCGTTCGCAACTTGCATGGCGAACTAATGCTGGGAACCATTGGCTCAGCAATCGTTGAACTCGCCGCTTGCTGGACAGTGGTGTTGTTGGTGAGCGGTTTGTACCTGTGGTGGCCTCGAGCGAAGTCAAAGTGGTCGGGAGTGTTTTGGCCTCGCTTCGGCGCTGGAAAACGTATTTTCTGGAAAGATATTCATGCAGTTGTGGGGGTTTACTCGTCAATCATTGTTCTGACACTGATCATGACTGGTTTGCCATGGTCAAACGTTTGGGGCGGATCCTTCAAAAGGACCCTCGCCGCAACCGGACAGGCTCAGCCGCTGGCAGCCTCGCGGCGGCCAATGTTTCGATCGAAAGGATCGTCCGGGGAAACGATCCCCGCTTCCAAGATTCTCGAAATCGCAGCAAAACATGGGATGACTGGTAATCTATCGATTAAACTTCCGCGGGGTAAAACAGGCGCCTATTCACTCGCTCAACGGCCACTGGACCTAACGCAACAACGCTTCCTTCACCTTGACCAGTATACCGGAGCGGTGCTCTCGAAAGCGACTTGGGCAGATTTCCCAATCGGGGGCGCCGCTCAAACGATCGGAATTCGCTTACACCAAGGCGAGCTATTTGGGACAGCCAACCTTGTAATTATGCTATTGGCTTGCATTGCGCTGGTAATCATTACTATTTCTGGAATCACGATGTGGTGGGTTCGTCGCCCTAAAGGCCAACTAGCCCCACCACCTTCGGGCATTCCTATCATGGCATCCAAGCCCATGCTGGTGCTGACCATCGTGTTCGCGATATTCTTTCCGTTAGTAGGAGCATCGATTGTCTTGGTCGTGTCCGGCGATCAATTGTTCAACAGATTGCGAAAAACCGGTTAATTTGCCTACTGCAATTCGCTGGTGGAAAACGATCAAACGATGACTTGGCTGTGACAGTTTTACGCAAGCTAGTATCGGCCCAAAGCGTTGCCCTTTGAACGCTCAGCAACTAAATTGCTGCTCACTGAAACCTTATTAAATTGGCATCTGCTAATATTTGATGTCCGAAGCCACCAGCTTCTAAGCGAGTCGCAATGGGATTCGCCAACTAACTGATGTCTATTTTCAAAATTACCGACCAACGAATTCAATCCATCATTCTGTCGATGATTGGGCTTTCGTTGCTGCTTTGTAATACTTGGTTGCCACTACCCGTGGTCATTGAAAAAGACATCTCGACCCCTTTTCCCTGCCAAGCCAAAGGCTGCGGTTGTCGCAACGCTGACCAATGCTGGGAAAACTGCTGCTGCCATACCGATCGTGAAAAGCTTGCGTGGGCAGCCAAGCATGGTGTTGAACCCCCAAGTTGGTTCATGGAACGAATGCAGTCTTCTGATTTGGACAACTGTGATTCAAAATCAAAGTCCGTCACCGGCGGTTGTTGCTGCTGTTGTAAGAAAAAATCGACCCACCCGCCAATCACATCAAAGAAAACTCGGAAGCAGTTGTTGATCGTCAAACAACAGATGAACTGTAGTGGGATTAGCAAGACAGACAATTTCCAGCGGTGGGAAATCCAGCTCTACCCCGGTGAACCTATCTTGGCACCGGTACCGCCAAACATCGCATCGCTGTGCGCGAAACACGACATGCGACTGTCAGTTGTAACTGCAACCATGGATCCTCGGCCGGACTAACGGCTGACCGAATCCGCATGACAAGACTTACAACATAAACGGTGCTGGAGCAAAACAGCACGGTTTTGTCGTAGTTTCATTCGTGCTTTCTTTTTACTTCGACTTCATTGGGCGCATTCGTATGCGCCTGG
The DNA here is from genome assembly GCA_964582115.1 of uncultured Pirellulaceae bacterium. Classification (GTDB taxonomy): domain Bacteria; phylum Planctomycetota; class Planctomycetia; order Pirellulales; family Pirellulaceae; genus Mariniblastus. The sequence continues at coordinate 2,187 of CAZORR010000235.1, forward strand.
TCATCGTCGACTCTTACTAATCGGCAGTACAGAACCTCGATCTGCAAATCGAGCGTTCCTGGATCGCCGTGTTGCACTACAAATACAATTCCAAATAACAGAAAATGAAACTCAAAAATTCAAAACCCAAGCCAACCGCAAGCGGGTTTACGCTCGTCGAACTATTGGTCGTGATCGCCATCATCGGGATCTTGATCGGCATGCTTTTACCTGCCGTTCAAGCGGTCCGTGAGGCAGCTCGTCGAACCCAATGCCTAAACAACATACGTCAATTGACGCTCGCCAATCTCAATTTTGAAAGCAGTTTTGGACACTTCACCGGACTGCCGGAAACCAGTGAAATCGGCTTTAGCCCTCAAGCTCGCCTGCTACCTTTTGTGGAAGCAGCGAACCTTCAAGACCTGATCGATTTCGACATCCCGTTGATGCTTGGTTCGGGAGGGAGCCAAGTCCTTAATCCCGTCCATGCAGCTGCAGCTGAAAATACGCTCAGCCTGTTTTTGTGTCCCAGCGATGGCGAAAACCCGTTGTTTCAAAATGACAATACGGGCGACGCGACGTTCGCGGGCAACAACTACGTCGCTTGTACCGGAGACGGGACCGACACGAACTACGATACTCGAGCCGAAACCAACGGGATGGTTTGGCAAAATTCCGAAGTCGGATTCAAATCACTGACAGACGGAAGCTCCAATACGCTGTTCCTTTCAGAGTCACTCCTTGGCGACCAAAGCGCTGGTTCGGGGCTCGTAGAAAACCCAGAACGCCAGATGGCTCGATTTCGTGGTGGTGGTTTGTTAGATCCAGGCATGGGCTACGACACGCCGCCGGGGGTCAACCCTGACATCGCGATGGTTGCAGTAGCGTCCGGCAACTTTGATGGACGAGCCCGTGCGTCGTGGATTTGGGGACGCGAACACATGGTTACCTTCAACACCTACATCGCTCCCAACAGCAACCTTCCAGACGTCCACCGAAATGGATACGGATGGTTCGCCGCTCGTAGTCTCCATACCGGCGGGGTGAACATTGGAATGGCTGACGGATCCGCCAGGTTCTTGAATGAATCGATCGACCCGCAAATCTGGCGAGCACTTGGCACACGAAACGGTCGCGAAGTCGTCACCGATTTTTAAGTATTGCCAAACAAACGTACGCCGATCGTGCGATGCCAATCGCTTACCAACCAACGAGGCCGCGCGTAAGCACTCACCCAAAGAGTGCTTACGCTCAAGGCCCGCTTAGAATAACATCCGAACAAGGCAAGCTCTTAATGAACCTGCTTCAAGCACGTTCGAGTTCGTTCGATCAATTCTTCACTCGTTGACGCATCGCGAATCTGATCCAACAGATCGGTGTTTAATATCAACCGGGAAAGCTCGGCCAAGATCTTCAGGTGAGTCGTCCTAGCACTCGGCGGGCCCAACGTGAAAAAGAAAATATCGCACTTCTTACCGTCAGGAGCACCATATTCAATCGGATTTTCGGTTTTAAGAATCGCAATATGGGACCCGCTTTCGGGCGCACGAGAAAGCGTTGCATGCGGCATCGCGACGCCGTTGCCAACGGATGTGTTTTGCATCTGTTCGCGTTCCCAAAGTGCCGTGCTGATCACAACCGGGCTGATATCTTCTTGATACCGCCCCGAAAACAATTCCGTCGCATACCGAAATAGCTCTTCTTTCTTGCTAACCTTCAAACCAACCTGAGAAGTTTCGGCCGAAAGATAATTCATCAACTTAAAATTTTGCTCGACCTTCAGGTTCGCCATATCAAACGCTTCGTGAGTTTGAGTCCGGGCAGTCTTGAGCCACAACACACTACAGGCAGCATTTCGAGTCAGTCGATCTTTTGGCGTACCGAACCAACGTCCCAATATCGAACGATCCGGCGGTGCCCCCATGATCAACAGGTCGTCATCCTGCGTCGCTGCTTCGATCGCTTTGAGTTCGTCCGGCCCATGAAGCATGACCGCTTTCGTTTTCGAAACACACATCTCCATTAACTGATCGACGTAGTCAACTCGTGCTTGAGTAGCAGCGGCATCTAAATCGTCTTTAACGAAGCAAACAAGATTTAATTCTGCTTTATAAATTTGAGCCAGATGATCGGCTGTACTTACCACCAACGAATCGTGCGGGCCAGGTTCTGCATAGACCAAAATCTGGCGAA
>CAZORR010000236.1:0-4357 GCA_964582115.1 uncultured Pirellulaceae bacterium
TGGGGTATAAAAAGGCTTCTAGCCTGTTTTTACTTGGGTAACATAAAAGCAAGAATCGAAAAATCTAATTTCGTTCGTTAAACATTTTATGAATTGGTTTAGCCATTATTTATCGGCTAACTTTTCGCCGTCACGTGGTTTTACTAATCCTGCATCGATTAGTTGTTTAACTAGGCTTTCCATGGCGCTGAAACTGCGCAAGAAACCATCTGGCGGCATGATGACGCGTTGTGAAAATTCTAGCTTGGGTTTGTTTTCGGGATCTTTTTGGGAGCCCTGAAGCGTTACGAAGTCCATGCGAACCATGCCACCGCTAAGTGTGATTTCGCCAATGCCATCGGCAAAAGATTCTTGATTTTTAGACATTTAAAAAGCTCCTAAGAAGTTGATTGGTCAGGATTTTATCCGCATTTGCTCGTAAAGAGCATCTGGACTATTGGTGGGTCTGCTGTTGGTAGCACAAAATGCCAATGCTAGCAGAGTTTTCCAGTTTTGATTTCCTTTAGATATCAGATCGATTGATTCGATAACAGAGTACATAAGCATGCTGGTGGGATTTGCTATCAAAAACGCATTCGATCGTGATAGCGTTAAATCCGTGAGTATTGCAGTAAAAACCCGTCGACACGAATCGGGAATTTTACTACTTACTGAACTATCTCGATGACGCAAGCTTGCAATATGTCACGCAATTTTGGATTGTTCGTCGAATCGCCCTTAAACCCTAGTAGCGCTGCAGCTCACAAAATGGACGCAATTCAGCAATCTTGGACCAGTTTCAAAGGTACCATTCGTGGATTCGATACCCCGCATCAGCTTGGGCTGGGAATGGCGTTTGGTGTCGCTGTTGGGTTGATCCCGAAAGACTCTCTGTTGCCATACGCGATCGGAGTCGTTGCGATTCTGTCGACGGCTAACTTACTGTGTTTTGGAATTGGTGTGATTCTCGCACACGTTGTTAGCCCCGCGCTGGATCATATCACGCATGTGATTGGGTCGTGGTTTTTGACTTTCAGCCCGCTGGAACCAATCTGGGCAAATATTATTGAGCTACCATTGGTGCCTTGGACGAGATTTAATAATTCTGTTGTTATGGGGACCTTGGTACTGGGAGTCTTACTTGCAGTACCTACCTACACAATGACTCGGATGGTCAGTCGCACTGCTGGTCACTGGATTGCTTCGCGTTGGAAGCGATCCACGACAGATTCGCCGTCGACTGTAACGACTCAAGTTTAAGGAAGTCCCTAAGATATGTCACGTTGGACTTATTTGCCGCCACGCCTAATTATTTTAGGTCTGATCCTAGTTGCACTGTGGGCCAGTGCCGATTCGATTTCCCGGTCGATGGTTGTGCGCAGTATTGAGAATCGAACTGGTAGCAAAGTCGAGGTTTCTCAACTTCGTTGTTCAATCAGCAATCAAAAGATTTATCTCAAAGAAATGGTCTTAGCCGATTCGTCGCAACCCAGTCGCAATTTTTTGCAAGCGGATATGGCGTATTTGGATTTTGATGCGAATGCACTTTGGCGACGGCAATTAGTGATTACCGACGGTCAAACGAGTCGCCTGATGTTTGGAACGCCTCGTTCAAACGTCCCACCGAAGTCACCGTTCGGTCCCAATGAAGAAATCGCAACTGGTAATCGAGTTGTCAGTTCTAGCGAGGAACTCGGACAAGCATGGCTTGATAGCCTTGTTGTGCCAAATGAAAAAGTCAGCACACCGACTGAACTGCAAATCGCCCATGTGAACCAACAGGTTGTTGCCTATTGGGACCAAGAACTAGCGCAAGTAGCCAGCACCGTTGTCGATATTAAAAAAATGGCTGCCGAGTTGAACACCCTTGCCACTCAAGATCGATCGACGAATAATCCGTTGCGACGAAAATGGCAAGATGCTTCTAGCGATCGGCTAAGCGAGATGGAGGCACAGAACAAAAACGTTGCGACGGAAATAGAACGTTTACGTAAGCATCTCAATTCAGATGTAGCTACGATTGAGCAAGCATATCTAGCGGATGAAAAAAACATGTCGGGTTCGACCACCGCTTTTGAACTCGATGGCGAACAATTGTCAGATCTATTGTTGGAGGACTTGCATGCTGATTTTGTAAGCCAAGCCGTCGAGATGTTTCAATGGTTTCGAACCGCAAGCCCAGAGATCAGCCAAGATTTCGTTGGGAAATCCCAACGCGGCGTTGATATTCCAATTCAAGGAAGCCACGCGAGTCCCGGCTGCTGGATTAAGAAAATTAAAATCAACGGCGAAGGTCGATTACTTGGCCAACATTTTGATTTCTCGGGCAACGCTTACAACTTGTCAACAGAACCTGAGTTGCTGGACGAACCAGCGGTGTTTGAATTTCATGCTCAAGGAAAACAGCACGCCGCAGTGATTTGTACGCTCGACCGCACCCAAGCCGAACCGGTTGATGCTGTCAAAGTCTCGCTTCCAGATTTGAATCTCGGCGAACGAACCTTGGGGCATAAAAACAGTATGCAGCTGACCCTTGGCGATTCCAATAAAGTCTTCGCAGAGGTTAATCTCAAATCGGTTGGTGAAAAGATCTCTGGAACCATTAAGCTGCGATATTCCGATATCGCACTGCATGTCGACAGCTTAAATGAATTTGCTGGCGGACGCGTTGCGGCGTTGCAGATGAACGAAGGCGTGACTGCAATCGATAATTTTGAGTCAACAGTCATCGTTAGTGGCGATCAGAACAAAGTCGTTTTTGATTCCCAAAGTGATTTGGGGCAGCGGTTCGCCGTTGCGATCAACAAGACGCTCAAGAAACGTACCGACAATTCAATTCAGCAGCGAATGGATAAATTACAGGCGCTTAAGAAACAGACAATCGAGTCACTTCAAAGTCGAGTTGAAATTCAGTTGCAACAACTGCAGGATGCGATTTCAAGTAATCAGACTCGGATCGCCAATTTAGAGGTACTCACGAAATTTGAAAGTGGACTTCGTGAGACGAATCGCTTCGAGTAAGGGTTAACTGCTCGAGCTAGATTTTAAATGGTCGTTTGCCGCCAGCTGTTGTTTCTAAAACCGCCTGTTACAACCAATGGCTAAGCCAACGAAGTGTTAGTCAGTTTGTACTGTGATTTGATCAATCAACTTGATTAGCCCTTGGGTATTTAGACAGGCAGCGATTGCGATTTGACGGTGGTAGTACGAGTCGACCTTACCAGAGACGGTGGCTTCACCATTGCAAACGACAACCGTCAATCTTCGTAATGATGTGGGTTGTTGGTCCGTTAGCGCTTGTGTGATCCGGAGCCTCAAAGCCGAAGCCGCAGCTTCTTGTCTAGCGATCACGAACTCCCGGTCGCGGATTCTCGGGGGGACCGGCAAACTTAGTTCTGTCTTCATCGTGACCCCGCATATTTGGATTCAAGAATTTGCCATGCTCGTGAAGAGGCTTGGCAATACAAAACAACTCAATTCAATGTTGTCGGAATCTAAGCAGAAGTCGGATCGGCGAAGCTCGCTGACCTTTAGAACGGTAATCTAATGGAATTAGTACCGGCTTGTCAAAAAATGATAGCACTTGAGTGCCCGTCGCGGACTTGTTTGTAGCCTGTTTAACGCTCGCGGCAGCAGAAAAACCAGTTAATCGTGTAATAGGTGGGGTGCTGACAAACCGGCATGCGATCGCTGGACTGGCTCAGCCAAGAAAAATATTGCTTGGCGTGAAAGCCCGCTACATGGTGGGTATGTGCGGTCTGTGATGATAATAAGAGCCGATCGGTGATCAAAGTCGGTAACGAAAAACAGGTTCGTTCAACGTTGGTGTTTGGATGACGTACAGTTGGCAAACTAACCATTAACACAAAACAGAGCCTGCCCACCGTGACCACTCCTACTACCGATTTCAGTTCCGTATCAAGTGATTTTTCTATTGCCGGTATGCCTCTGGTTACCGCATCGAAAGCAAATTCAAACGGCCAAGCGGTCGCCAAGGACACGGTTAAGGTGCTGCACTTGATCAATGGCGAGCATTTTTCGGGGGCGGAGCGAGTACAAGATTTGCTGGGCATGGCAATGCCGCAGTTCGGATATGAAGTGGGATTCGCATGCGTGAAGCCGGACAAGTTTCCGAACGTCCGTCATTCCATAGATTGCGAGATTTTTGAAACCAAAATGAAATCGAAGTTTGATATTTGGTGCGCTAACCGCGTTGCTAAAATTGCGATCGAAAACAACTTCCAATTACTACACGCTCATACACCGCGAACGCTTTTGATTGGTCAGTTGGCGGCGCGTAAAATTGGCTGCCCATTGGTTTACCACGTTCACAGCCCGGTTGGCCGAGACAGTGATCGCGGGATTACGAATCGTTTGA
>CAZORR010000237.1:0-4349 GCA_964582115.1 uncultured Pirellulaceae bacterium
TACAGCCAATCCCATCCCATGCTGGCGATATGGGCCGTGCCTGGATCATGGCCATCAGATGTTTGGGTTTGCGGGGCCAATCGCTGTGCTAATGCATGAGCGGATTCCAATGCGCCTTCGATCAACCCGCCGTTGTGGTATGACGTTTCCGCGGAAATGAAGTGTAGCTTGTCGTGCCATTGATCGCCTGACTTTAAAGTCAGGCCGTATTGAGGATGGCGAGTCTGCCGAACGCGATCATCCTGGCTGGCAGTGAAGTCTTCTTGACTCCAGTCTTGGTAGTAGACGTTTTCGGGATCTGCTGCTTGGCTGCCAAACAGCTGGACAAGCTGTTGTTGGGCCAATCCAATAACTTTTTCCGAACCAAGTTTTGCTCGTGCTTCTGGCGCTAAGCCTACGAACCCAAACAGGCTATAGCAGCCGCCCGAATCGGGAGATGCGTCATGGATCTCGGTCAATGGCCCCTGATGACTGATCGCGGTACCGCAGAGTCCTGCCTCGCGCCAGAATGGTGTTCGATAGACGGCAAAACATTTCGCGTGACCAGCCATCCAAGTTGGCGTTCGTTCTAGTTGTTGTTGAGTTTCGGAGGGCAGTTTGGGTGAGATTTTGATTCGTGCGGCCAGCCGAGCCGGGACAGCTAAAACAACTTTGGCTGCCAAGGTTACACTGGCACCTGCTGGAGTATCGCTGTGCACTTCAATGGTTCCACCCGCTGAATCGGCAAAGCGAATCTCGCCAACGGTATGTTGGAACCGGATGGTGCCAGCCACGAGTCTCGATGCGATCGCGTCTGCCAAACGTCCGATGCCTCCTGAAATACGAAGCGCACCGGTCATGGGGGAACGTTCGTTAAGTTGCTCAACGGAGCCATCAGCAACTTGGAATAGAACCTGGCCATCGCTAAATTGCTCGTGATACGAAATGTCGAATTTTTCGAGTAATCTCGCAATCATTGGTTGGCCGCGCCAGAACCACGAGGGTCCCATGTCACATTGGGCTCCCAATCGACCATCGGCAGTTCCTTGATTGTCGAGTGTAAGAACGCGACCGCCGATTCGATCTCGCGCCTCGAGTAAGGCGACTTTGATGCCAACAGACTGCAATTGCCATGCTGCGGTCAGTCCACTGATGCCACTACCGATGATCACGATGGGGAAGCGAGAATCGGTCGGATTGCTTTGGGGAGTATTCATGTCGATCAGTCTAACTGAGATCTACATCGCTGTAGAGCCAGTGGTCGTCTGCGCAATTTTTATAGAGCAACTTTGGCCGTCCTGTTGGACTCAGTTTTATGGGTTATGGGATCTTGAAACTTGCTGTTTGCAAACCAATCTAAGGCTCTGCTATGCTGTTGAGCAGACACATTCTAGTTAGTTGGTTGTTGAACCGTCGAAAGGGCAATAAGTTGAGCATTCGAGCTTATTCGATTTTGTGGTGCGTCACTTACTATGTTGCCCTGATGGTTGTCTCGGTCAGCATGCCGTTTATTTTTGATACAACATCTTTTGCGGGAAACCTCAGTGCCTGTGCAATCGCGTTACCTGCTGCTTATTGGATGATCAACGACGCGAAATTGCACCGACGGTTTATCCCCCATGTGGTGCAGCCAGGGATCGTAATGCTGTGGTGGATCGTTGTGCCGATCTATTTGCTTGTAACGCGAAAGTGGTGGGGGGTGTTGTATCTGGTGCTGCACTACGCTGGTATTACCGGAGTGTTGACGCTCGGTTGGTATTTATCAGTACGTTTGATTTGGCCAATCGTATTTCCTGATAATGGTTTGTAAGGGCATGTTCTTCTTGGGGCATTGCGTGGCTCCCACCTGTTCTACGGCACAGAAAACTACGAACCCTGACAACACAAACAGTCGTCACACTCGACAATACCAGCGCTCGTCGGTGACGCTTTGTATGCAATTTACGCTTTCATTGCGGCAATCCGCATGGAGTTTCTCAATTTTCATGATTGCAACCAGTAAACGGTTAACCATGAGCTATTTATAAGCTCTCGCATAAACAAATACTGCAATTTAGTAACCGTTATCGCGTCGCGATTAAGCATGGAAAAATGCTGAACACCATTGACAACAATTCAAAAGACGCAGAGGTCGATCGGCAAGCGGACGAGTTGCGCGCTCAAGGAGTTTGGTTGTTAGGTCAAGTGATTTTCGTCACATGGCTCTTTTTTGGCGCTTATTATACGTACATTGACCACAAATTGGCGGCTTCGTGTTGCGGGGCACAGTGCGTCGCCTACCTCGTTGTCTTCTTTTCGATGCGTTCTCTGAAGCAGTACTGCATCATTATGAACTTGTTTTTAGGGTTCAGCTCACTGGGAATCTTGACGATTGCCATTTTCGAGCCAGCATCAGCGACTTCAATCTATTTTGCACCCTATGCAACGTTAGTGGCGAGCCAATTGTTTGGAAGTCGTCAGGCGCGTTATTGGTTGGTGTACAGCATGCTCACAATGACTGCCTTCTTTGAGATTAAATACGGATTCGACAACGTTTTCAGCAACAGTGAATATTTAACCCAATACACACTGGCAATGGGAATGTGCACATGTGTCTTTTTGGTTTGTCGCCAATTTGAATCGCATTACAAGCAAAAAACGCAATCGTTGGTTTCATTTAGCGAGTCGCTTGAAATCAAAAGCGACGAACTTAGAAAGCTTGCCACGACTGATTCGCTGACGAACTTAGCTAACCGATTCCAACTCAAACAACAACTAGAAGAATCCGTTGAAAACGCCAAGCGAGGTGACCCTTTCGCGATATTTCTAATTGACATGGACGGCTTTAAAGAGATAAACGACAGCATGGGACACGCCGTCGGCGACCAAGTATTAGTTGAAATTGGGAAACGACTTTCAAGCAAGTTTGGGAATCTGAAGAGCGTCGCAAGGCTCGGCGGTGATGAATTCTGTCTGATTGCCACGGGGGTCGATTCAGAGATTGAAGCGCAAAAGATTGCCAAGAGCATCTATAGCGAGCTAACCAAAAGGTACTTCCTTGAGGAACATGAGTTCGGTTTGGGGGCGAGTGTTGGGCTAGCGCTTTGTCCAAGCCAATCCACGTCCAGCACTGATATCCTCGCTTTTGCTGACACTGCCATGTATCACGCGAAACACAATCAATTGGCTGTCGCAAGCTACTCGCTAGACATGACACGAAAGCTAATTGAAAATCGAAAACTCAAAGAACTGCTCGCCGACGCGATTACCAATGACGAGTTCTTTCTGGTTTTTCAGCCCCAAGTTTGCTTGTCCACCGGAAACATTGTGGGCGTGGAAGCGTTGCTACGCTGGAACAATCAAGGGAATATCATTTCACCAGCTCGATTCATTCCGCTGTTAGAACAAACCGGACGCATCGTAGACGTTGGGCAATGGGTCATTGAAGAAGCTTGCCGACAAAGAAAACAATGGTTAGACGCTGGGATTAACCTTCCGGTAGCGGTTAACATCAGCGCGGTTCAGTTCGACAGCGATAACTTTATTGAGAGCATCGTCGAACCAATTGAGCGTTGGGGACTGGACTTCGAAGGATTCGATCTTGAAATTACAGAAAGTCTTTTGATTGGAGACGTTGAAAGCGCCGTTAATAAACTGACCCGCTTGAAATCACATGGCGTTTCAATCAGCATCGACGACTTTGGAACTGGGTATTCTTCGTTGGCCTACCTGCGTCAATTCCCGATTGACAAACTCAAGATTGATCGTGCGTTTGTAAAAGACATTCCTGATAACGACGATGGAGCCATCATTTCAAGCATTACCATGCTAGGGCACGTACTGGGCATGAAAGTGCTTGTTGAAGGCGTGGAAACGAAACAACAACTAGAAGTAGTCAAACGTTTTGAATGCGATGAATACCAAGGCTTTTACTTTAATAAGCCGCTGATATCGGAAGAGATAACTTCTCTGATACAAAATCAAAAACAGCAGCAATCTACTAGCGTTTACCCACCAGCCAGCCTCTCGGTTGATCCGTCAGTAGTTAACTGATCACCAGTTCAATTCAGCGCATTTTAAAAGCCAGTGGAAAACCACTGGCTTTTTTGTTTTGTCTTGATGGTTGATCGACAGAATTAGATAGCCAACAACCAAACCGACCGCAACTGCTTAGCGACGAGCAGCTAACATGCGATTTCGCTTCGAACGACGCTCGGCACGCAGGCGAGCACGACGCTTGATTTCACTTGGCTTTTCGTAGAACTCGCGGCGACGCATTTCTTTCTTGATTCCACTACGCTCAACTAACTTACGGAATCTGCGGACTGCTTCCTGGATTGACTCTTTGTCACGGATTAACAGCTTTACCATTTTCTCTCCATACCAACCAT
>CAZORR010000238.1:0-4301 GCA_964582115.1 uncultured Pirellulaceae bacterium
GTGTTGAACGTGGCTTAATTCACGCTCATGAGGCCTTTAGGTCGTACAATTGGAACAAAGATCGATAGCCAAAATTTTTTTCTAAAACAGGCCGATACAGCACGCTGGTGGGGATTGGCCGGAAGACACCGTCTGCTGGCGTCAATGAAGTCTAAACTCTCCTTTCTACCTTCAGGAACACAACAGATGAAATTTGCTTTTGCGACCCTAATTGCATGCTGTTTATTTTCGGCCTCTGCCTTTGCGCAAATCGACACTCGATTTTCAACCGGTGACGGATTCGCCACCGGCGCCACCGGATTTGATTTGACTGATCCAAATGACAGTAGCTTCACAGCGTCATTTGGCTCACCCGGCGAGATCGTCTTTTTCAACAACGGCGCACTTTACAGCACGAGCAACCGCGCGTTCGCTGTGGATGGTGGGCAGACAGCGGAGATTTCCTTCAATGTCCTCAGCGATGTGACTGTCACCGGACGAGACTCTGATGGCCAGACAACGGGTGATGCAAGCACCACAGTCCCAGGCGGAACAGAACTCGGAACAGCTATCGGGACTATCGAAGCCTTTGACATTGATGGCAACTCACTAGGAAGTTTCGATTTTACCGAAGCTGGATTCACTAGTGATTCATTCACAGGCGTTTCTCGGCTTGAGCTATCCAATGCTGGCCCCACTGGCTCGTTCGCACTCCTTGGGGAAATCCAGGCACAAGCTTTTGCTGCGGTTCCAGAACCGAGCAGTGTGGCAGTTCTTGGCCTGGCTAGCCTGATGCTATTTCGTCGTAAACGAAACTAGATAAATGCCTGATTTGATTTCAGGTATCATCTGACAAAATCGACTAATATCACCCGTGTTCAATCTCGAACACGGGTGTTTTTTTTCGTGACGCTCCATTTAGTGCAGCACTTCATTTCTTCAGGTATTCTTGCTTGGCAAGTCGTCATCAAGCCCGAACTCTCGCATCCAGTCGACTTCTTTGAGCTCGTCCTCGATAGCATCGATGGTTTGCTTGTCATTGGCATCACCCACGCCATGAAGGCCCAGTTCGTTTTCGATCTCACGCACCAATTCATCGGATGCTTGATTGCTTTCGACTCCGAATTCAGCCTTCCAGTCAAGCGATTTGATTTCGGATGCAACTTGTTTGTTGGATGACGCTTGTTGGTCGTGTCGATTTGTGTTTTTCGTTGTTGATTCATCATGGCCTCGCGACTGATTTTCGATTTGATCCAACCAAACGTCGCTGTCGATCGCTTTGGCTTTGCGACGAGTAGCGGCGTTTTGAATTCGATGGTCACTTGAGACCACCAACAAATCCTTGGGGTGACTATGCGAGGCAATCAGTTCTTCGATCATCTCATCAGCACTCTCATACCCTACAGCAAACAAAATCCGGATGCCACACTTGCGCGACTCGATTTGAGATTCCTGCGGGGGGAGACGTTTCGCATCAAACACAACCGTGGTGTTTGAGCGTTGTTGGACAGACAGTAAACCAGCCAAAAGATCGATCAGGCGGCTGCGAGATTTCGTGATCGACGCTGGATTCCGCTTGGGCCCTTCGAGCCCGCATTGGAAAATCAAGTTGTAGGCGTCGACGATCAAGTCCATGCAATTGGTTTCTAATCAAAGTGTTTGCGTGTTGTAGTTTAGCTTGACTTGACACTGTTCCAACCGTCATGGTGACAACCTTCCGGAATCGTCAATCCGTACAATCCATACGACGGGTAAAGACGGGAACTATTTGCCAACCAAAATTATCTATATCGCCTTTATTGTTCTCCAGGAACTCGCCGTCTTAATAGAGAGCTATGTTCTTTTAGAAATTTGTATTGTATTGCCTTCAATACGAAATAACTATTTAACTCAAAGAACCCCTAGGTGCTTCAGTGGAACGGTTTTTAAGACGTGTATTAGGTCAATTGCAAGCAGTCACTCAAGAGTTAGATTTCAGTGGCTGGGCCGTTGTGGTGGCCATATTGCTGACCTGTGGTTGGTTTTTCCTGCGTGGCCACAAAATTCAATCGACTTAAGTTTGCAACGCACGCCACTTTGGCGCTGTGCTACAAACATGTGCTGACAAATTAGCTGGCCAACAAATTGATTGGCTGACTCTAGGGATTGCTGCGCCCTGTTAATTCTAGCGTAGTGCCAGGCGAATGGCGCCACATCGATCCAAATCGAATACTTCTCTTCCTGCCCAGATTGCCATGTGCCTGCTGTGCGTCTTTGCTGGCATGACGCTTTTGCCAATAATCATTGGGTTTTACATGGCACCAATGATGGACACATAAAAAAACTAGGACTTTCGCCACAAAGGGCTATAATGAGACTCGATTCGATGACACTATGCTGATGCGGTAGTGTTTGCCGACGAGCCTAGTGTCTAACTTCTTAACATGTGTTGCTGATGAGCAACCAAGTGAGGTGTTTTATGCGATGGCTTTCTGAACAAGAGTACCGGCTGAGCGGTGCTGAGGCGACAGGGATTACCTTCAATGTCGCGTTTCTATTGGAGATCAAATCTGACTTTGGGTTTCGCGACCTACTGCAACAGGTACGGTCTCAGTTGTGCCCTGATGCTCCTACAATCCCAGTTCAACCTCGGCAAGCGGCGGACTTATTGAGTGATTTGCGAGACGAGCTAGAGACTTATTTTGCGTTAGAAGAGTTTTATGGCTACATGGAAGATGCCGCGATCGAAAATCCGCCTGTGTCGCAAGCGGCGGCTGGTTTGAAGGACGATCATGAATCGCTTTATCTAGAACTAAGCCGCGTGATCGAGATGGCTCAGCAGTTGGTTTACCAAGAATGCGGTCCAGAATTCACCGTGGTTAGTCTCGGCCAAGAGTTTGCTCGGTTTCATGAAAACTTGATGCGACATGAGGAGGCGGAGATGAACTTGATGATGACGTTGTGCAATGAGGACTTTGGCGTCGGCGACTAAACAGCAAATTAGTTTTGTATTTTGGACAAGTAAGAAATTCGATCCAAATGTTTTTTGAGGGGGACCTTTGCGTAACGACTGTCTTCGGGCAAAATAGCCGGAATGAAAGTTGTATCGTTACAATCTGGAAGTAACGGCAATTGCTTTTTCGTTGAATCAGGAGATGTCTCGTTAGTCTTTGACGCAGGCATCAGCGGCAAGCAGGCCGAAATGCGGTTAGCCTCACACGGACGTGAAATTCGTGATGCCGAAGGTTTGTTTATTTCGCATGACCACAGCGACCATACGCGTGGCATGGGTGTGTTTTCGCGGAAATTCGACCTGCCAGTTTACATCACTCGCCGTACCCTTAATGCTGTCAGCCGCCAAAAACTGGGGCAGCTAAATCGCATTCGATTGTTTGCCGCTGGCGACTCGATTTCTTTTGGGGGCGTTACCGTTCATACCGTTCCAACCCCGCATGACAGTGTCGACGGAGTGGCCTTTGTAGTGGAAGACCACGAAAGTCGAGTTGGCATCTTGACGGATTTGGGCCATGTATTCGAAGGCCTAAAAGAAGTGCTTGAATCGCTGGACGCCGTCGTGATCGAAAGCAACTACGATTCTCAGATGCTGGCCAATGGACCGTATTCGGAGAGCTTAAAGCAACGCATCAGTGGCATGGGCGGGCATTTATCAAACGAAGACTCCGCTAACTTGCTAAAAGAAGCTAACACCGATCGCCTCAAGTGGGCTTGTCTTTGTCATTTGTCCGAAGAAAACAACGACCCTGGCCGCGCAAGGGAAATTCACCAGCAAATTCTCGGCAACGACCTTACGATCCACGTAGCTGACCGCTACGGAGCAAGCGATGTGTTTGAGGTTTGAAACGAATCTGGATTTACTGACGAACAGTCGCCGTTTTCATCAACTGCCGACCGGTACCCAAGTAACCGCTCTACTGCTAAAGCTCGCTCCATGACGATCCCTCTAAATCAATCAACATGCTTCACGGTAGCAAGCATGCAATAAAAAACGTCGCTCGTGAATCACGAGCGACGTTCTAAGTCTCAAATCCCGGCGATGACCGTAATGTTCTTAAGGCCAGCGATGCCTGTAAACTAGTTACAGCAGCAAGAGTTGCGACGTGAACGCATGTTTGAAATTGCGCCACGAATAATTTGACGTCGTTCGCGTGTTGGGCAACAAGTAGGTGCTGCTGGTGCAGATGTGCCACAATCGCAAGCCGCAACAGGTGCTGCAGGAGCGCCACAGCCACAATCAGTAGCCATTGGTGTAGCAACAACAGGTGCAGGCGCAGAAACAACAGGTGCAGAAACAACAGGTGCAGAAACAACAGGTGCAGAAACAA
>CAZORR010000239.1:0-4274 GCA_964582115.1 uncultured Pirellulaceae bacterium
GTTGGGGGCAACCTCATCGTTGCTTTTTATATCACGACCGCTTTCGATTTCATCAGCTAGAAAAATGATTCGGTAAGAACTCGAAGAACAAAAACGGCTGGTTTGTTGGGTTGTGGGTCTCGCAAGTTCTTCAGTTGTTTTATTAACATTGGGATCGCATCACTCGGCTATTACTCGCTTGATGGTTTGATGATCGGCCCAATCACCTTCGAAATGTTGCCGTTGGCGAAAAACGGTACAACTTGGCCTGACGGCAATTCTGTTGTAAAACGATCGGTCCAACGTGGGCGTTTATAAAAGCAAAGCCATTGACTGCCCGGTCGTATCGGACGCCTTTGATTCGCATAGGCCACCTTGACGATCGCTTGGTCTTCACCAATCGCCAGTAAGATAGAATCTTGGTTATTCACATCGCGCCCCGTTGAATAAACTTCGGCCACAAAGGGAATGTAGGTATTGGCGTTGCTGGGTTTACGAGCCATCAATTTTTTTAGAGCCATCACATTTAGCTGTTCAATTTTTTCCGGGCTTACTTTATTCGAATCGCGAATGCTCCCCTCAAGTGATTGCTTCCAGCGTTTTACCTGATCACTCAAAATGCTCAGCGAAACCGATTCTGATGGGTCGTCTTGATGGTCCCTGATAAACTCGGTAACCAAACCGAAATGCCGCGAGAACTTTTGCAACTGTTGGTATTGTTTGACGTCTTCGGGGATCCACTTAAAGCCTTCGCAAGCAATACCGGCTAGGTTCATAAACTGGCTCGGTCGGGCCATCGTGTGGTCTTCTGAAAGTAATTCGATCCCCGCATTCACAAGCTTTAGCTTGCCGTTTTCAGCTCCCGAGGCTCCCGCTTGAGCGATCAATTGTTTGGTTTGATCAGCCATCAAGAAATAAGCAAATTGCTTTGTTGAAAACACATAAGTTGCAGCTAACTTGCCGGACCGCGTTACAACGGGTGTTCCGATGGCGGGCGAGCCTTTTTTGGTGGTGACCAACCAAGATGCTGAAGGATCATTAATTCCAAGCGTCTTGGCTTTATCGCGAGCCTCCGTTTCCAGTTCTTCAAATTCTTGTCGTAGATGCACTTTGACTTCTTCCGTACCGTACGGATTGGTCGGCGACGGTGGAGCAACTTGCGCCAAGTACATTCCTGGAACGATAATGTTTCGAGACGCATATTCGAACTTATCTAACGCAACGACAAATCGTGTATTGAGCGCGATCAGTGCTTGGTCGCGATTGGCTTGAGCACTCGCGATGCCTTTAGAAACGTCCGTCAACAAAGTCGAACTGGTGGAGGTGTCATCGGTTTGTTTTTGAGCGTCTACGTAGTCATAGTAAGCATCAATGTCTCGTGCCGACGCCGTGGCTGATACGTCCGGCCATTTGCTGACCAATTGGTTGCTCGTCAAAGCCCAGCCTCGCGAGTCCACGACGATACCGACCGATGGTACAACGCCTAAGTCGGTACGCACGTCAAGAGAGACCAACCGCGGACGAATGCGTTTCCATACGGAGCGTAGTTCTTCGTTTTTGAAGTACTCAAATTCACGTTTTGGCAATTCGTCGGCCAGAACCCGTGGTAACTCGATCGGCTTTTCATATTCATCGGGCTCATCATCTTCTTCCGTGTCGTCAAATTCAACTAAGGGTTCATCTTCGATCCCTGCCAATTGCTGGGGCAAAAGAGATGGGTCGAAAAGGTCGGAGTGGATTGACGCGTTCTCGGTGGACGAGTCCGTTTTGTTGGCGGCTTGAGCAGTTGGTGGAGAGTATATTTGTCGATAAAGGATCGTGCCCAAAACCGCTGTTGTGAGAGATAGGATTACGATCGTGATGATCGCACGGAACGTCTGACGTCGATCTCTCGCATTTTTTCGCTCTTGAATTAACGACATCTTTGACGGGGCGCTTTGTTCAGAATCGATTTCCCCTGACAAGTGCTTTTGCGCCACTTTGGACGAGAGTTGGTTGAGTGCAACATCACTTTTGCTGGTGGCTTTCGCCGATCGACGGCTGCCTGGAGTAGATTCAGCAGGTGGTGTTTTTGATTGCCCTGCGGATTTTTTCTTGGCAGAAGTTTTAACGCCAGCAGAACGTTTTTTCGTTTTCACTTTTTCAGAAGCAGGCGAATCTTCAGATCCCTTTGAGCTTACCTTAGCAGCGGTGGTTTTGTCGGCGGGTTGTTGGGTGGCCAAAATTTCTTTTGAGAATCGATACTTACGATCGCATTTTGGACAGCGGATGCCGACTTTACGGCCCACTTGTTTTACCTGAAAAACGGCCTCGCAGACCGGGCATTCAATTCCCACCGCCATTCAATTACTCAATTGCTAACAACTTTCTATCAGAGGGGCTCTATTCTAGATCCGAACTAATATAAGACAATCGCAATCCCCAAGGACTTTGGCCTGACACAGCCATTGATCGCTTTGCAAACTGTTTGGAAAATTACTGCGCCAGCACTCCGGTTAAGCTTTTTTCGTGAGTTTAGGCTTCTTTCGATTGGGATAGCATGTATTGCAGATCTCACAAATCGTACCGTCGCAACCGCGGGCCGAGCAGTATTCGCGGCCATAAAAAATAATTTGCAGATGCAGCTTGTTCCAGGACTCTTCGGGAAACAGCTTTTTCAGATCGGCTTCGGTTTGCTTGACGTTCTTACCGTTGGTTAGCCCCCAGCGTTGAGCCAGCCGATGGATATGTGTATCAACAGGAAACGCCGGTACACCAAAGGCCTGAGCCATGACCACACTGGCAGTTTTGTGCCCGACACCTGGTAGTGATTCAAGTGCCTCCATGTCCTGCGGGACTTTGCCGTTGTACTGCTCAACCAAAATTTTAGATAGCTTGGCGATCGCTTTCGACTTCGTTGGAGACAACCCGCAAGGCCGAATGATCTCCAAAATGTCTTCAACGGGAACGGTTGCCATTTTTTTGGCGCTGCGAGCGCGGCGAAAGAGCCGAGGGGTAACTTGGTTCACGCGTTCGTCGGTGCATTGGGCACTTAACAGCACCGCTACCAATAAAGTGAACGGGTTTGAATGGTCCAGCGGGATCGGCGGATCTGGATAAAGATCAGCCAAACGCTGCATCACGAAGGCGGCTCGTTCAGCTTTTTTCATAGTCGCATTTAACGGCAAGCGTTACACAAGTTTTTTAAAAGATTAGGTTGATGCAAAGAGGATTTTGAACTTGGTGCTTATCCCAATACCTCGCGACAAAGTAGAAAAATGCGTCGCTCGAAAAGGTTGTGGGATAAGCTCTTAGTGTTCGATTTATATCGCCGTTTCGTTACTGGCATCGCTGGTCTGGTCAGTACTTGCAGGCATTTCATCTGTTGTTTCTTTTGCGTCGATCCACGGATTGTTCCAGTCACGACACTCTTTTAGGTACTCCGCGTAAACCGGAAACGCTTCTGATTTTTCCTTCAGCCAGGCTACCGTATTGTCAATCAATTCTTGTTCCCGCTCTAAGCTAATTTCACCGGTTAGCAATTTGGTTCGTAGCAACACGAAGTAGGTATCCAGAACATCGCAGCGGCAATAGTTGTTGATCGCTTCCAGCTGTCCATTGTCGTACATGTTTTGAACCATGTGGCCGGCGACCCCCATTTTGCCTGGACGCCCAATCAAGTTGGCCATCAGATTCAAGCCGCCGCTCAGCCGAGTCGTTCCAAAATTTGTAATCACTTCTTGCAAATCAAAGTGAGATCCTTGGTTGTAACGATTTCGCTTTTGATCGTAAGCGCGGTCATTGATATTGAACCACTCGGGAATCGAGATGCCATATCGGAAGGCCGATAGTTCCATCAATGGAATGTCAAACGTCCGTCCGTTGAAGCTCACAAGCGTTGGTTTTTTGTAAGCTTTCCAACCATCCCAAAAATGCTTGGTAATCACGTGCGGACGAAACTCGGGCGAATCCAGCGTAACGATGTCGATTAAATCTAGATCCTCGCCGATTTTGATCACTGCGACCGAAACTGGAATGTGGAACGTATAAGGAATAAACTCGGTACCATATTGTTCCATCCGCTCAGCACAGTAAACCTCGATGGCTTTTTGGGCACTGTAGTTTTCGTTGGGATAGCGAACTTTGGCAATCAAATCACCGTCAGCAATGCTTTCAATGTCAAACACGAGGTAGCGAACGGCAGGAGAAGACATAGAATGGCTCGTTGACTCGATTGCGAAACAGACGGTACAAGTATTAATCGTATCGCACAAACTAGCCTTTGAGAATCCAGTGCTTTGGCCAACATGGCAAAG
>CAZORR010000240.1:0-4247 GCA_964582115.1 uncultured Pirellulaceae bacterium
CGGCCAATTCTAACGCACCTGCCGCCCCCATCGTATGCCCAATGAAGCTTTTTGCATTATTTATATTGGTTTTGTCTGACTTGCCAAAGACTCGCCGGACCGCATCGCATTCCAACGCGTCTCCCATGCCAGTCCCCGTTGCATGCGTGCTAACAATGTCGATGTCGTCAAAGTTCAGGTGAGCCCGTTTAAGGGCCATTTTCATACATTGGGCCTGACGTTCAGGGTTAGGTAAAACGAAGTCCGTCGCGTCGGTATTGATTGCGTAACCAATAATCTCGCCGTAGATTTTCGCCCCACGTGCTTTGGCATCGGCCAAACGTTCAAGCGTATACAAACAACCGCCTTCAGCTACGACGATTCCGTTTCGGTTTTTGTCAAACGGTCGTGAAGCCTTCGTCGGATCCGCATGGGTCGCCAACGCGTTCTGACTGTTGAAGCCCGCAAAGATCCCAAATGTGTGAATGCTCTCAGAAACACCGCCGGCGATCGCCAAATCACATTCGTGCAAACGCAGCATCTGCAAGCCTTGAATCAAACCAGCGTTGCCGGCCGCACAAGCCGCACCGATGGTGTAGTGCGGTCCCGTGATGCCCATATTTAACGCGATCTCACCTGCTGGGTTGTTGGCAACCGTTCGCGGGTTGTGATGATGCGACCAAACTTTGACGTCGTAGTCGTATTGTCGAATTTCGTGAATCTCGGATTCGGTTTCGACATTGCCGTGTTCGGTAACCCCGACATAAATTCCGACACGGGTCTTGTCGACATTGTCCCAATCAAGGCCCGAATTTTGAATCGCTTCGTGCGCGCAGTAGCAACCGACGCTTCCAGCGCGGGTGCCTCGACGAATCTCGCGGCGGTTCTGGTGACGCTTGGCATCAAAGTTACAAACGCCGGCGACTGTTTTACCAAAGTAACGGATCTCGTAGTCTTCAACGCCACTGCGACCGGCTAGTAGCGACTCACGGAATTCCGGCAAACTGTTGCCGTTGGGAGAGGTAAGACCAAGCCCAGTGATGACGATCCGTTGATCGTCCGGCATTTCGTCGGGTTTTGGATAGTTGAGCATTGGCTCTCAGGTGGAATGACAGGTGGTTTCCAGACGCAGAACACTACCGGTTTTTTAACGGATTGACAACCAACCCATTTAATCGGCGCGACTGCGCCATCTTACGGGCGTTGAAGCTGGAATTGGAGGCGATTTTGGCGACATCACACAAAAACATCCGGCTAACGGTCGCGAAGAGTCGATTCAAAGAACGTCCTACCACGAAAGCAAAACATGATTATTTCCTTCAAAAACCTGCGTCAATGTGGCATCTTGGCGATCTTGTTGACATCCCTGTTAACCCAACAAAATCAATCTGTCGCCCAACAAGCCTACGGTTCTACCTCTCGTGGGGCCAGCGGATCAGCAACGAAGCATGCCCCGGGTCAGCTTCAACCAGCGTATATGCCTTCGGCGACGGCATCTGTGACTCAGGTGCATGAGACGCAATCGTTGGGTTCGGTCGTTGAATACGATTCGGTCGGCGCCCAAGAGTGGATAGAAGGCGATGTTCAGCAAGACCACTATCTGCATTCTCAAACGTACGCACCGACATCGCAACATCCGTCGGCGAATTATCACGCGGACCCCGAACTTGGTCCGTCCAGTCGAGTACCGCGTCGCAGTGATTTGATGGCGACCGATCAACATCGACTCCTGCAGTATCGACGCATGTACCGCAATGGAACAACACCTCATCCGGCGGAGTTGAACGGTCAGTGGAACGGCGTCAATAAGGGCATCGTTGAAATCGCTGGCTACAGTCAGTTTATCAAAGACATCCAAGTGGATGGCTGCGGTCGAGGTTATGGCGACAACGTTCAAGTCAAACAAGTCAAGGCAGGCCAAGTTCGTTTAAACGGCTGGCAGCCAAAGTACGATCTGCGAGCCAAAGACTTTGAGCGGCGCGGCAGCTTTGCCGTGCAGCAGGCAAACGGTCGCGGCTTCTTTGGCCACGGTCACACGTTCTCTTACGCTGATGGCAACAACCCGGCCAAAGATCCGGCGCGGTTGTTAGAAGACCAAGTCGTTAAAATCGACGACAACCACATGCTCGGCCGAGCCGTCGCGAAATTCGGCCCCTTCAAAATCCCGTTGTCCTACTTTGTGCTCGAACGCCGCCAAGACAAGTAGTGATAATCAAAGGCGAAAGAAGGGAACACTAATTCGCACTAATCTCCACTAATTGGCGCGGACGGATTTTGCTTTCTTTCCGGCTGGAATTAGTGTTCTCACATTGACTCATTCCAAGGGAGCGAAACATGTTGAAGCAAAAAGGCTACGACCTGATGGGCGCGGCGTTTGAAGTCTACAACGTGTTGGGATATGGAATGTCGGAAGAGATTTACAAACAAAGTTTGGAGATCGAACTTAGCTTGCGGAATATTGCTTACCAAAGCAAGGTAGATATCGTAGTGGTCTACAAAGACCAGACTTTGGCTACCGTGTATCGCCCTGACTTGCTTGTATTTGATGAAATCGTCGTTGAGCTGAAAGCTGTAAAAACGCTCGCCCCTGAACATGAGGCTCAACAATTCAACTACATGCGGATCATTAAAAAGAAAATTGGCTACCTCATCAACTTTGGCGCTTCCAAAGAACTTGAATGGAAACGGTTTGCTCTCTAGAGCGAAAATTAGTGTCGATTATTGTCGTTTTCGCACGGCAAAGTAACGGATTTCGATTCGCGGTTGATTTACCTAGCAGGTTCGCCATGCAGGGACTTTGCCAGCTGCTTCATGCCTTCTGCGTTGGAGACTCGGGGATAGTAGCCGAAGTCCTTTTTGGCTCGTGAGATGTCAAAGAAATGGTTTTTGGCCAGTTGAGCTGCTAAAAAACGCGTCATCCGTGGCTCGCCGTCGGCGCCCTTCAGGTCGTGCCAAGTTTCTAAGGCTTGACCAAGTTTGTGGGCCCAGTAGTAAGAAATTGATTTGCGAACTCGAGGAATCCCGGCGAGCTCTAAGACTTCATTGATCCAACCCCAGCAGTTGACCGGATCGTCTTGTGACAGAAAATACGCGCTGCCTGCGACCGGCGAACCGGCTTCAAGGGCTTCGGCGGCCATCACATGAGCGTCGGCGGCGTTGGTCACATAAATGTTGTCCACGCGGTTGCGACCGTCACCTACTCGGCGTAGTTGTCCCGATCGAGCACGTTGAATGAGCCGAGGGATCAAGTGTTGGTCGCCGGGCCCCCAGATCAAATGAGGCCGAAGCGCACACGTCAACAACTCGGTTGGGTCGTTGGCGGCCAAGACGGCTTGTTCGGCCAAGGCTTTGGTGTGCGGATAATTGCAGAGCCACTGTTTGGGGTAGGGGGCGGTTTCGTCCTGGTTGATTTGATGGTCGCCGTTGAAGGTGACACTCGGACTGCTGGTATAAACTAAACGACCGACGTCTTGTTCAAGGCAAGCTTGGATGACGTTTTTGGTGCCGATGGTGTTGACGGTGTGGTAGAGCTTCCACGGTCCCCAGATGCCGGATATCGCAGCCGTATGGAAGACGACTTCTTGGCCTTGGCAAGCTGACTTGATGCAGCCCACGCTGCGGATGTCGCCATGGACTTGGGGGACGTTCAGTCGCTCAAATCGTTCGTCGGGTTTGCGAGTCATCGCCGTGACTTCGTAGCCGTGTTCGACGAGGGCTTCGACGACATGAAATCCTAAAAAACCGTTTGCCCCGGTTACCAATGCCTTCACGTTCAACCAACCCTTTGCCAGGTTACTTTTTGTCGTTGTTTGTAAATCAGTAGCCTTTCAACTTTGAAGTGAAAGGTTTGTAGTATCGCAAATGATCACAGGCTAGAAGCCGATGCCACTTGATTGACACGAAATAGTTTAATCCACAAGCGGTTGGTGATCGAGTGGAGGGTTGATTTGCTGATTGCCAGTGAATAAAGGCGGTTTCTTCGGCTAATTTCGAGTCTGGTGCTGAATAGGATTTGCAATCGCGGAACGTTTTTTTAACCTGATAACAAAGCCCCCGCGTCGATGGCTTTGTTTTTGTAATGTTTTGAAGAAACGTAAAAACGAATGCCTAACCGGGATCCCAGCGATAATCCATTTCGATCGATGCCGGAGCCGGAGCCTCTGCCAGTCGCGACTATGGTTGTTGCGGAACCTAAACGAGAAAACTTACCCAGGCCAAAACCACGTTTGGCGAGGCTGGGGTTCTTTGATCCTTTCTTGGAGGCGAAG
>CAZORR010000241.1:0-4227 GCA_964582115.1 uncultured Pirellulaceae bacterium
CCAAAGGTGTCTTTTGCTCCAGGCAACAATTTTGGGTGGTATGCTCGTAGTAATGCCTTTAGGCTTTTCTCTCCAAAGTGAACTCGCTAAGACTCTGCTAAAACTGATACTAGAAACAGTGCAGCTGACACGACGAATCACCTAGCCGATTAAATGTCACGCGACTTTCTCTGGCGGTCCTCGTTGTTTGGAAATAAATCGCTACAATCCTACGCATGAACTTAGTGAATCGAAAACTTGAAATCTTGTGCGTGGTCGCTTTCGTGATCATTAACCTAGTCGGGCCGATGGTGGTCGGAGAGATGTACCCGTTTACGATTTCGCCGATGTTCTCAGACCAGCCCAACCAATACAGCGTCTACGAAGTGTTTGACGAAAATGGACAACCGATCGACAGCGAACCTTTCGGTTTGCACTTGGTTTACGATGGCAACCCGCCGGGGCTCGGCATGGGCATTCAGGCTCAGCCTACCCTGCATGGGTTTGGTGAAACATCAACCGTTGATCAGCTCAGGTCGCACGTCCAAAAGAAGCTCGCCGAAATGCCCGAGCGAGAATTCGTCACCGTCAAGCGATCGTTGGTGCGATGCGTAGACCATTGTCCGGCGGAAACGGTTGTCGAGTTAAAAGTCGAACGACCAGTGGGCGTTATTGAGTCGCAAGAATGAGAGTAAAGCGAAGAGATTCTGTGTGACTGCTTCAAAGAAACAAACGGATTCGCCCGCCGCCGGTGAAGGAAAGCCATCAACCATTGGCCGGCCGAGCTGGCAATCATGGTTGCTGAGTGTCGCAGATTTGCGGTATGGCATGGTGTCGGTTCGCATCCTGTTGGCCGTTGTGGTTATCGTAGCGTTGTTTCCGATTGAATTTTCGGTTGGCCCTCGTAGCCATGCTCCTGCAACGATATTTGCTTGGTTGCCGGTTGGTTTGTTGCAAAACGGATTGTTTTTTACGTTGGCCCGAGTCGGCTTGATCGCTGCGGCAGTGCTATGGTGGATGCGAGTCTGGACGCCGGTTAGTTGTTGGTTGACGGTCTTGCTAGGGATGCTGCTGTGGTCGCTACGGATGGAAAACTTAACCAACGGGGCTCATGTTTTTAACGTGACCAACATGTTGTTGGTGGTTCACGCGATGTGGTTTCAGTTTTATCATCGCGAGATCGATGTGGCTCTATCAAGGGATTCGAGTAACCAAGAACTGCGACGTTGCTATCCGCGGTGGGTGTTTTTGCTGTGCGTGTTTTATCTTGGTTGGTTCCATTCGCTGGCTGGTTTTACCAAAATTTTGAGTTCGGGGTTTGACTGGGGCAACGGGGTTTCGTTGCAACTTTGGACGAAACTATTCGGCTGGGACCCTTCTCCTTTCGGGCAGCTGTTGCTTTACGACGTTCGGCTGACGGCATGGATGCAAACCGGCGCGCTGTTGATTGAATGCGCTTGTATTTTAGTGGTCTTTCATCGCTGGCTGCGATATGGATTGGGCTTCGGGTTGTTTGGTTTCTATTTGGGCGTTCTGACGACATTCGTGTCGTTCGGTTTTCACTTCAACGCGTTATTGGTGGTTTGGTTTTTGTTACCGGTTGACTGGTGGTTTGGTTTGGAATTTACGGATCGCGAATAAATTTAGGATGGTCCAGTTGGCTGGTTTTTGGTCGATGGACGCCGTTTTGACGGAATCTGTATAAGTGCTTGTGGCGGCATTTTGCGACGGAATGACCACGTAACCAGTGTTTAAGAGCGGTTTTGATAAGAAAGAGACCGAAATCGACCAAGACCAGAATAAAACTGTAAGTCAACTAGCACTAAATTTGTCACCAACGTGGCTTTGAAAGTTTCACCGAAAAGGTTTTAATGGTGATCCAAACAAATTTTCAAAAGAATTGGTAAGACCGACTTGGGTTTTACCACACACTTTAAACTGTTTTTAAATTTCTAAATCACTCCTGTTTTTTTCATACCGCCCATGTCTACTAAGATCAATTACGAAAATGCTGTTGCTGACCGCTATTCGAAAGCAGCCGAAGAACGAGAAGCTGCTTTGTGTTGTCCAGTACAGTATCGCCCCGAGTTGCTGGAGGTGATTCCACAAGAAATTATCGACCGCGACTACGGTTGCGGCGACCCATCGCCTTATGTGAATCCCGGTGAAACCGTTTTGGATCTTGGCTCAGGTGGCGGTAAGCTCTGTTATATCGCTTCACAGGTGGTTGGCGCTGAAGGCAAAGTAATCGGCGTGGATTGCAATCAAGAGATGCTTGATTTGGCTCGTCGATACCAAGATCAAGTTGCTGAAAAGATTGGTTACAGTAACGTTGATTTTCGTTGTGGCGTGATTCAAAACTTGGCGCTTGACTTGGAGTCACTCGAATCAAAATTGGGCGACATCACTGAAACGGGAGTCCAGAATATCATCGAACGCCGTCGTCTTGAACAACGATTGGAAGTCGAAACACCGATGATTGAATCGGATTCGGTCGACTGCGTGGTTTCGAATTGCGTTTTGAATTTGGTCCGTCCAAAGGATCGCCAACAGCTATTTCAAGAAATCTATCGCGTGTTGAAAACAGGCGGACGTGCCGCGATCAGCGATATCGTTTCCGATGAAGACGTACCGGCTCACATGCAAGACAATCCTCACCTCTGGTCAGGATGCATTTCGGGTGCTTGGCGTGAAGACGAATTCATGGCCGAGTTTGAGCGGGCTGGTTTCTCCGGATTGGAAATCGTAAAACGCGAATCTGAACCATGGCAAACCGTTGAAGGAATCGAATTCCGTTCAGTTACCGTGGTCGCTTACAAGGGAACGATTGGGCCTTGTCTAGAACGAAACCAAGCCGTCATCTACAAAGGACCATTCAAACAAGTCGTCGATGACGATGGTGCAATTTACGAACGCGGTCAAAAGATGGCGGTCTGTGATAAAACGTTCAATACGCTCAAGCAGCAACCTTACAAAGACCTGTTTTGCCCCATCGAACCGCGAGTCGAAATTCCATTGGATCAAGCGAAATTGTTTGATTGTGGCCCATCGAACCAAGCCGGTTCGCTCGGCACTAAGACGCCGATGGTACGGACCGCAAGACAAACCAAAGGCGCCGACTACAAAGAAACATCTTGCTGTGACACCGACAGCGGATGCTGCTAACGGCTGAAGGTAGAATAGATTTTTAAACTCTTGCAGGGCGTCGTGATCGACGCCCTGTTTTTTTGTTGAGCCACCTTCAACAAGTTGTGTTTGGACAAAATTGTCACCTGCCAAAGTGGGATGTAGGCCAATTCACGGGTAGGATATTTATTTGCTTTGGCAAATGCAGGCATATCGGTTCATGATAGATTTCGCCTGGTTTGTCGCTGGCCTTTCACGACCGAAAAACCTATTATTGCTAGCAAAGGACGATTGCTCCCCCGCTGGGGTAGCACAGGGGTGTGTTTTTTCACTTTGAGTTTGCGGATTAGATGAAAACGGCGACTCAAGGTAAGTTTGTTAACGGGACAACCCTGCGTTTCCGATCAAAACTAATGGACCCGTCCATGTTTTGAAAGGCAGCGACTCGTCCACGTACAAGTCTTAAAGGCGAGAGTCGCCGCAAGACTCGATTCGGACTCTCCGTTTGGAGCCAGCGACGGACTCGCCTGCCTAGGAGGCAGTTATGAAGAGCTTATTTTTTATTGTGAGCATCGTATTCTTTTCGTCGATTACGATCGCTCAAACACCATCGACCCCTCTTTCTTCTCCACCGATCTTCCACCTACAAGAATCGCCGACGATTCCGGTTGATCCACCACAGCAGGCTGAGCCGAAGAAGGCAACCCAGCCTGTTGGCAAAGGTTCTGACCTTTGGGAATGGACACCCTACGCAAAGTATCATGATACGATCGTAGAGGTTTCAACTGAACACGGTTCAGGAACCGGCGTTTTGATTCGAGTCGACAAAAAAGAAGAAGTAAAAGGCGGCTACGAGGGTTTAGTGTTAACAGCATGGCATGTTGTTCAAGACGATGCCATCGGCAGTAAAATCAAAGTTACGTATCGCAACAAGCGTCGCGCCAAAGGTTGCCGGGTGGTTGAGTATGATGAGGCCAAAGACGTGGCATTGTTGTGGGTCTGGGTGCCTAAAGGAGTTGAACCAGCCGAATTGGCGACCACTTCCGTGAAACGTGGTGACAAGCTCGAGTTGGTCGGTTTAGGTGGCGGTACCAAGTTGGCGGACTGTGTCCGCTGCTTCCG
>CAZORR010000242.1:0-4213 GCA_964582115.1 uncultured Pirellulaceae bacterium
TTGCGTCCCTGCTTCATCGTCAAACCGGCGTACTTGCCGGTTTCAACGTTCAGCGTGCCGTCGCGGTTCATGATGTTGATCATTGGCAAGTCGCAGCGTTTGCCGACTTCATAATCGTTCGGATCGTGAGCCGGAGTGATCTTTACGCAACCCGAACCAAGTTCGGGTTTGGCCCACTCGTCTGCGACGATCGGGATTTCTCGATCCATCAACGGCAGCATCAACGTCCGGCCATCGGCCGCCATGTCGCGCAGCAGTTCTAACGGTGCGAGCATTTCTGTTTTGCGTTTGGCGAGCGCTTCGATTTGTTCGTCGACGGCTGGTTTTTCAGCGTCGGTAGCTTTGGAGAGTTTATCTTTTAGCTCTGAAGCGACTTTTGAAAATGCGCGAGACGGATCCGGATGAACTGCGACGGCGGTATCGCCGAGCATGGTTTCCGGACGAGTTGTGGCGACCATGACGTGAGTCGGTTCGCCGGGTTTGGGGTCCACGACGGGGTACATGAAGTGCCAGAAGTGGCCTTGGGTGGTTTTGTTTTCTACTTCGTCATCGCTGACGGCAGTGTTCAGGTGAGTGTCCCAGTTGACCAGTCGTTTGCCGCGGTAGACGCGATCTTTTTTGAACAGGTCAAAGAACGTCGTGCGAACGGCGGTTGCGCAGGTGTCATCGAGCGTAAAACGAGTTCGTTTGAAATCGCAGCTGGCGCCCATTTGTTTTAGCTGGCCGAGGATCCGTTTTTCGTATTGGTCCTTCCAGTCCCAGATGCGTTGGACGAGTGCTTCGCGGCCGAGGTCGTGACGGGTTTTGTTTTCGTTTTCTTTGAGGCGGCGTTCGACCACGGCTTGGGTGGCGATCCCGGCGTGGTCGGTTCCAGGCATCCACAGCGCGTTGAAGCCTTGCATCCGCTTCATGCGAATCACGACATCTTGAAGCGTGTTGTTCAAGGCGTGGCCCAAGTGCAAGGCGCCGGTTACGTTGGGTGGTGGGATGACGATCGTGTATGGTTTTTTTGTCGGATCGACCTTGGCGTGGAAGTACTCGCCTTCGTCCCACATTTTGGTGATACGTTCTTGCGCATCCAAAAAATCGAAACGGCTGGGGATATTTTGGGGGTCGAAATCGTTTTCGGCAGTCATCCGAAATCCTACGGCAAATGTTTTTTGTATATTTAGAATGCGTATTTATAGGAAAAAACGCATTTTTGGACAGGGCCAACCGGCAAGGGCCATGAAACTGGTCTGCTTTAATTGCAAACGGTAAATAAATACGCAAAGATTAGAACGAAGACGGCGTCGGCGGCTTTTGGTTCAATAAATATGAATCAAAGGTGATTCGGCAGAAAATGGGATCCTTACAGCGGTCAAATCCTACCTTTGGCTGTGATACCGAAAATTTACAACGGAAGATTCAGATGCCGAATTGGACGAAGGGCACGATCACCAAGAAACAAGTCTGGACCGACGGCTTGTTTACGATTTCCGTTAGTATTGCTGGCGTTAAACCGTTTGTTCCGGGGCAGTTTTTGCATCTGGCGCTGCCGGGGGAACCGGATGCAGAAAAACCAGACCAGCCGCGGCGAATCAATCGTCCATACTCGGTGGCTTCGCCGTTTGGTCCCGAGTTAGAGTTTTTTATCGTTTTGGTGCCCGATGGCGAATTGACGCCCAAGTTGTGGGCGTTGGAGGTTGGTGACACGGTCGAGGTGTCGGATGCCGGTGCGGGGCGTTTTACGCTTAATAAAGCCCCCGACGCGGAAATGCTGTGGTTGGTCGCAACTGGAACTGGGTTGGCGCCGTACATCGCGATGTTGCGAACCGACCAAGCGTGGACTAGTTACGAAAAAATCGTTTTGGTGCATGGGGTTCGGTATCACCGCGACTTGGCTTATACCGAAGAGTTGAATTGGCTTAAGGATAAATTTCCGGGGCGATTCAAGTTCGTACAGTCACTTACGCGTGAGGAGGCCGATGGTTGTTTGTCCGGGCGAATTCCAAACTTGTTTGAAGACGGCCAAATCGAAAAATGTGTCGGTTGGGAGTGTCAGGCCTCTAATTCAACGGTGATGCTTTGTGGAAATCCAGCTATGCTCGATTCGATGGAAGAAACACTCGGTAAACGAGAAATGAAAAAACATCGCAGTAAGTCGCCCGGCCAAATCGTGTTAGAGCGATATTGGTAGGGACGGTTAGCATAAAATCCACCAGCAAGCGAGGCCGTAGTCTTAGCTAACAAAATCGGTTTGTTCGGATTTTGAAGGCGCGATAGTGAATTGGTGAGGATAAACGCTTTAGTTTGTAATGACTGGCGTAAGTTTTAACCCTCGCCCGGTTCTAACGTGGAATGATTCACTGCGTATGTTTTGTCCCACAAAAGGCGATAGCTAACTTAGCGACGAACGCCTCGAAGACACTCCGGGTAGCGACGGGATAAGAAGGTCTACAGTGCATGTGGATTTTGTTTGGCAAACAAGTGCTAGCGTGTTTGGGGGGGGTAATGACTCGCGATTGTTGGATCTGTAACAAGCGGATAAAATTTCGTTTGATCTGAGCGGGCCCAATTTCAGGAAGAAATGTTGGCCGATCAATCTCGGATTTTCGGCAGGTCATGGAGGATCAATCGCAGATGCAATCATTTAATTTTCTTACACGTGCCGGTTTTAGTGCTGCGGTTTTGGCTTCCTGCTGGATGCCAAGTGTTGTCAATGGTCAAGAAGTAGCTGGTGCCGACTCACAAGCTACGATTATTAAGCCGCTCATTGAGCCACTCTATCGGATGGCCAAGAGGCCGTTAGCTGCGGATTCGGGAACCAATCCGAATTTGGGCCGAACCGCCCCGGCGAATGTTCCTTTTTTAGAGCCTAAAGGATCGACTGTTGAGCCAAAAGTTGTGCCTGATGCCAAGCGAGCGTTGCCAGTCACGCCGATAGCAGCCGCTCATCCACTCGACCGAGCTTTATTATTTGCTGATAGCGCGTTGGCCTCAATGCGTAGCAATGTTACTGATTACACGGCCAGAATGGCCAAGCGTGAGCGTATCAAAGGTGTACTGAGTAAAACAAGTTTCATGGATCTAAAGATTCGTTGCCCTCGAGTAGACGCTCAAGGTCAGCAGGTGCCTTTTAGCATTTACATGAAATTTTTGCAGCCACGTGACGCGTCGGGGCGGGAAGTGTTATGGGTGGACGGTCGTGACGACGGCAACCTTTTGGCTCATCAGCCAGGTGGCATCGTCGGTATGAGGACCTTTGAGCTTTCGCCAACGGGTATGATGGCAATGCAAGGGCAACGCTATCCGATTTACGAAGCAGGATTGGAAAATCTAATTGTCAAGTTGATTGAGAAGGCTTCTCGAGATAAAGCAGCGGGGATGTGCGAAGTTACTTACCGTGATGGACTAAAATTGAAAAACCGACCGTGTTCGTTAATCGAGCTCGTTCATAAAGAAAAGCGGGCTCCTTATGAGTTTTACAAAGCCCAAGTTGTGATCGACGACGAGCTAAATTTGCCAGTTCGGTACACGGCGTACGATTGGCCCAAGACCCCTGGAGCTAAGCCAGAGATTCTTGAACAATACACTTATATCAATATCAAGCTTAATGTTGGCTTGACTGACAAAGACTTTGACCCGAAAAATTCTGCTTACACGTTCCCAGGGCGGTAGTAGAAGTAGGTGAAAATTGAAAATCCAAAAACGCGTTGCGATATTTCGCAGGGCGTTTTTGTCATTCGAGTTGGCCGTTTTTTTGGGGGGACGCGGATGCTGTTTTTTAGTAATAATACGAAAACACGCGTGTGAGATGACTGGCAAGTAGGTTGCGGAATCGGTGCGCTAAAATGATAGGAGTGCGAGATGCAATGGGTTTTTGAAATACTGATCGCAATATTTGATCAAGCCGCTGATGTTTTGATGTTCCCTCTTGAGCCTAACAATCGAATCTACTGGCTGTATCTGTTGTCGTCGGTTGTGGCGGCATATTTTGTTTATAAAGCGATTAAAGCTAGGGGCGAGCACGCTACGGAAATTGATGCAGAAGCCGCCAGTGGAAGCTTTTTGCAGTTCTTGTTTCCCAAGAGTGTTTGGGACCATCCTTCAGCGTGGCTCGATTTACGATACTTTTTCTTTCACAAGATCGCTGAGCACTTTTTGCTGTTTGGGTTGACCGGGTTTGCGACAACATTGGCATATCGTTTGGTATCGGGAGGCCAGTCGCTGG
>CAZORR010000243.1:0-4163 GCA_964582115.1 uncultured Pirellulaceae bacterium
ACGTTTGATAAAAGTGCAAAGCCTGTTCGTCCGAATTCACGAGGAGAGGGGGCTTTCCGTTATGGGGCTGGCGGCTTTCTGTTAGGGCGCTTTCTGGTAATTTTTTTGTTTGCTTGATATCAATGCTCTCTTCAACTTCGGTTAAACCGCTTCAAAAACGACTGCTCGCTTGGTTTGATGAAAACCAACGCGACCTGCCGTGGCGTAAAAACAAAACGCCGTATCGGATTTGGGTTAGCGAAATCATGTTGCAGCAAACGCAAGTTGCAACCGTGATCGATTACTACTTGCGTTTTATGAAGCAGTTTCCGACCGTTAAGAAACTAGCCGCTGCCGACGAAGCAGATGTGTTGAAGTTGTGGGAAGGGCTTGGGTATTACCGACGAGCCCGTCAGCTACACGCAGCGGCGAAGCTGGTTGTAGAAAACCATCGCGGTCGGTTTCCGGTAACGTTCGATGAAGTTTTGGCTCTGCCGGGAATTGGGCGGTACACCGCGGGTGCGATTTTGTCGATTTCAAAAGACCAGCAACTGCCGATCCTCGAAGGAAACACGATTCGGTTGTTTGCGCGGCTAATGGAAATGCGGTCGGACCCGAAAACCTCAGCCAGCCAAAAAGCCTTGTGGGAGTTTTCGGAGTCGTTGCTACCTAAAAATCGTTGCGGTGATTTTAATCAAGCGTTAATGGAAGTCGGCAATCAGGTTTGTACTCCTAAACGCCCTAAGTGTTTGATCTGTCCGATCCATGATTTGTGCCCAACGGCGGTCAAGGGTTTGCAAGAACTGATCCCGGCGGCGTCCAAGAAGATGAAGTATGAGGATCTTCATGAGGCGGTCTTGTTGGTGCGACGAAAAAATAAGTTCTTGATTCGCCAGTGTGGCCCCGGTGAACGGTGGGAGAATTTATGGGATTTTCCACGGTTTGAAATCGAAACCAAAATCCCCAAACGAAATAAGCCGCAGGGAGCAGCGTTGGCAGTGATCTTGGAACAGCTGTCCGAGAATTTGAAAACGATGACCGGTTTAACGGTCTCGCTGACTTCAACCGATATTCGGATCAAACACGCG
This sequence comes from uncultured Pirellulaceae bacterium, assembly GCA_964582115.1. Classification (GTDB taxonomy): domain Bacteria; phylum Planctomycetota; class Planctomycetia; order Pirellulales; family Pirellulaceae; genus Mariniblastus. The sequence goes on from CAZORR010000243.1 coordinate 1,068, forward strand.
GTGACTCGTTTCCGGATCACACTGGATTGTTTCCAGACGGATTCGGTCACTGGTCGAATGAAGAAAATGCCTGGGCCGACTCAGTGGGTGTCACTTTCGCAGATTGCGGATATTCCGATGAGCATGACCGGTCGTAAGGTTGCCGATAAGATCGCGAATAAAGAAGCCTGAAACTGGACGTCCGCAGAGATTCGTAGCCTCACCCATGACGCGAGACTGTGTACCTCGCTCATGTGTCGAGTGAGCAAGCATCAAGCTCCTGAATTGATTTGCCGGGGGTATCGGTTCGGCTGCGTGGTCAATTTATAGCGGTGATGTACAATCGGGACACAGCCAGATCCTTTTGCATGTGACGATCATGAACCAGTTCAAAACAACCCTCGCCGTCGGATTTCTAGTGCTCGCTTCGGCATCAAACGCATGCGGGCAACGATTTAATAGTATCCCCGCCGCTCAGCTGCCTCCAGCAGCAAGAGTTTCGCCCAAGCAAAATCGGGCCGGTCAACAATCTAATATCAGCTATCTACAGCAAGCTCCGCAGGCGAACTACTACTTGGACGATGGGGATGTTTTGGCGGTCTTTGTTGAAGGTGTGCTGGGGGAAATAAACGCAAACCCACCCGTTCAAAATCCACCCGCGGGAAGCGACTTGCCGCCTTCGCTCGGTTTTCCGGTGCTCGTCATGGAAGATGGATCGATATCATTGCCACTCGTGAAACGCCTGCCGGTTCGTGGGCTGACGATACGTCAAGCCGAAGAATTGATACAACGTACGTTTAAAGGTGGCAACAATCCGATACTAAGCGAACAAAATCGAATCTTGGTTACGCTGATGCGAAAGCGAACGGCAAACGTGATTGTTGTCCGGCAAGATCTGCCAGCTAGGACGCAAGGCCGTACACGTAACCAGCCAGTTACTTTTCGAAGTGATCAAAGTAGCCGAGTCGAGTCGTTGCAGTTGCCGGTTGGTGAGAACGATGTTTTTAACGCGTTGTTGGAAACTGGCGGATTGCCCGGATTGAATGCGAAACCTAATGTGAGGGTCAGGCGTAGTGCCAGTTATCGGCCGAGCTATTCAACCGAAGCGTTTCCTCGTTCGGGGCGCTCGGCTGCAGGTCGTAGTGATAATCGATTCTCTAACATTCCATTGCGAGTTCCTGCCGGTGGAGCCGGGCGTTATCAACGGCCGAATCAGCAGACTGGAACACTTCGTAGCGGCGACATCGTTCATGTCGATGCTCGGCCCACCGAAGTTTACTACACCGGCGGGTTGCTTGGCGGCGGAGAATTTCCACTTCCAAGGGATACGGATTTGGATGTTACCCAAGCGGTCGCACTGGCCGGTGGAGCACCAGTCGGTAATGGGAATCGAAGATTTGGACCAACTGAGTTGACGGTGATTCGAAAGCTCCCGGACGGTCGCCAAGTTGCGATACGCGTGAATCTCAATCGAGCGCTGGTCAATCCAGCTGAACGACTTTTGGTCGCGCCGGGAGACGTTTTAATCCTTCGGAATTCACCGGCTGAGAATATCGGCAACGTTGGCGTTGGTGTATTTAACACGTTTGGTGTGAGACAGCTTTTTCAGTGAATCGGCGGTTGGTCAGACTGCTACGAAAAGATTCCTGATGGCAACGGGCCGGTGCTGTCGGAAAAGGATGTCGTGGGAACATCGGCGGCGTTGAGCATGCTGACGAACAGATTCGACATCGGTGTTTCTTTTTCTTCGAACACGTGATAGCCGCCGTGCTTAAGTCCCATTTTTTCACCGCCAGCAAGAACCAAAGGGTAGTTGCGAGCGTTGTGGGTTGAACTGCACGCGCTGCCGTAGAGCATCATTGTGTGGTCAAGCAGTGGGCCGTGTTCGTCGTGAGTCTCGCTCATTTTCTTAACGAAGTAAGCAAACTGGCTCGCCAACCAGGCGTCATAGCGGCCCCACTGTTCCCAGTGATCCTTCGCTTTGTCATGGGAAATGGAGTGGTGGCCTTTCTTGATTCCTAACGCGAGTTTGGGAAAGTTTTCACCAAAGCCCATGCCGTCTTCACGAGCCATCATGTAGGTCATGACGCGGGTCATGTCGGTTTGGAATCCGAGCACCATTAGGTCGATCGTTGAACGCACGTAGGCTTGAGGATCCATCGCTGCGTCGACGTTGAAGTTCAAACTGTCTGGATCAAAATCCTTCATTGGAATGTCTAGCCAATGCTTGTTGCGCCGGACTTGTTCTTCCACCGAGTTCAATGACTCGAGGTATTCATCGATCTTTTCCGAGTCTGATTTGCCTACCGCACGTTGTAGTTGTTTTCCGTCGGCATGGATGAGGTCGACGATCTTCTTTCGCTGTTCAAGGCTTTTGCGTCGTTCCTTGGTTGTGGCGCCGCCGTTGGGAGCAAAGTACCTTTCGAAAATTTCGCGTTGTCGATGTTCAGAGGGAATAGGATTCCCGTTGGTGTCAAAGGACAACGTTGAAATACGTGACTTGTAGCCAATGCCTCCGTCAGTCGATAGCGACAGCGAAGGGAAACGAGTTTTCTTGCCGACCATTAGCGCGGCTTTTTGATCGACTGAAATCGTGTTCAAGTACCTGCTGCCGCGTACGTCACCACCGGTAAGCCAAGTGTCACCGGCGAGGTGTCCGAGTAGGGCTCGGCTTTTGGGATGGCTGAGCCCGCCGATGATCGACAGGCGATCGCGATGTGGTTCGAGTGATGCTAACGATTTAGAAAATTTGTAGTCTCGGCCTTCACCATGCGGGAACCAGTTCCAGTCTTGATGGTGTGGGTTTTCGGCAGGAGGAAGGCCCACGCCGTTGGGTGTGTAAACGAAACACATCCGTTTGGGCGGTTGGTTCGGCGTGGCGGCCTGTACTGATGACGCCATGCATTCTAGATATGGCAAGGCGCATGTAACGCCCAGGCCGTGCAGAAATGTTCTTCGGTCTAGTTGCCAAGGTTTCTTCTTCATGAGGTTACTCTAGGGTGTTCGGTGGGTGTGAGGTTTGGGCTCTCACTGTTTGCCAGTAAAAGACGGGCTGAGGACGATTTCTTCGACGATCGTTCGGAAACCGTTGCCTCTTTTTTCCGCGCGATCAACAAT
>CAZORR010000244.1:0-4155 GCA_964582115.1 uncultured Pirellulaceae bacterium
AACGCAGAGGATGTGTTCCAAAAAGAACTTTGCGCCCTCTGCGACTCTGCGTTTCTATTTTGCAAACTCCTACAGGCCTAACCAGCCACGAAATTCCCGGCGCCATTGTGCTGCTGCAGCTAAAATCTGTTTTAGTCGCAGGGCTCGTCAGAGTTCAGGTTCGAAGTAATGCATTTAGGCTTTTCTCTCCGAAGTGAACTCGCTAAATCCCTGCTAAGAATAATACTAGAAACCGTTCCGCCCATTGAACCAAAATGCCACATGCTCTGGCGAGCGTGCCACTTTCCTGATCATGCTCGCCCTCGACTCAAGATTCGCTGAATAACCGGATCATGCAAATCCCCAGCAACGTGATCGACATGCGAAAAATCGCTTCCAACACTATGCTCAGTGGGCACCGCGATCGTAAATGCTCCCGCCGCCGCAGCCGCTCGACTACCGGTCACACTATCTTCCAGCACCAACAGTTCAGCCGTCTCGACTCCTAAACGTTTCGCGGCCAGTAAATAAACGTCTGGAGCTGGCTTTCCGTTGTCCACATCCTCAGCCGTCAACACGAACTCAAACCTTCGCTCAAGGTCGAAGCTACCCAGTGCCTCAACCGCAAATGGCCGAAGACTACTAGTGGCCACACACTTTGGAATTTGATGTTGTTCCAAAAAATTTAACAACGCACTCAACCCGGGCATCATCTCAATCCGTTCCGGTAGCAAATCCGAAAACAGACTTTTGACTTCAAACTGCAATTCAGCGATTGATTGAGTCAAATTACAACGCCGCTTCATGATCGCAAGCGCTTCTAAGCCAGTCCGCCCCATCATTTCTAACTTGAGTTCACGAGTAAATCGTTGACCGTGACGCCGCAATAAAGTGTCCCCGACAACGTCATACAAGTCCTCCGTATTAAACATCAAACCATCCATGTCAAACGCGACCGCTTGAAAAATCACATCGTCAGTCAGAACAGTTCGATCGAGGGGCATGATAGCTACTTATATTTGGTATAAACTTGTAAAATCAAACTTACTACAGCCTCAACCGTTAATCTAGTCGTTTTCAAACGAGTACTTTGCCACACAGATCGTTGAATTTTCGCTGGGTGAAAATTGTGTTTTTTCAAAGACAATCTGTTATTTTTTTAAAAACAAAGGTCCACTGAGTCAGACGAATATTTCTAGTACGAGCTTAGCCAGAGGATTAGCCAGTTCAACTTTGAATAGATTTCGCCTGAAGGTGAGACTATTTTATGGCTCCATCAATAGAACTTGAGCTAAGCATCACATCCGAATAAAGAATTAAGAATTCCAATGCAACCGAAAACAGCCGCTCTTCTGTTTTTTCTTATCTCGCTTGTACTCGTCGGCTCACCAAACAGTGTGTTAGCTCAACTGCCCAACGGTTGGAAAGCTCACGACAAAAACCGGCCCCAGCCCAAAATCGTCACGCCGAACGCAACAGCCCACAATGCGCCCAGTGATGCAATCCTTTTGCTCGGCGGAGACAAATTAACCGGTTGGTCCAGCATCGACGGCCAACCTTCAAAGTGGAAGTACTCCAATGGCGTTTTGGAATCAGTGAAAAAAGCTGGTGCGATCTACACCGTAGAAAAATTCGGTGACTGCCAGTTACACGTGGAGTTCGCTACGCCAATTACACCCCGTGGAAAAGGACAAGGCCGAGGCAATTCGGGAGTGTTCTTTTTTGACTCGGACTACGAAATCCAAGTACTGGACAACTTCGAAAACCCAACCTACGCCGACGGGACCATCGGAGCGCTCTACGGTCAACACCCACCTTTAGTGAACGCTTGCCGAGCCCCTGGTCAGTGGCAGACCTACGATATCGTGTTTCGACGCCCCCGCTTTGAAGACGACGGCACACTTAAAACCCCCGCGAGAATAACTGCGTTGCTCAACGGCGTCTTGGTTCAAGACGCGTCCGATCTGTTCGGCCCAACGCTTTGGTTACAAGCCGGAGAATACAAAAAGAAATCTGATGAAGGGCGAATATCGTTGCAAGACCACGGCAATCCAGTGCGTTATCGAAATATTTGGGTCCGGCGTCTAGCCGAATCTCCGCCGAAAACACCAGCCGTCCGTCCGCAAATTTCACTTACCCAATCCCAACGAAAGAACTACGTCGGGACATTTGGCCCAGTCAAAATTAAAGAAGTAGACGGGGAATTGATTTTTTCACGTTACCGTGACAGAAACTTTCGACTACAAATTCACAGCTTGACTGAAATGAGCTTCGAAAAAACCGCTGGAAAAATCACTTTTGAATTGGACGAACAAGGTACAGCGATTTCTTGCCAAGGCGTGATTGATGCCACGGGAATGTTTAAAGGCACGCGTGAAAAGGCTACGTCCGACAAAGCAACAAGCACAAGCAAATAAACGGTTTATACTTCCTCTTTCAAGAACGTTACTTTTAACGCCGACAATATGAGCGCCCCTTTCAAGCCTGAACAAATCACCGCGATCGACATCGACCTACTGTCTGAGCTATTTGACTGTGCTCCAGACGTGGCTTTCTTCGTAAAGGACCAACAGGGCCGTTACATTGCAGTCAACGACTCATTGGTTACGCGGCATGGTTGGCAAGACAAATCGCAAGTCATTGGCTTGACGTCAATACAACTTTGTAATGGTGAATTTGGCGAGATGCCGGCTGCACAAGATCTAGAAGTCTTAACAACTGGTCGGCCAATCATTGAGCATTTAGAACTACAACTCCGTCGGCCTCGAGCCCCCATTTGGTGCCTGACGACCAAGATGCCAATCAAAAACTCGACGGGCGAAGTGATTGGTTTGTTTGGGTTTTCGCGTGACGTTCGGATCACAGTCAATATCGAAGATATCCCACCAAAATTTGCAACCGCACTAGCGAATTTTGAAAAGAACTTAGGCACCTCGATTTCCCCTGCAACACTCGCCGAAGAATCCGAGCTTACCTCTCAAAAACTAATCCGCCTGACCAAAAAACTGTACGGCATCACTCCAACGCAGTTGATCGCCAAAATCCGCATTGCTGCCGCCTGCCGACAATTAGAAGAAACCGACAAATCGATCGCAGACATCGCACTCAACTGCGGCTTCACCGACCACAGCGCCTTCACCCGCGCTTTTAAGTCGTCCACCAGTGTGACACCCTCGGTTTACCGCAACCAATCTCGCTCTTAATCTGGCACCAGTCGCCTCCGACCTGTCTTCCGCACCGAATCTGACATTTTTTGCGTGGTGTGTCTTTAGTTCTGTATTGTACGCGGTGCTTCAAACACAACATAAAAATTAACGCAAAGCCGCTAGGACGCAAAGAGTCATTCGCAACCACTCTTTGCGTCCCTGCGCCTTCGTGTCTTTGCGTTAAATTCGTTTCAAACCCAGTTCGAGATTTCACGTAACAAACTTCCGTCTCCTGATCCCCCTGTACATGAGGTGTGGGATCCACCTCGCCAAAAACACTGCTTTTCCGCGTCCCTCCAAATGTTGGGGCTATGGACCGCATCGCGGCAATGCTAAAATCGGACTCCAAATCAGTGCCGCTTAGCCAGCAAGCCTCAAGACCATTCTTTGGTCCGCCAGCCACCTAGGGCAACTCGATCGTCGCAGTCTCGTGCAACCACCGCCCGGTCAAACTGCGTCGTATCATTTCTCATTTAACACGATGACGAAACCCGTCACCCACAGCAGGCTCAAAATGGCATCCACACTAAAAACAATCCTCGCGGTCCTTGCAACTTGCATCCTGCTGGTCGGCTGCGACAACCGCTCAAACGAAACAACCTCCAACTCGGATAACGCGTCCCTACAGATCGTCGCCACCACCGGCCAAATCAACGCCGCGCTGCGAAAACTCACTGCCGGCACCGACGCCCACATCAACCTCTTCTGTGGCCCCGGCGTCGACCCGCACTCCTTCAGCGCATCCACCCAAGACGTCCAAGCGATGCTCGATGCCGACCTAATCATCTACAACGGCTTTCACCTCGAAGCAAAACTCAGCGAACACCTGCACGGTAAATTCGAAAACAAAGCCTGGTCAATGGCCTCCACCTTTCCGGAAACCGCCAGACTCGATTGGGTAGAAGACGGCGAAATCGATCCAGAAGCGCCCTTCGACCCACACATCTGGAATCACTTGCCCGGTTGGACC
>CAZORR010000245.1:0-4143 GCA_964582115.1 uncultured Pirellulaceae bacterium
ACTGACATCTTTTCATTTTCTCGACTGCATCGAGTTACCATTGTTTTCCTTCGATGACCATCCGACGCCAAATCTCGAAGGTCAGCAGCATCCATAGTCGCATCCCGTAGCGTCCATTGCCTTCTTCGATACTGTAGTTCAGTAGTTTTTTTACACGGCGATGGTCAAAGATGCCTGCCGTTTTGATGGCTTTTGGGCTGAGTACCTTGCGAGCGTAGTTTTTTAGTTCGCCTTGAAACCAAAAATGGACAGGAACTCGCATGCCGCTTTTCGGGCGTTGAATGATCTGTTTAGGAAGAACATCTCGAAACGCCTCTTTGATCACGATTTTTTCGATGCCATGCTCAAGCTTCATTTTTGACGGGATTTGGAAACTAAAGCGAACCATCTCTGATGAAAACAAAGGTGATAGCGGCGACACGCCCGACGCAGCCAACATGCGTTCTACTTTGGGAAGGATTAAGTGGGCGCCTTTGAGCCGAATGTTAATGGCTGTTAATTTATCCAGGTAGTTTCGTGGAAAATCGCATTTGAAAAACGGAGTGAGGATACGTGGTAAGGTATCAAGTTCCAATTTTTTTCTAAATCGAGACGTGAAAATGTGATCGAGCTCCTCGTAGGCTCGGCGATAAGAAGCCAAGTAGGCATTCTCTTGAAACAGTGGCGCCCGTTCCCCGCCGTACCAGTGAAGTAGCATCATGGAAATATTCTTGGGTCCACCAAAGCATGGATCACCGCCCTCACCGTTAAAAACAAACTGAGTACGCTCGCCAACGTATCGAGCCAGTTCAAAGTTGGGCATTGTGATCGGATCGCCAATCGGGTCGTCCAAGTGCCAAATCATCTTTCGCATGTTGCCGACAAAGTCTTTGGGCTGAATCAAGACCTCCTCATGATCTGTTCCCAGTTTGTCAGCGACCAAGCGGGCGTGCTCCAGTTCGCTGGGGTACTGACTGCCAAAATGAAGTGAAAACGTTTTGACTTTCTTACTCGACTGACGAACCAGTTCGGCGGCAACGACCGACGAATCCAATCCGCCCGAAAGAAACACGACCGGCGACCGATTGCCGATCAAGGCAAGCCGATCCGATACGGCGGCTGAAAATTCATGGCGGAACTGACTGACCGATTCCGCCATCGAAAACTGTGCCGATTCGTCTTTTTGAACCTCTTCGAATCGAAAATATCGCTCGGTGGACAACGACCCATCCGTTTGCAACGTCAGGCAGTGCCCCGGACAAAGCTCCTTGATGTCCTGAAGCATGGTTGCTTCGCCGGGAACAAAGCTGAACGTCAAATACTTGGCCACCGAATTTGGCTCCAAGCGACGGGGAAAGCCCGGCAAGTTCCAAATGCCTTTCGGTTCACTCGCAAAGAACAGACGATTTTTCCATTGGGAATAATAGGCCGTCCGCGCTCCGGCACCGTCGCGAACTAAAAAGAAACGACCGTCGTTGGATCGAAATGCAATGATAAAGTCGCCCGTCAAATTTTCGGGTAGTCTTTGGTTGGTGGCCAAGCTGGCGGCAATCTGCTGCAGCGGAACCGTCTGCTGGGAAGGGCCAAGCGTTTGAAAGCCAGCCAATGCGATCACGCCATGCTTGTTTTCAGACATCCCCGAACCGGCAAGGTCGATTGACCAAGGGCTTTTCCAAATCCCAACGGACAGCTGATCGCTTGAATGGGTTTCAACCGATTCTCCTCGATGGGCAAGCACCTCTTGCATTCGCGATAGGTGTTTTTTGTTGGGCCCACCGCAGAACCCAAACAAGGCACTCATTGCGGATCGACTCCACCCACGGGAGCCTTTTCGTTTGCGTTTTGTTCTGTTTTTAAATAGTTAACCATGGAAGTTGCTTCTGGACGTAGCGGGCTTTCGGACGCAGCGATCTTTCGAAAATGTTTTATCGCCTGTTGAGACTGATTCTGAACGAGAAGAATCAGTCCAATTTTGAATTCGCATTTCTGGGCCTCCAGCGAAGTCGGATGATTTGCGATCGTCCAGTCACACCACTTTTTCGCTGCGTCGAAATTTCCCTTGGCAAAGTACGCTTTGAATAGGAAAAGTCCTGCGCGACTGGCGTTGGGTTCGGCTGGCGATTGAGAAACGTAGTCTTGCAGTGATCCGATTGCTTGATCGTACTTCCCTTGGATGACCAAGTTTCGCATCGCAGCGAAGCGATTGGATTTCGCGGGTTCACACCCGGAAACGAAAACCATCAATCCACACCCGGCGATAAAAAGCACGTGTTGAAATTTATTCATTACAACTATCCAAACGAGGCCAGAGTGTCGACGGATGTTTCATCGATCAATAACTCGTGCATGGTAACATTTTTCTCCATCGACAAGGCAATTCCGTTAGCAAGCATCGCCATGGGCAGAGCATCAACGGGCACTAGATACTGCTTCTTTTCCAACTTAAGCGGGCCCAGTTTGCGAATCATTTTTAAGGTTTCGGAGTTTAACCCCATATCAATAACCGGCCGGCCGGGAGATTGGAAACGTTCTGTTTGAGTGGCCAGCCACTGGAGCCCCTTTGCATCAGAATCATGCAGCAAAAAAACGGGCAGTGTTGGCGAATCTTCCACGAGCTTGTCCACGATGCCTGAAATGTAACTGGGATAGCCGTCTCCACTTGCGATGACTGCCCGGTTGGTCACATGGATTTTATTAGCGATTAATAAATCGACCAGAATCGGACGCTGCACGATCAGCACTCGCTCGACACCGTAATCGTAGATGTCTGGTTCGTCGGCTTCTGGAGGTGGTTCTGATAGTGCGGCGGTTCGAATCATCCCCTTGATGGGGCCGTGCGCTCTAGCGTACTTGCACAGCCAACCTGTAAATCGATTCGCCGATAGCTGCTTGATATGTCGAAACCAAATCCAGTAGCCAACCCCCAGTATGGTCATGGCCAGCGTTACAACAGAGAGCAATAGAAAAATTGGATGTAAGACAACTGTCAAGATTGCACAAACGGCAAACAAACCGACAAAGACCAACGCGGTTGTCCCTGAGATCGGAGCGGTGAGTTCCTTTCGACAGGCCGCTGTGTAAAGCTGGTTTTCGGTAAACGAGTACGTTCCATTGCAACTCGCTCGATTGATATAGGAAACAAAACGCCGATCACTCACTCTGTCCGTTTTTGGATCCAATGCAAAGCGATACCCACACTTGCACTGCATTCCGTCTCTGTGCGGGTGGTTCCTGTAGCAATGGAGGCATTTCATGACGGCTCCTGTTGAGGGATGCCGCGCTGCTGATGGTTGAGCTTCGCCGCGGGGATGCCGTTGACGATCGTTTTGTTGACCATTGGGTGGTCGTCGTCATGAGGGCCAAAGTCACTGTCGGGATGAAATGCGATCACCGAAAGCGGTTCGCTTTGAGTGCGAAACCGGTGCTTCCCGTTTGCCGGGATGAAAAAGGCTTTTCCTGGATCGAGTTTGACCTCGCCAGCTGGTGAATCGCAGAAACCGCTTCCCGATACAATGATCCCGAACCGAAACGAAGGGTGCGTGTGAGATGTTTGTTTGGTAAACGGAGGAATCTTCAAAAAGTTCAAACAGGCGTCACCTTTGACTACCGGAGGAATCAACAAGGTGTCGGAGCATCCATCAATATAGCGAAGCCGCCCTTCGGCTTCGATCGGGCCTCCCAGAGAAAATAGCCCGAGATATTCTTTTTGGGAAACGCTTAGAACCGAACCAGTGGTTTTAAGCTTCGCGCTTCCCACGGCAGTGAAGTACATGCCCTTGCAAAGCGGATAGATGCGGTCTTCAACAACCAGTTCAGCTTGCCCTTGGTAAACGAAACCGAAATGGGTTTGTTGTTCGGGCAGCTGAAGGTCATCGGAGCCAGTGATCAACCGGAAATTAAAATCCGGTTGATCGATGTCATGCAACGCATCGCTATCGGCAGTGTCGAAAAACCTAGTAGAAGGCTGGGCGAATTCAGTTTGCAAAATGCTCTCTGCCATCCGGTCGATTCTAGTGAATCGATATGCGAAATACAAACGTGATAATGAATCTCAAGAGATGCGCAGACGGTTGCGTGTGGCGTCCGGCTCACTTAACTTTTACTTCGATCCAACTGGGATTTTCTGGGCTGTGGTGCAGCGTATGCGTCGCCCGAATAAAATCT
>CAZORR010000246.1:0-4124 GCA_964582115.1 uncultured Pirellulaceae bacterium
GAGCATAAGCCCCCAAACTCTTGTCGAACCGAATCGCGATTCCCATCTGTTCAATATGAGGCAAAATCTGCACCAAAAAGCTTACATCTATCCCAACCTCATCACTGGTGACTGGCCCTGTTGGATTGGTAACTCCCGCTGGAAATTCTTCTTGAGCAAATTCATAGTCATGAAGCGCGATGCCGATTTGAGCCAAATTATTCATGCATTCAGTACGCCGAGCTGCTTCTCGCACCGCTTGAACTGCTGGCAACAACATTCCAATCAAAATCCCAATGATCGCGATCACGACCAACAGTTCAACCAAGGTGAACCCACGCCTTCGCGACAAATTCGGCCGCAACAAATCGGAGACCGGCTGTGACTCCATCTTGGTACTTGAAAAAGCAACCGTGTTGTTTTTACTTCGCATTGCTAGTTGTCCTTAAAATTGGATCGAAAAATCAATCGATGATAAATTGGTTTGTATATCTAAATTTAGTATTTGGCTTTGTCGCTTAGCACGAAGTTCAATTAATCCGCCGTCTTAAAACTTGCCGATCGAGCGGTAACGTTCGTCTCAGTCGAGTTTTCTATTTTGGCTTGAACCACAACCCGCCCATTCGTTTCGTCTTTCGCTATGCGAAACAAAACTTTGTCGAATTTCTCCAGCTTCGGAAGAACTTCATCTTCACCGGCTTTAACCGCCGGATCAGCCATCGACTTCCGTATCGCGGCATCCAAAACCCATCGAGTCTGTTCCAGTTGATGGTCAATTTTCAGCTTGCGTCGTTGTTGTAAGCTAACTTGCACCGACAGCATCACCAAGGAAACGGCAACCGCTGCACAGGCAAGTACCGCAATCAATACCGCCCCAGTACGACGACGACCAGGTCGCACACGATTTCTGCTTAATCGTTTCATTTTTTACCTCCGGATTCAGACACTGTCTCGCCCCCAAAAACGACCGTCCGGTTCCAACGATTCGCCGTCGCACCGATTACCAATTCGAGTTTTGGATCAGGCACGTCCAATGATTCAGAAGCCGACCGATGAAACTCATTCGGATAGCGATAAACATTCAACGCCATCCGTCCTGCACTAGCTGTCGCATCATCCCACTCGGCAAAGTACTCATCGCTCAACCGAAAACTCTCTCGGCCTACTACCTGGCCATCGATCGTCAGTGTTTTATGGATTTGGCCGTCATTGATTTGGAACAAAGTTTGTTGGCCTTCATGACCGGTCAATTCAACCCGCTGTAGATCCGCATTCAACTTAAACGTTTTGCAACTGCGAACGTCGTTTTGAAATTGATTTGAAAAGTGGTTGAGTGCAACATTGGTTTCGCGACGATGCTTGAACCGAGATGACATCTTCATTGATTCATGGACCCAAGTCATTGCCGCAAGTAATAGCACTGGCAATACAGCGATGATCACCATCTGGTGGATCAACGTAAAACCAGACCGATCACGAAATCGTCTTTTGCGTTGAATCATTCCGAACCTCCCGTTTCGACCAACCAGCCGCATAACGTCACCGGTTTACTTTCAACCGCTCGTTTCCAACTGAGCGACAACTCAACTCGCGTGCCAAGGTTGTCCTCCACCAGCGTTCCGGTCAGCTCCGATTCAGGCAAACGTTCCGCACAAATCTTGGATGGTTTTAATTGATCAAGCTTCTCAGTCACCGAATCGACATCCAACAAAGTCAGTTCTTCCAGATGCAACGAAAGTTCATGCACCGCAACGCGTCGCTGCGAGACATCGCGCCAGACCATGCCGCATTTAAAAAGCATGCTCGTGACCACAGTAACGGTTACACAGATGATCGAAGCAGACACCAACATTTCCATCAACGAGACACCTCGTCGGTTCCTGCGTCGTGACACAGGACTTCGTCGATACGTCTGCCCGTAGAAATTAACCTGATGACGTTTACGCATTAGCTGGTTAACCCCTGGATGATGGTGATCAAACACTGAAAGATCGAAACCGCCGTTAATCCGGCAACAAGCATTAAAATGAAATCGCCCACCCAAATCAACAAACGCACACCGGCTAAGTTGCGATAATGGCGTTTCAACTCCTTCACACCGCTCATCCGCCGCAGTAACCAACTCGCACTTTCACTTGACGACGCTTTGGATACAACGTCTGAGGCGCGTTTACTAATAACTCGTTCGGTCGTCAACGCATCCAGCACCTCGATACCTGATTCGATTTTTTTTGCCGCCGCGATGCGTTTTTTCGTCTTAACGCCGATGCCATTACTACTTACAAATCGAATCGCCGCATCGGTTGAATCGTCACTCGCCCGAACCACCCATGCAAACGAGCGATCTTTTCGAGCACTCTTAGTAAGCACTGGCTGTTGCCAGCGATTAGGAATCCACCGAATAAAGTAACTAACAAACAAGTAAGGCCGTTTGAGCACCAAAAACAAGCCAAACGCCAATATAAATGAAGCAGGCACAAACCAAAGCTTCGTGAACAAATCGCTCAATTCGACTAACAGCTCCATCGAAATCGGCATATCGATTCCAAACTCCTCAAACATGTCCTTAAACTGAGGAATGATGAACAACATCATGAATGTGAGTATACAGATTGTAAAACCGTATCGTTGAAACAAACCGATCAATTTACTGACAACGGTCGCATCTTCTTGATGGTCAGTTTCAATTTGCCTGCCTCCGATGTTAAGCAACGCTTGATTCAACGGCTTTTGCAATCCCTGCGACTGAGCAACGTCCAAGGCCATTACCACTGACTCAGGCACGACTCCTGGGACCGCAGCAAGAGCCGATTCGACTGGCGTGCCAGATCTTAGATCCGATACCACCAACGGAATATCGCGAGCGGTTGCCGATTTCATCTCAACGCTTAGGTCTTCCAGCAAATTCGCTGCGTTTAGATTATGTTCACTCGCCACAGCCAGCATTCGGACGAGCGTTTGCTGGTGAATATTGGTTGACTCCAAAATCTCGTCCGCTGCAGCAGAAACGAGAAGCTGTTGTTCGACCGATAATTGCTTGGTGTTTTCAGACATGTTTACCACATCAATCCTGAAACAAGCGACATAAGTGGTGAAAACACTGACAACATGACAACAACGACTGTCCCGAAAATCAAAAAGACGATTGCTTTACTAAGCCAAGACAACCACCAACCGCGAACGACGTGACCAACCAGCCGATAGTACCGTCCGGTCTCTTCTAAAATTGCAATCTTTGCGGAACGGTTTTTGAGCGACAACGAGTTATTAATCAATGGGTACTGTAGCGGATTGACCAAATCCGTATCGTCGTTCGACACAAAATTAATACAGCTATCTCTTAGCAATCTACTCGCGGAGCAACGACCAGCGATTTGAATTGCTTCCATCTCACTGACCCCCGCAGATAGTAAGCTGGCCATGTGATTAGCCCAGACTGAAAGCTTAATTCGGAACCGACAACAAAAGCGATCGAGCCAACTAAGTGAATATGCACTCCCCCGTTGGCTAAATTGAAGTACAGCCATGAAAACAGCCAGGCAAATAAGTAAGATGGCGTAGCACGGAATCCAGTTCGCTTCCACCCAACTACCAATTTTGAGGATTCCCTGCGTAGTCGCCGGCAACTCAATTCCAAATTCTTCAAACATCCGCCGAAACTCCGGAAGAATGAAAATACTTCCGAATGTCACCATCGCTAGCCATGCCAAGAACGCAATCAAAGGATACAAAAACGGGATCAAATTAACACCAGCAGGTGCGTTGCTTTCGAATTTACAAAAGCCCTTTCCAATTGCTGCAACCGATTCCACTTCCGTCAACGACGGCCCTTGTGTTTGCTTGCTCAACATTGCCTCCAGCCACGGCAGACAAAAGCACAAAACATCCGGTCGTTCCAACGCAGCTTCGTAGTCTCCAGAACCATCAAACCATTGGCCAATCGAGTTCAATTGTCTCCGCTTCGTCCCCGACAACGCCGTCGCTAGTTGAAAAACTTGTTTCGCTATCTGAGATCGAGACTCATCAATTGACTTCCAATTGCTCTTCAACGATTCAGCTTCGTTACTTGCGGTCGTTTCAACAATCATGACGGCAGCCCCGCCTCTACAAGATCGCTAATTAAACCAATCAATGGTCCAAAGACC
>CAZORR010000247.1:0-4110 GCA_964582115.1 uncultured Pirellulaceae bacterium
CGTTTTCTGCCATTCTAGCGATGGTAAGGCTAATTTTTGGCGATTAAACTGTTCGAAACAGTTCGTCAATGCATGACTTATAACGGCGCCGTTTACGGTACCGTTTTTAAAATTAGAATTGGACGAACGTATTTCCATTTGTATTCAAGTGGATCATTGTCTCAGTATCCTTCGTCCTTTTAAGAATCATGCGAAACTATGAGTAACGAACCTCTTTCAAGTAGTATTGTTGACGGGTCAAGATCGGTTGTTCCGGCCGGCGTTATGATTCCGTTTATCCTCGTGACGTTCTGCTTTGCGTTGTGGGGATTTGCCAACGACATTACTAATCCGCTAGTGAAGGGCTTTGGAACAATCTTTAACCAAGGTGCGTTCATTAGTTCGTTTGTGCAGTTCTGTTTTTATGGCGGTTACTGCTTCATGGCGATTCCGGCTGCAATATTCATCATGCGATTTTCCTATAAGTCAGGAATCTTGGTTGGACTGTTGCTGTACATGTTGGGTGGTTTGCTGTTCATCCCGGCCAGCAACATCGGTCTTTTTTGGCCATTTTGTGCTGCGTTTTTCATCATGACGTGTGGCTTGAGTTTTCTGGAGACAAGTGCCAATCCGTACATCATGGCCATGGGTAATGAAGCGACGGCAACTCGCCGCCTGAACTTAGCTCAATCTTTCAATCCACTTGGCTCGATTACCGGCATTTTGATTGGTCGATGGTTTATCATGAGCAAAATTACACCAATGAGTGGTGAAGAGCGAGCGGCGTTGCCAATCGAAGAGTTTAATGCAATTAAGATGACAGACTTGGCAGTTGTGCGAGGGCCGTATGTTGCAATCGGTATTGTCCTGGCGATTATGTTTTGCTTGATCCTGTTCTGGAAAATGCCTCGAAATCAGGATACGTCTGATGGAAAGCTTGACATCCCTGGAACCTTTAAACGCTTGATGGGAAATTCTCGATACGTAGAAAGCGTAATTGCTCAGCTGTTTTATGTTGGAGCTCAAATCGCGGTCTGGACGTATATCGTTCATTACGGAACCGATGTTTACAAAGCTACCGGAATGGAAGAGGTTGCCGCATCGGCAGCAGCGACAGACTACGCGCTATACTCGATTATCCTGTTTGCAGTTAGCCGATTCATTTGTACGTTCTTGTTAAAGTACTTGAATGCGGGGGTGCTTCTGGCAGTTCTTGCTACCATTGCAATTGGGCTTTGTTCGATTGCAATATTCGCTGGAGGGTTTACTGGTCTGTATGCATTGGTTGCTGTTTCGGGCTGCATGTCATTGATGTTCCCGACCATTTACGGGGTTGGCTTACAAGGTTTGCGTGAAGACTCCAAGTTGGCGGCAGCCGGATTGGTCATGGCGATTGCTGGAGGTTCAATTGCACCGATGATTCAAGGAGCGATTATTGATGCAAAAGGCGTGAACTTTTCCTACATTGTTCCGCTGGCATGTTTTGTAGTCGTAGTGGTCTTTGGACTACGAGTTGCGTTAGTACATGATCGTAGCCCAGTCAAAGCGTCATCCTGATAGGTAAACAATAAGGCTCAATGGTCATTGAGCTGTTTACCAATCATCGAGACATTAAACGCTGGTGTATTTGAGTTACAAGCCAAACGGACCAGTTAGCCTCATGATTTTGCCCAGCACAAAATAAGCTGGCCAGCGGTTGTTCAAAGGTTAGAAGTGTGTCTCCTTCCGAGCACACTTTACTTTGAGACTGTTGGCCGGCATTTTTATTGGGCTGGTGGTTGTGAGAAACTCGACTGGAGAAGTTGACAATATCTGGCTCTAGCCGGAATTTCTGACCAAAGGCAACACTACCAACGGTGCCGCGAAACCAAGTCAGTAACCGCTTTGCTCCAATTCGGAAACGCAAATTCGAACCCGTAGTTCAATAACCGCCCCGGAATCACACGTCGGCTCTTGAGCACCAGTTCGGTATCGGTTTTCATAAACACCGCGCCGATCTCCGCCATCCACTTCGTGGCCGGCAATCCCAATTTAACACCGAGTGCCTTGCGAAGTTGTTGTTGGAAGTCCGTTTGAGGCAGTGGATTGGGCGAAGCAATATTAATGGCTCCGTCGATCGAATCGTTGGCTATTAAAAAATCGATCACTCGGCAAAAGTCCACGTCGTGAACCCAAGATAGATATTGTTTGCCAGATCCGATCCGACCACCCAACCAACGTTTGGTCAAACCACACAACACATCAAAAACACCGTCTTTATCCGGCGTCATCACCATCGCTGTTCGCAACGCAACTTTACGTGTTTCAGGCGTATCGGCTTCATCAAGTGTTCGTTCCCAAGCTTTGGCAATATCGATGCTGCGGCTCCAATACGCAGGCACGTCCGGTTCTTGGCCACCGATGATTCCGGTGGTTTCGTCATTGGCCGCGTCGAAGCGATGAGCGTAGATCGTGGCAGTGCTCATTTGCAACCAAACCGTAGGCGGCGATGCCGACTGCTGGATCGCTTGACCAACAACCCGAGTCGAATCAACTCGGGAATCCATCATCTGCTGTAAGTTGGTTTCGGTGTACCGGCAGTTCACCGTACGACCAGCCAAGTTGATGACGACGTCTGCTGCGTCGACATGTCGCGTCCAATCGCCCAGCGTTTTACCATCCCAGCGCGCGGACGGTGTTTTGCTGTGACGCGACAAAACCACCACTTCGTGGCCGTAAGATTCGAAGTGTCGTTGCAGCGTTTGACCGACTTGCCCAGATCCGCCGGGGATCAATATGTTCACGGTTTGTTCCTAATACCAACGGGACGGAAATGCCTCATCGTTAGTATTAACCGGTCGCGCTGTCACGACTTAACTTAAGCAATGCCGCATAGAGTAACTAAAGCCATCAGGCGGTAAGGGCTAAAGCCGCGTTGCGAGCAGAGGTACAGTTTTTCTTCACGGCCACGAAAGCGTCGTTTGTATTCGGCGTGGCCTTTTAAGTGATAGGCGTATCGGTTGACCAAGCCCGATTGAAAGCTGTACTTAAACAGCCAACTGGTTAGTGCGCTGTTTTTCAATTGGTCATCGTCAATCCAAGCCATCGGTGACAGTCCAAGTTTGATTTCAGCGAGACCCTCAGACTGTAGTTTTTCGATGATGTGCTTCATGATCGCTTGCTCGCTATAGATCGGCGCGTCTGGGTGACGACGTTTGATACAAGTCACAAATCCAATCAAATGACCATCGCGATACATGGGATCCATAAACACAAACGCCTGTAGCTGATCGTCAGGAGTATAGAAAAAGAACTTTCGCACGTCCGGTTCGTCTTTCAGCACAATGGGCCGGTTCAGGAATCGAACTTCTTTTTGTTTCACCGTTCGTGTTTCCCGCCAGGCCTCGGAAACGGATTCGACTTCGTCAGGATGGACTTCATCAAAACTGGCTTCGACGATGCGGTAGTCGCGACGCGCACACCAATTGGAAGCGTATCGCAACCACTCTTTTTGCTTACCGTTGAAGTTGTAATCGGCCAAATCAATGGTCGTGTCGGTGCCCATTTCATTGGCGTAGAATCCACGCTCCACCAATTGTTCGGCCAGTTGCTGGCTGGCTTGGCAAAACACAACTCGTTTGTGAGCCTGTAGAAAACGATCGACCATCGGCCCGACGTGCTCGGTCGCCGCCAATACATTTCCAAGCACAAACGTTATCCCCCAGCGTTTTCGAAACGCGATGAAGCCATTGCTGTCACCGAAATACTCCAACCGCGGTTGAACCGCTAATGAATGGGCCAGCGAAAAATCGCCATATTGCTTTACTAGATCGTGGCGAACATCCGATGGAACGGCACATTCGACTTCACGTTGCTCGGCTGCCCAGTAGGTTTGAGAGACCTCGCGACGCTTCTTTTTGGATTTCAAAGTAGAATTTTTCAAAGCATCGAATGTATCGGACTAGTGGTTGTCAGCATGCTGGGACTGGTTTGGAATATCGCCTTTAGACCAATACTGCTCAAACGAGATTTGTAAGTAGACCGAAAATTTTACTGGCCGTTCTTTCAGCAACACGGAAATTTGCGGTCACCTAGCGAATAAAAAACAACCTGAAAGCCCCCTCTCCTCGTGAATTCGGACGAACACGTTTT
>CAZORR010000248.1:0-4092 GCA_964582115.1 uncultured Pirellulaceae bacterium
AATCAAGCCGGAAATTTGGTCAATGACAACAAGGGAAAACAAAAGTCGTCATCGAGATTTGATTTGTTCTGGCTACTAGTGCTATTGCTGATCTCAGTGGGTTTAAACCTGTTCCTCTGGTTACATAGTCGATCCTTACACTTGCAATACAATGATTTGGCGGTCGAATTGCGAGAGATGGTAGGAGTATCAACCGTTTAGTTTTATACATCGAATCAGGAAAATTTGAATCGAGTCGAAAAACTGAATGCAAGCATGTTGTTTTTGTTGAAAATACAGGAAAACTTCTATTTACCTAAAGCTGGTAAATCGGCAGAATACGCAACGGAAGAATAAGACATATTTGAATCGGCATATTTTCAGCAAATGGATTGCTGTCGCCGTTTTAATAGAACTGTCACCTAGGCAAGGAGTGCTGAAAGTGAATATTAAGCGATGGATCGCGGTTTCGATTGCCAGCTTGGCAATCACTGCATTGTTTTCAATCAACTCTACATACGCTCAGACGAAAGTCGCGATCGTAGATCTTGGGGCTATTTTTAAGCAGCACCCCTCATTTGTAGCTGCGCTCGATTCCCTCAAAGTTCAGGCTGATGGCTTCAGAAATGACGCTGAAAAGGCCCGTCAAGGTTTGGCACAAAGTGCACAAGCACTGCAAGACTTAAAGCCCGATTCAGATGACTTTCGAGTCAAGCAAACTGAATTGGCTAAACGGGCCGCTGCGTTGCAAGTCGAACAAAACGGCTTGATGCAAAAGCTGATGGAAAAAGAAGCTGCATTGCACTTCGAAACCTACCAGCAAGTCAACGCTCTAATTTCGCAATACTGTGATGATCGCGGCATTCAGTTGGTGCTCCGCTACAACAGCCAAGAAATGGATCTTACCCAACCAAAATCGGTGATCCAACGGGTAAACAGTAGCGTTGTCTACCATGATGCCAGTAACGACATCACCCCGACAATCGTTAAGCAACTCAATGCAACCGCCAACAAAATCGGTTCGCTGGACCGTCGTTAGGTTCAATTGACGCTGGCAGCATGACCGCTGTCGGCAGTTCTTTTGCATGCTAAACGACTTCGATTCTCTCCACTCAGTAATTGAAAGCCGCCCGCTTTGGACGCTTCATTAAGAAAACAGACAACGATCGCTCGAAGGATTTCAGTATCCGGACTCGGGCTCTGGAGTGGCAGTGACGTTACGCTTACGTTTTGCCCAGCAGCGGCAAGCACAGGTATCGTATTTGTGCGATCCGATTTGCCAAGCAAACCGCGAATCGAAGCAGTCGTCCGAAATCGAGTTAACGGCCCAAGACGTACGACTTTGGTCGATAACGGCGCGGCGGTTGAAATGGTCGAACACGTACTGGCAGCCTTGGCTGGACTCAAGATTGACAATTGCGAAGTGTTAGTCAATCGAGCAGAGATGCCAGGCTGCGATGGTTCCAGTGGTGCCTTTGTCGACGCTTTGTTGGGCGTTGACATAGTAACTCTGGACGCGTTGCGTCCAGTGATTCGTGTCCAACGCGAAATTGTCGTTGGCGAAGGCGATTCATGGATCAAAGCTGAACCAGCCGTTCAGGGAATGGAACTGGAATACCAATTGAGCTACGAATGTCCTGCGATCGGATCGCAGATTTATCGTGCCAATATCAACCCACTGACATTTCAAAATCAAATCGCAGACGCTCGGACTTTCGTCCTACAGCACGAAGCCGATCAATTACAAAAACAAGGACTCGGGAAACACTTGACCTATCAAGACATTATCGTCTTCGATAATCACGGGCCCATCGACAACCAACTTCGTTACCCCGACGAATGTGCTCGCCACAAAATGTTGGACATGGTGGGTGATTTTTCACTCGCCGGCGCCGACTTGATTGGGAAATTTACCGCTTCGCGCAGCGGCCACCGTTTGAATTCTCAAATGGTGTTTGCTTTGCTTCAACAAATCGTAGAACACAAACCTAAACCGATACGAATTCCAGCTTAAATTGAGAAACCGTGGACATTATACCCTTTGAACCCAACGAACCAGTGCAACCACTGGATGCCACGCCTCCAAAAATTTCTAAACATGCTTGCGTTGATGCAGCAGCCGAAATTGGTCCAGGCGTAGAGATTGGCCCCTTTTGTGTCATCGGTCCGAAAGCCAAAATTGGTCCGGGCTGCAAACTAATGAACAATGTCACAATGCTCGGAGACGTTACTCTCGGGCACAGCAACATTGTTTCGCCCGGAGCTGTCCTCGGCGGTGCGCCGCAAGACATCAGCTATAAAGGTTCCGAAACAAAGGTCGTTATCGGCGACCGAAATGTGATTCGCGAATGCGTGACCATTAACCGTGCCACCGAAAAAGAAGACGGCTTCACACGTGTCGGAAGCGATTGCTACTTAATGGGTAACGTTCACGTCGCCCATGACTGTAAAATTGGCGATCACGTGATCATCGGCCACGGCTCCATGTTAGGCGGTCATGTGCATGTTGAACATCACGCCACCTTGTCGGGTTCCGTCGCCGTCACACACTACGCCGCGATTGGTTGTTACACCTTTACCGGAGCGGCCAGCCGAGTCCTTCAAGACGTTTCGCCATACATGTTGGCCGATGGCAGTCCGGCTCGCCCTCGCTGTGTTAACATCGTTGCCCTGCGACGGAACAACTTCGGTAAAGACGTGATCGACGCGATCAATGAAGCCTACCGATTGATGTACCGCGCAAGAGTTGGTTTGCCAAACTGCGAGGAAATCCTCCAGAGTAAAGGCAAGCTACTACCGGAAGTCCAGCATTTACTCGACGCCATCGAGTATTCGCAAAACGGACGACATGGTCGCGGTCGGGAACAAACAAGGAAAGCAGCATGAGTGGCTCAGGCAAGCTAAAAGTGGCCGTGATCGGTGGCGGGCATTTAGGAAAAATTCACACGCGATTGATGAAAGCCAACCAAGCCGTCGATTTGGTGGCCGTGGCCGAACCAAGTCCATTGGCTCAGCAGGCAATTATCGATGAATTCGATGTCGAAGTCGTCAGCGACTACAAGAAACTCGTCGGACAGGTCGACGCCGTTGTCATCGCAACACCAACTCGAACGCATTTCGAAATCGCTGATTTCTGGTTAGACAATCAAGTGCATTGCTTGATCGAAAAACCGCTAACCGATTCAGTTAGTGACGCACAAGCGCTCACCGAAAAGGCTCAACAAAACAACTGCATCGTCTCAGTCGGTCACTGCGAGCGGTTCAACCCAGCAATTCGCACGGCGTTGAAACTTGTCGGGCAACCAAAATTTGTACAAGCCGCACGAATGAGCGGATTTACATTTCGGTCGACCGATATCGGCGTTGTACATGATTTGATGATCCACGATATCGACTTGGTGAATTCAATTTTCGACGGCGAAGCGGAATTCGTTCACGGCACTGGCACTTCAGTGATGAGCAGCCACGAAGATATTTCACAGGCGTTGGTTAAGTTCAGCGGCGGAGGCGTCGCAAACCTGACCGCATCGCGTTGCAGTTTTTCTGCCGAACGTTCGTTTCAAATTTTTGGAACGCAAGGCTACGCCAATGTTGACCTGTCAAACAATAAAGTCAGTTTCGTAAAAGTACCGTCGTGGATCAAGGAACGACGGTACGACTTGATGTCGCTGGCCCCAGAACAACAAGCGTTTGTCCGTGATCAACTGTTTACAAAGATCATGCCAAAATCGGAAGTGGAAGTGCCTCGGACGAATGCAATTTTGGACGAACACAATGATTGGCTGTCAGCCATTAATGAAGGCACACCACTAACGGTCACTGCCCAGCATGGCACTGAAGCCGTCGCGATCGCACAACAAGTGATCGATTCAATTGGCCAAAACAGCTGGAACCAATCGCCAGCCGCCGACCCGATAAAAATACTCGAAGCCACGACCAGCGAACTGCCGGCCGTCGAAGAGTTATTCGATGCAATCGCCAAAGCCGCTTAGCAAGCTCGCATCGTCTAATTTCCAAGTGCAACGTTTTGACGCCTACCACTGGTGCGCAAATCCTTGAGCCGTTTTGGCGATAGCCACGGTTGCGCTAATCCAAGTTTATTCGTACTTCGGC
>CAZORR010000249.1:0-4083 GCA_964582115.1 uncultured Pirellulaceae bacterium
CCCTCAAATCCGATGCTCGCCCGGATCAATTCAGATTAGAATGGGCGATTTAAATGTTTCTTGGACCGAGCTTGTTAAATGAGATTAGACCGCGAAATCAAAATATGTGTTATTGGGCTGGGGTACATTGGCCTACCTACGGCTGCTGTTTTGGGCTCACGTGGATACCAAATCCATGGTGTGGAGATCAATCCGAAAGCCGTTGAAACCATCAACTCCGGCAAAGCACACATCGTTGAACCAGATTTGGATATCTTGGTACGAGGGGTAGTCTCGACAGGGAATCTGAAGGCCCATACCGAACCCACTGAAGCCGACATCTTTATGATCTGCGTGCCCACTCCGCTGACAAATTCGAATAAGCCCAAATTGGATTATGTTCGCTCGGCCACAAAATCGATCGCGTCTTTCTTGAAGTCGGGTGATTTGGTAATTCTCGAGTCTACCTCACCTCCAGGTACGACAGAGATGATTGAGCAAATTGTCTTAGAAGAAACTGAATTTCAAAAAGGTGACATCCTTTTCGCTCACGCGCCCGAGCGGGTTTTGCCGGGGAAGATTCTCCGGGAAGTCGTCGAAAACGATCGCATCATTGGCGGTATCGATGACGCGTCGACTGAAAAAGCTGCCGAATTCTACGGTAGTTTTGTTACGGGTAAGCTGCTGAAAACCACTTGCCGTACAGCCGAGACTGCCAAGCTAGTTGAAAACGCATTTCGTGATACCAACATCGCTTTCGCTAACGAACTGTCATTATTAAGTGATAAGTTGAACCTTGATGTTTGGGAGTTAATTCGATTGGCCAATCATCATCCTCGCGTCAACATTCTTAACCCTGGGCCGGGAGTTGGTGGACACTGCATCGCAGTTGATCCATGGTTCTTAGTCGACTGTGCTCCCGAAACAACTAACTTGATCCGAACCGCTCGTGAAGTCAATGAAGCAAAACCGCATTGGGTCGTAGAACGTGTCGTTGCCAAGGCCGAACGCTTTAAAAACCCGACGATTGCTTGTCTTGGCCTAGCCTACAAGCCTGACATCGATGATTTACGAGAATCCCCAGCGGTAGAAATTGTCAAAGAGTTACAGCAACGCAAATTGGGCGAACTGAAAATCGTGGAACCTAATTTAGAATCCCACGAACTTTTTGATTTGGTTTCTCTGGACTCTGCTCTGGAACAGGCTGATATCGTGTTGATTTTGGTTGGTCACCAACCATTCCTGTCGATTGCCAATTCCAAGTTAGCTGAAAAAATTATCATCGACACGTGCGGTGTTATGAATCGATAGTTTCAACTCTGAAGCTATTAACCAAACTAATCTGTTAGAGCGTAGCAAAGTAAAAACCATGAAAAAAGTCGCTGTCTTTATGGGCACTCGGCCTGAAGGAATCAAAATGGCTCCGGTTGTGAAAGCAATCGAAGCTGCTGATGGTCTTGCGCCGTTGGTCGTTTCAACTGGTCAACACAAAGAGATGCTGCAGCAAGTGGTCGATCTATTCGAAATCAACGTCGATCATGATCTCGAAGTCATGCTGCCCAACCAAACATTACCGATCTTGACAGCTAGGTTGATCACTCGGATCGACGCCTTGCTGGAAGAGACAAAACCTGACATGGCGTTAGTGCAGGGCGATACGACGACAGTGTTTACCGCAGCATTGTGCTGTTTCTATCGAGGCATCCCGGTTGGTCACGTCGAAGCAGGTTTACGAACAGGCAACATGCGTTCGCCATTCCCAGAAGAAGCCAACCGCAAATTGGCTTGCCCATTGGTCTCATTACACTTCCCACCTACTGACACTAGTAAGGCAAATTTGTTAAGAGAATTGATCGATGAAAAAATCGTTCATGTCACTGGCAACACCGTCATTGACGCGTTGCATTTGGAAGTTAAACGACAAGAGTTCACCGACAACCAAGCTCCATTAAAAGCGAAGTTAATTGATGCAATCGGCGAAGACTTTACTCAGCGACCTTACGTGTTAGTAACGGGTCACCGTAGAGAAAACTTTGGCGGCGGATTTGATGAAATTTGCACCGCGTTATCTACGTTAGCCAAAGCCCATTCCGATCACTTGTTCATCTACCCAGTGCACCTGAACCCCAAAGTTCAAAAACCAGTTTACGACACCTTGGGACAGTTTGATAATATCAAGTTGATTCCACCGCAGCCGTATTCTGAATTTGTAATGTTGATGCACCATAGTAAAATCGTGCTTACTGATTCTGGTGGCGTCCAAGAAGAAGCTCCATCGCTCGGCAAGCCAGTGCTTGTGATGCGGGACACGACCGAACGACCAGAAGGTGTTGAAGCGGGCACCGTGAAATTGGTCGGTGCAGATGCTACAGCGATTATTGAAAACGTTGATTTATTGATCAATGACAAAGTTGCTTACGAAAAAATGGCTCAAGCAAAAAACCCCTACGGTGACGGGCAAGCTGCTACCAGAATCGCTGATGCAGTAAGTCAATTCCTTACCGCTCAGTAACTACATGTTTACAACTAAGTGTGTAGGTTGGATTAAGTGATTTATTCATTGGAGTTCAACACGAACTCCAATTCGCTCACTACGGTCTCTATTTCTTTTGTCACAATTAATTTCAATACACCTCGACTCTGGTACTTTTCAATGAACCATGTCAACGAATTAAGTAGTCAAATCAAAAATAAATCTTGTATTGTTGGCGTGATAGGGCTTGGGTATGTCGGCTTGCCTCTGATTGATGCCTACGTAAACGCTGGCTTTAAATGCTTGGGATTTGATGTTGATCCGAAAAAAACCGACACCCTCAATAACGGTAAAACCTACATTGCTCACATTAAAGATTCCGTCATCCAAAACTGGTTAGACAAAAACCAGTTCGAGGCGACGACTGCGATGGATCGCTTGGCTGAAGCAGATGTCGTGCTGATCTGTGTACCGACTCCGCTATCAGACTCTCGTGACCCCGATCTAACGTATGTCGTCAATACCACCAAAGCCATCGCCGAAACGTTACGTCCTGGGCAGTTGGTCGTTTTGGAGAGCACCACGTATCCCGGGACTACCAAGGATGTGATGCTGCCCATCCTAGAAAAATCTGGGTTGAAGGCAGGTGAAGATTTCTTCTTGGCATATAGCCCCGAACGCGAAGACCCCGGCAATCCTGACTTCACCGCTGGCACCATTCCTAAGGTTGTCGGCGGTTATGAAGAGAACAGTACCGAACTGGCGACTCTATTTTATGAACAAGCCATCACTGCCGTTGTCCCTGTTGATTCATGTGAAGCTGCTGAGGCATGCAAAATTATAGAAAACACTTATCGCAGCGTTAACATTGCGATGGTCAATGAATTGAAAGTGTTGTTCCAGAAAATTGGAATCGATATTTGGGAAGTTATCGATGCCGCCAAAACAAAACCGTTTGGTTTTCAAGCGTTTTATCCTGGTCCGGGACTTGGCGGACACTGCATTCCAATTGATCCGTTTTACCTGAGTTGGGTTGCTCGCAAACACGGGATGCCGACAAAGTTCATTGAACTAGCTGGTGAAATCAACACTAGCATGCCACTGTATGTGATCAATCGATTATCTGAAGCACTAAACGAACAAGGTAAACCAATCAAAGGTAGTAAAATTGGCATTCTTGGGATGGCTTACAAAAGAGACGTCGACGACCATCGAGAAAGCCCCTCGTTCAAACTAATGGAGCTTCTTTTAGACCGCGGCGCCGAAGTGAGCTATTGCGATCCACATGTACCTTCGATCCAACAGAAACGACACTACGATCTTTCGCCGATGGAAACACAACCGGCCACGCCCGCCTATTGGCAATCACTTGACTGTGCTTTGATTTCCACCGATCACACAGTATTCGATTGGGACGAGATTGTGGCGAATTCTAAACTTGTAGTTGATACTCGCAACGCTACAAAAAACGTCGTCGAAAACCGAGAACGAATCTGGAAGGCGTAGGTTTTTCGGAAAGATAGTTTGTTTAAAAAACGCTCGAATGAATTGTCGTTTGCTATGTTGAAATGATTTCAAGGAAACGTCCCAAAAATTGTTAGAAGTTGAAAAGTGGTCTCCCGAAGGCGACG
>CAZORR010000250.1:0-4066 GCA_964582115.1 uncultured Pirellulaceae bacterium
CCCGACGTATCACCTGAGATTTTGGCGCACTTGACCCGGGCAGCACCGGAGGTCAGGTTTAGGTCGTTCATGGCGACCAAGATACGGCGTTGCGAAGGCTTCAGGCCATCGCGAACATCTGGCAACGCACGAGAAACGATAACGCTCATCGCGTACGTTAGGTAGCTGTTTTTTAGCTCGTCCTCAATCGGCATTTCCAGAAATTTTTCAATCTTTCCGGTGCCGTCATTGTCGGATTTATCGTCTTCAGGAGCAGGGGTGTCGGTCGACAATTTAGATGCCTTTCAGTGGGCAAAAATTGTTATGAATTGGCTACCGCCAGCGAACCAAGAAAGCTCGCTTTAAACGGTCGAAAAACGCGTTTTTTATTGGTTTTTACAGCGTTATTGAGAAGTCCCAATTCTAACAAATTTTGCTTGACTCGACAATGAGCCATACCGCTTCGTTTCCGGTTTTGTCCCAGCTAAAACAGGGGATTTTCGGCCGCGCAAAAATGTCGAGGTAGACACGTCGTTTTTGGGAGGGAAGAATCCTTAGTCCTAGCGCTTCCAGCTACGATTCAATTCAATTTGGTCAAGATCACTGGCCTAAATCCAACGATCGACCGACCAAGAAAAAAGGCCAACTTAGTGCTAGATTGGATTCACTTTTTGCGGTTGTTATGATCCAATTAAACTGTGTGACCGATCAGAATGGCTTCTGCTTAAAACCGCGGAGTCGGTTGGTCGAAGAAAGTACTTTTATATGCCGAAATTTTCCGGCTAACCGTTTAACTTTGCCAGCCGAATTTGCGATCCTTTTTCTGAGCTGACACGAAACTACAAAAGCATGTTTGAAATCAAAGTCCCTGGGTTCGGGGAATCGATCCAAGAAGTTCAAGTCGCAAATTGGCTAAAGCAAGTCGGTGATTGGGTCAACAAAGACGACGATTTGGTTGAGCTAGAGTCTGAAAAGGCTTCGCAGAATTTACCTTCGGACTTTGAAGGTGTGTTAACCGAAATCAAAGTTGCCAATGGAGAGTTCGCTGCTGTTGGTGATTTGCTGGGCGTGATTTCTCCTCAAGAAGGCGGTGGCGCTAAAGGAAGCGGCCAAGCCTCCACTCCAGCTCGTGGTGCCGCCTCTGCCGCCGTTGCTCAAACCCCGAAAAATTCGGATTGGATCATGCCTGCTGCTGAACGTATTTTGTCCGAATACAAAATCTCTGCTGACGCGATTACGCCAACAGGCCCCGGTGGACGGTTGCTAAAAGAAGATGTCCTGAATTACATCCAAGCCAAAGGGCTTAAGCCAAGTGTTGCTCCAGCCAATCCGGCACCAGCACCAACCGCAGCTCGGTCCACTCCCACGGCACCTGCTCCTGCTCGTCCCGCTTCCGCGCCGACGCGAACTACTAACGATCTGGCTCCGCTGAACGTCGAACGTGAAGAAAAAGCGGTTCCGATGAGCATGATTCGGCGGACGATTGCCAAACGGTTGGTCGAGGCCCAGCAAACCGCAGCGTTGCTAACGACTTTCAACGAAATCGACATGCAACCAGTGAAGGACTTGCGTTCTAAGTACAAGGACGCGTTCTTGAAAAAGCACGGTGTTAAGCTGGGTTTCATGTCGTTTTTCGCCAAAGCGGTCGTTGAAGGCTTGCGACGTTATCCTGCGATCAATTCTGAAATTCGCGGCGACAAAGTCATCACCAAGAACTTCCACGATATCGGAATCGCGATCGGTGGCGGCAAAGGCTTGGTCGTGCCTATCTTGCGAAACGTGGAGCGTTTGAGTTTTGCGGACGTCGAGCAAAAGATCGGCGAATACGCTGTGTTGGCTCAGGCCAACAAGATCGTGCCGAGCGACCTGCAAGGCGGAACGTTCACGATTAGCAACGGCGGCGTGTACGGATCATTGCTTTCAACTCCGATTGTAAATCCGCCTCAGAGCGGAATTTTGGGGCTGCACACCATCCAAGAGCGACCGATTGCCCTCAACGGTGAAGTCGTAATCCGGCCAATGATGTATGTCGCGTTGACTTACGATCACCGAATCGTCGACGGACGCGAGGCGGTCGGATTCTTGAAAACAATTAAAGAGGTGCTCGAAGAACCGGCTCGATTGTTCTTGGAAGTCTAAGGCACGAACACCCACTCGACAGCCGGTTGCTTTTGCACCCGGCTTGTTTTTTTAAACCACTTTAAATTTGAAATGTATCCTCGGCACGCCGATTACTTGATCGCTTGTGCCCATAATCGAACTAGAGACAACTCATGGCTGAACATAATTTTGACTTAGTTATTCTTGGTGGCGGACCTGGCGGGTACGTTGCCGCCATTCGTGGGGCTCAACTTGGCTTGAAGGTCGCCGTCATCGACGAAAACCCTCAGTTCGGCGGGACGTGCCTGCGAGTTGGGTGCATTCCAAGTAAGGCACTGCTAGAATCCAGTCACCTGCTGGTTGAAGCTCGTGACAACATGCTTGAACACGGTATCAGTGCGACCAAACTGACCGTCGATTTGTCTACGATGATGAAGCGTAAAGCCAGCGTTGTTGACACGTTAACGGGTGGCATCAACATGCTGCTCAAACGAAACAAAGTCACCACCTACGTTGGGCGTGGCAAACTGATCGGTAACGGACAAGTTGAAGTATCGACCAACGATACATTGACCGCAACGAACATTATCATCGCCACTGGTAGCCAGCCAATGCACCTGAAGGGCGTTGAATACGATGGGGATTTCATCGGCGACAGCACCACCGCACTTAGCTACTCAAGCGTTCCTCGACGCTTGGTCGTTATCGGCGGTGGCTACATCGGCCTAGAGCTCGGTTCGGTTTGGAGTCGTTTGGGGTCGGAAGTCACAATCCTTGAAGGCACGTCGCAGGTATTGCCAGGACTGGATAAAGAGATCGCCAGACTTGCAAAGCGAACTTTCGAAAAGCAAGGTTTGACTTTCAAAACTGACATGTGGGTTGAAAGCGCTAAGCGAAGCGGTGATGCGTGTGTGGTGCAGTGTAAAGGCCAAGAACCAATTGAGTGCGATCGAGTCCTCATGGCCGCCGGACGCGTCCCCAATTCAAAAGGGGTAGGGCTAGAGGCTGCTGGCGTCAATGTGGACGAACGGGGCTTTGTTACCGTCGATTCTAACTTGATGACTTCGGCCGCAAACGTGTACGCCATTGGCGACATCATCGGCGGTGCAATGCTGGCTCACAAAGCTTCTGAAGAAGGAATCTCTGTGGTCGAGCAAATCGTAGACGGAACGGGCCACGTGAACTATGAAGTGATTCCTGCGATCGTTTACACGCACCCAGAAATCGCGATGGTTGGTCAAACGGAAGAACAGCTCAAAGAAGCTGGTGTTAAATATCGCAAAGGTGCTTGCCCATTCGGTGCCAACGGGCGTGCTCGGGCGATGGGAGACTCTGAGGGTAAGATTAAAATCCTGGCTGATGCCGAATCAGATCGGATCCTTGGGGTTCACGCGATTGGCCCACGAGCAGGTGATTTGATCGCCGAAGCAGCCGTTGCCATGAATTTCTGTGCCAGCAGCGAAGACCTCGCCCGTGTCTGCCACGCTCACCCGACACTCTCCGAGGTCATGCTAGAAGCAGCCCTCGCCGTCGACGACCGAGCGATTCACACTTAAACATCAGTAACAGAATGGCCCATCGAAGCCGCGTGGCAGAGCCCCCTTGCTTTTGTCTCGCGGTTTTTTTGTGGCTTGACCTTCCGTGGTATGTTCGTAGTAATGCCTTTAGGCTTTACCCTCCGAAGTGAACTCGCTACCCCTGCTAACACGGACACTAGAAACAGTTCAACTGACTCATTGCACCACCTGCCCGATTAATGTCACGGTCTCTGCAAAATACCGAAATGAATGATCGAGAAAGAAAGAACCGCGAATAAACGCCAATGGACGCGAATGCAAACCAGTAATGCGACACGATGTGCGTGGTCGTGGCACGATTGCTTACCCCAGCGGGTTTTTGCGTTATTAGTTGGCTATAACAGCAGCCATGAAGGGCTCAGGGCGAAAGCCTAATGGCACTCACTTTAAAACCCCGAATGGGGTGACAT
>CAZORR010000251.1:0-4051 GCA_964582115.1 uncultured Pirellulaceae bacterium
CTGATAACTGGAGTACCACAGCAACCGCAACCCGACTGGACTGGAGCCACTACTGGGTATCCACTTACGATTGGAGCGTTTACAAGGGTTCCCTCAACGACGCTTGATGTCACCGGAGCAGCTTCGGTTACTACTGGAGCGGCTTCGGTCGCCATTGGAGCAGCTTCAGTTTTCATCATAGCAGCTTCCTTTTTCATTGTAGCGGCTTCAGCTACAACGGATTGAACTGCTTCGGCAGCTGGTGCTTCAACAGGTGTTACATCTTGCGCAAAAGAAATGCTCGTAATGAGCAAGGTACAGCAAATTGCGGCGATCATTTTCTTCATCATCTTTTCCTCAGTAAACGGGTGTAGGCTCGTCCCTAACATACGGTTAACGCCCGGAGCGGACGGAGATAATAGCCTCATCCGGACACAGTGATTAGTGACCGAGCCTCTATTTTAAACTTGCCGAAAAACTCTCTCCAGCAAAGCCCACTACGCTACCAATTCCCCCCAGTTGATTCAACCAGCAAGAAGGCCTCAAACGAAGAAAACAACGTCCTTTACTACAATCTGTCGTTTGCCTCACCCTGCCCCACGCTATAGGGCGCTCTGGAGAACCTGATTATTTAGCGGTTATCTCGCCAAGGGCCATTTTGTGTTGGTCCCAGCTCTGAGCCGCAGCTCGAAAGTCAACGGACATGGTTTTCAGTTTCCTCGGAATCGGCTCGTTACCAGCGGACAGATTTGCTGTCGAAAGCCATTTAGCGGTGACTCGCCAAGGTTCCGCAGTACCGATCGCCAATGGTAATTGCGCGCTAGCGCCTGACGCCAGCCGACGTTCAACATCAGACTCTAACAACCGCTTCAGCATTCGTTGGGCTCGATCCGGATTCGGGCCACCCTTGATAATTGCTAAGGTGTTAGGAATCAGTAATGTGCCGCATTGATCTTCTAATTGGTCCGGAAACACGATCGCTACTGGCTCGCCGCGTTCGACTTCGATCATCGCGTCATCGGTATCAGTCAAGCCAAAAGCAAACTGCCCGGCAGCGACTTTCTGAGCAACCTGCTTGTTTCCACCTTGCACGATAGCGTTGCTGGTCATAGCGGTTAATAGTTTCATGCCCTGCTGTTCACCAAGAGTGCTGAGCAACACTGCTGCATGCGTGGCGGAGGTCCCAAAGACAGGACGAGCCATTGTGCACTTACCCGCCCACTTGGGATCCGCCAAATCGTAAATTGAATCTGGGCGTAGTGAAGCGTCAGGCAATAAATCTGTATTCACAATCAGAACCCTGGCCCGCGCCGCAAAGCCGCACCAGTGCCCCCTCGGCGAACGATATGCTTCAGGGAACCGACTCAAATCTGCCTCGGTGATGGGCGCCAACAAGCCAAGACGCTCAAGCCTGAGTGTGTGCAAAATTTCGTTATTCCAAAAAATGTCCGCTTTGGGATTTTGTTGAGTTTGAATCAGCTCGGTGGCCAAGCCGACCGTTTTGTTGGACTCTTGATCGTATTTGACTCGGACTTGCATTTGCAATAATTCGCCAAGATCATTCAGCACTGGTTGCGAAAATTCACGGTCCAGCGCCGAGTAGACAACTAACTCATTATTCTGTTTGGTCAAACAGCCACATAACGTCACTCCGCCCAGTAATCCGCTCAATAACAGGATGAACCGCAACCAAAACAGCCAAGGGCAGCGTAGAGCGAGTGTGTTAACGGAAGCAGTCGAGGCCACGGAAGGTTCGTCGCAATTGGATTCGTTTGGGAAAATTAATCGTTGCATTGTAGATTGCAGTCTACAGAAGGCCAACTCAAAAGAAATTTTACGTAGCAAGGCGAGCCTGCGTTTGGCAAGCTTACAGGAAGGCCCGAGGTCGATTTCGAGTCAAACTGGCCGTCAAAATCCTGATTTTCGGTGCATGGATTTGGCAATTGGCGTCATAGGACAAGAGCGGACGAGCGGCAGGCTTGGGGGTGAGCTAAGCTCGCTGGAGACGCCGCTTACAACCTCACCTATCTAAACAGCCGATGAACGAACTGATTACAACTCGACTTGTTGAAATCCAGACAAGTAATTTTTGTCGTGCTTGCGGTTGTGCGTTGCTGGCAAATGACAACTTTTGTGGCCAGTGTGGTGCTGGTTGTCGCGATTTGATCGTGCCAGCGGACGCAGTGATTGTGATCGACGGCCAAGAAAATCAGTCAAAAGAAATTGCGACTACGGATTCGGGAGTGACGCTGCAAGCAGTCGTCAACAACCGGATGTTCGTAGTCGGCATGATCGCTTGTGCCGGGCCGCTGGGCTTGTTGGCGATGTGGTTCAGCCAACGTTTCAGCAACCGCGCGAAAGTCATCACCACGGTCAGCTACGTTTTGCTGGCGATCGTGGCTCCGCTGGCAGTTATTTGGTATTGGCTAAATATCGCACTGCGCCCAATTGTTGATATCTTGGGGCAATAAGCGAACGGAAAGGTCGCTACTCTTTCCAGTCGGTTTTTGGTTGGCCTTGTACTTGCTTGCGTAAACTTTGAAAACGCTCACGCATTTGATTCAGTTGCTCTACTTGAGAACTAACCAAGTCGTTTTCTTCATGCGGATCGTTGGTTAAATCAAATAACTGCTCACGTTCGAACTCGGGCCAGAACATGTACTTCCATGTTTTGGTTACCAAGGCCTCAGACCGAGGAATGAAGTTCTTGTTTTGAATCGTTGGGTGTTCGTAAAGAAATTCTGTTCGCCACGAAACTGTTTGATCGTTTTTCTCTTTTAGGTATAGAGAGGCAAGGTCTGAACCTTGCATGCTGGTTGGTGTTGGCAACCCGACGGCATTCAAAATTGTCGGCGCTAGATCAACATTCAAAGTCAGATTGTCATCCGAGGTGCCTCGCTTTTCCGCTGGCATACGAGGGTCGCAGATGATTAACGGAACACGAATGCTTTCTTGATGCGGGTACCACTTGTCCGCCAAACCATGCTCGCCGTGGTAGTAGCCATTGTCGGTAGTAAAAATAACCAACGTGTCTTCTAGCAGGTTTTGCTTTTTGAGTTCCGCCAAAATCCGGCCGCAAGTCGAATCGACTTCGGTTGCCAAACGATAATAGTTCTTCATCATCGTTTGGTATTTTTCGGGCGTGTCGAATCGCCAGTGATAGCGATTGCGGCCTTCGTTCTTTTCGTTGGCCACGAACTCCGGTAGTCGGTGAAACGATTCATCATTTGCGTTTGACGGCACCGGGATCTGAGTGTCTTGGTAGAGCGATTTGCTGGCGGGCTGTGGAAGAAATTGATCTGGATCGCCATCGACTGCGTGCGTAGCAAAGAAAGCGACGGTTAAACAAAACGGCTTGTCATTGGGGCGTTTTTCTAAAAATTCCAACGCATCCTTTTCATTTCGCTGAGTCACATGAATTTTGGAACCATCTTTCTGCGGGTACCAATGACGACCATGGTAAGCCCTGCCAAAATCAAAATGTTCGGCGGGGAATTTTCCGTTGTGCCATTTCCCAACATGCCCCACGTGGTATCCGGCGCCTCTTAGAATGCCAGGATAGGTCTTACTCCAGTCGGTTTTGAATGGTTTGAATCCTTCACAGCCATGAGCCGACATCCACTGCCCCGTAAACAGACTCGCGCGGCTGACACAGCAAATGGAAGTGGTCACACAGTTGTGAGTGAAACGCACCGACCGTGTCGATAGGTCATCCAGAACCGGAGTTTTTACAACCGGATTACCCGCAACTGATAAGGTGTCGTGACGCCAATCGTCGGCGTATAAAACGAGCACATTTTTAGGCTTAGCTCTTTGGATACCGTCTGGCGCCTGAGCGTTTACCGGTTGCGGCAAGCAAAAAAGAACAACCGCCAAACAAAATAAAACGGCGAAACGCCAGACAGCTTTTCGGTTGCCACTTAAATCAACAGGCATATTCAATATTCACGAGATAACAAAAACAGCAATGAATCTTCTGTTGATTGTAACACAAATTCGTATTTTCGTCGGATGGAGCAAGGGCCTTCCAGCGCTCGCCGCTACATGTGTGCGCAGTAAGTCACGATTGCGC
>CAZORR010000252.1:0-4015 GCA_964582115.1 uncultured Pirellulaceae bacterium
CAGGCGTGATCGCTTGGAAGCCAAGCTTCGAACCGGCCCAACCCAAGTGAGTTTCAAGGATCTGTCCCACGTTCATACGAGACGGAACACCCAACGGATTCAACATGATTTGAATCGGAGTACCGTCTTCCAGGTAAGGCATGTCTTCGATCGGCAAGATCTTAGAAATCACACCCTTGTTACCGTGACGGCCAGCCATCTTGTCGCCGACTGAAATCGTACGCTTGGTCGCGATGTATACCTTGACCATCTGCAACACGCCGCTGCGAAGTTCATCACCACGCTTCATGCTGTTCACAACTCGGTCCCGAGCATCGATGGCCTTTTCAACCAACGGACCATGCTCTTTGAAGATCGCTGTGATTTGCTTGATCTTGTCGTCGCTTCGCATTGAACCAACAACACTGTCTAAACGGAAGTTAGCTGCTTTTTCTGCAACGAACTTTGGATCTTGATCGCGAACCAACGGTGTTTCGTCTTCGTCGGTCAATGTCTTTCCAGTGACCTTCTCCATTTCAACGATCATTTCGCCAAAGACTTCAGCGACGTGATCGTTACCGTCGTTCTCGGCTGCCTTAAGGTCCTTTTCGAAGATTTTTCGCTCTTCTTCTGAAAGACTCATACGACGTGAGAATCGCTGCGTATCGATAACGATGCCTTCGATGCCAGAAGAAACTTCCAACGAATCGTTTTTGACATCTTCACCAGCACGGCCAAAGATCGCGTGCAACAGCTTTTCTTCAGGAGTAAGTTCTGTCTTTGATTTCGGTGAAACCTTGCCGACCAAGATATCACTTGGGCGAACGTAGGTGCCAACGCGGATGATTCCATTTTCGTCGAGGTTCCGCAGAGCCTTCTCGCTGACGTTAGGAATATCACGAGTGAATTCTTCTCGGCCAAGCTTCGTTTCGCGAACTTCAACATCGAATTCTTCGATGTGAATCGAAGTGTAAGTGTCGTTGCGAACAAGCTCTTCACTGATAATGATCGCATCTTCGTAGTTGCAACCATCGAACGACATAAAGCCGACCAACACGTTGCGACCAAGTGCCAATTGACCTTTATAGGTCGCAGCACCGTCAGCGATCACTTCGCCTTTTTTGACCTCTTGGCCCGGCTTAATCAGTGGCTTCTGATTTTGACAAGTTCGCTCGTTCAAGCCGACGTACTTTTTCAAGTCGTATACGTCATTGCCGATTTCAATTCGAGTCGAATCAACGTACTTGACCTTTCCAGCTCGTTTGGCCCGGATCAACATCGCCGAGTTTTCAGCGACTTGGACTTCCATCCCCGTACCAACAATCGGCGGTTCAGCTACCAATAGCGGAACTGCTTGACGTTGCATGTTCGAACCCATCAACGCACGGTTCGCATCGTCATGCTCAAGGAACGGAATCAAACCCGCAGACACGCCGACCATTTGAGCCGGCGCGATGTCCATGTACTTAATGTCATCAGGAGCGGCCAATTCAAAGTCAGCTTTAAAGCGAGCAACAACGTTTCCGCCGAGTGCTTTGCTGGCAACGATCGCTCCGTTTTCAATTGGCGTATCCGCCGGCGCGACATAGGCTTCGGTTTCTTCGTCAGCTCGCAACCAAGCAACCTCATCCGTGACCTTGCCGCCTTTGACAACGATGTAAGGCGTCACCAAGAATCCGTAGTCATCGACGCTGGCGTAAATCGCAAGACTTGAAATCAAACCAATGTTCGTGCCTTCAGGCGTTTCAATTGGGCAGATACGACCGTAGTGAGAAATGTGAACGTCGCGAACTTCAAAGCCCGCACGCTTACGATTCAAACCACCAGGACCAAGAGCCGAAAGACGACGCTCGTGAGTCAACTGTGACAATGGGTTCGTTTGGTCAACGACCTGCGAAAGTTCACCGCGACCGAAGAAGTAATCAATCGCCGCCGATACGCTTTTTGGATTGACCAAACTGCGAGGGGTCATGTCTTCTTGATCACGTAAGCTCATTCGTTCTTGAACCGTACGGCGAAGCTTTAAAAAGCCTTTGCGAAGTTCATCACAAGCCAGTTCGTCGATCGTTCGCAGACGTCGGTTACCCAAGTGGTCAATATCATCGATATGAGCGTCGCCACCAGGAGTGGACAACTCAAGGATGTATCGAACCGACTCTAGGATGTCTTCTGGTCGCAACGTCATCTCTTTTTCGCTGACATTTAGGCCTAGCTTCCGGTTGATGCGGAAGCGACCGACGCGGCCCAAGCGATAACGATTGGAATCAAAGAACTTTTCGCGGAACAGCGTGCGAGCTTTTTCCAGTGCAGGCGGGTTGCCTGGACGCAAACGCTGATAAATTCGCAATAAGGCTTCT
This sequence comes from uncultured Pirellulaceae bacterium, assembly GCA_964582115.1. Lineage (GTDB taxonomy): Bacteria > Planctomycetota > Planctomycetia > Pirellulales > Pirellulaceae > Mariniblastus. Next base: position 2,337 of record CAZORR010000252.1, read on the forward strand.
TCGTGACTGGATGTATTGTCTTCAATTAACGAGTTGAAAATCAACGATGTCTTTGGCGGCATCATAATTTCAACTGTCTTCACGCCAGAAGTACAGATCAGCTCACTAGCGTCTTTGCCGATCTTGTGACCGACTTCAACAATGATCTCACCCGAGCGGTCGCTGGTCGACGGATACACGATATCGTCAACTGCGATTTTGCCTTCGAGTTTTGCAGCACTACGGCCATCGACAACCTTAACTTTCTTGGTCTCGTAGAACGCACGCAAGATGTCGGAATCTTCGCTGTACTTCGGATCCATGGCACGCAATAGCGTCAGCGCTGAAAACTTACCGCTTTGGTCAATCCGAACCGTCAATGCATCCTTCTTGGTTGCATTAACTTCGATCCAACTTCCACGCTCAGGAATCACACGACAGCTGGCAAGCTTACGATCTGAAGTCGTGTCGTTTTCCATCACAAAGTCAATGCCCGGACTACGGTGCAACTGACTAACGACCACACGCTCGGCACCGTTGATGATAAACTCACCACCACCGAGCATGACTGGGATGTCACCCAAGAAGACTTCTTCTTCGATCGCTTGCTCTTTATCCAAACGCAACCAAACACGAAACGGTTGGCCGTAAGTCATTCGCAACTGGCGACACTCTTCGGGTGTGTAGCGGGGTTTGCCGAGTTCATATCGAACGTAGCTAAGCGACAAACTTTTGTCGTAGCTTTGGATCGGGAAAATTTCTTGCAAGACACCTTCGATTCCGTGCAGCTTGCGCTTTTCCGGATTCTCTAACTGCAAAAAAGCAGCATAGCTCTTTGTTTGGATCTGAGTCAGATCAGGTGGCGTGCGATAATCGCGGCCACTGCCAAAGGTTCTTTTTTGATCGGGTGCTAATCGTCGCTCAACTGGGGTTGCCATAAGCGCGGAATCTCCACTATCGGTTTACTGGGAAACAGTTGGGGGAAACGTTGATCCAACATTAATGAAATAAGCAATGTTGGTGGGGCGTTGGTCGCAAACCAACCGATGAAGCTTCAACAGAAAATTGCATACAGAGTGGCAAGGCAATAACAAAGATGCCGATGCAAATGATACGAGCGAGCAGCCACGAAAATGGTCTGCCTGCATGCGCACAAAAACCCCAACACATTTCTTGGCACTGAACTGATGTCCAAGCCTGTGGTTGGAGTGCATATATAATCCCTGATATGGTCTGACCGCAACAAACCTGCCCAAATGTCGGCGCAAGGTTCTGACTGCAAGTTGACTGTTAAACTGACATCCTGTTTTGTGGCATCTTCAAGCCGCTCATATATCCAAACGCGAGCTGTACAGCCCAATCGCGTAAGGTACATAAGCCGAGATCGTACCACAAATTATCAAATTTGACATCTGCTAGCTGAAAAAAGGCATTTAAAGACCCATTAACCCCCAGCGGAGCAATGCATCTACAACTGGCTTATTAACGGCGAAGTCAATTTTCACTAAATAAAACAGCCTAAACGGCAATTGGCGGCACGCGAACGTACCGCCAATAGACTCCAATTTATCGCCGTTTCAGCAGACAAGTTGAGCCGGTGAGTCCACCGGCTAACTTAATTCTGAAATCAATAAACTCTCGATTCCGAGAGCTTACTTGAGTTCGATGCTACCACCGGCAGCTTCAACGTCTGCTTTGAT
>CAZORR010000253.1:0-3959 GCA_964582115.1 uncultured Pirellulaceae bacterium
ACAAAGGTGTGTTTGCTGCGGCCGGAAATAGCGGAATCGATGTTGATAGAAGCCTGCAATATGCCTCTCAGGCTCCAAAATCCCCAATCGGTTACCCTCGTAGAAACACCGGCTGGTCGGGTGTTGATTCTTTGGCACTGTACTTGTAACCGTCCTCACTAAACTTAATCAGCTTCTTGGCGTCGGTGATCTTGTTGCGAATGATCCAACCAGCCATCGTGCCTCGAGCTTTTTTGGCGAAGAAGCTGATGATTTTGTATTTGTCGTTTTTGAAGTCCTTGAACACCGGTGCGATCACGTTCGCGTTCAACTGATCTGGACGCACTGCATTGAAATACTCAATCGACGCCAGATTCACTAACACGTCACCGCCATTCTTTTTCAGCTGCTTGTTCAACGCCTTGGTAATATCGTCGCCCCAGAATTCGTATAAGTTTTCACCGGCGGGGTTTTTCAGTTTGGTTCCCATCTCTAACCGATACGGCTGCATTAGGTCCAACGGTCGCAACACTCCGTACAACCCTGACAAGATCGCTAGATGGTCTTGCGCGAAATCAAAATCGCTGTCCTTAAACGTCGCAGCGTCCATTCCTTTGTAGACATCACCCTTGAAAGCCAACAATGCGGGTCGAGCATTGGATTTGGTGGCTTTCAACTGCCAGTCGCCGTAACGATTGACGTTTAGCTCGGCCAACTTATCGCTGATCGACATTAGCTTGCTCAACTTTGCCGGTGTGTAGTCGAGCAACACGTTGATCAGTTCCGCACTTCGTTTTTTAAACAGCGGCTGTGAGCTTTTGTTACTCGCTAACGGGGTTTCGTAGTCAAGTGTTTTTGCAGGGGAGACGACGATCAACATGGCGATTGAAATATCTAGTAGGTAAATACGAACTGAAACAATGTAAACAAGATCCGTAGCTGGGCTCGCTAGAATTGAGGCTTTCTAAGACTCAGGCGAAGCTTAGGTCTTACGTAGCTACCTCCCGAAGTCTGGCAACCCCGACTGCTCACCACCAATCAAAACTGCATTTGCGATGGAAACCGATGTCCGCTTTCTTCCAGCGGTAAATCTTCCTCCCAGACGACGGAGCTAAAATGCAAGTCGTCATACAGGTGCGGAAACAGATCGCCGCCGCGAGACGACTCCCATTTGATTTGTTCACCCAACGATTCGGTTTCTACCGCCACGATCAACAAGTCTTGTTGCCCCGCAAAATGCTTGGCAACCGTTTCTTGGACTTGTGCGTGTGTTGAAAAGTGAATGTAGCCGTCTTGGAGGTCGATCGACACGCCCTTGAACACACCTGACTTTCGGGCCGATTCCCAATCGTCACGTGAGACAACTTTGTAAATCAAACTTTCGTTGGAAGCTTGCATCCGAGTTCACCTAAATTGCGTCTAACGCAGGGAATTACTTGTTGGTGGTTGCAGAGCCGTCGGCTGGCGTGCCTTCCAGGGCCACCAATGGGCCTTCTTCGGCAGCGATCTTGCGAATGTCTTCGGTGATTTTCATGCTGCAATACTTCGGGCCGCACATGCTGCAGAAGTGAGCGCTCTTGAAAGTATCCTGCGGCAACGTTTCATCGTGGTAACGCTGTGCCGTTTCTGGATCCAATGACAAACGAAATTGCTCATTCCAATCAAACTCAAATCGAGCCTTCGACAACGCGTTGTCGCGATCCTGAGCACCGACGCGTCCACGAGCCACATCGGCGGCGTGGGCTGAGATTTTGTAAGCAATCACGCCTTGCTTGACGTCTTCATTGTTCGGCAATCCTAAGTGTTCTTTTGGTGTCACGTAGCACAGCATTGCAGCGCCGTGCCAACCAGCCATTGCCGCACCAATGGCGGATGTGATGTGATCGTAACCAGGCGCGACGTCAGTCACTAAAGGACCAAGCACATAGAACGGAGCGCCTTTGCAGACTTCAATCTGACGCTCAATGTTCATTTGAATCTGGTCCATTGGAATGTGTCCCGGGCCTTCGACCATGACCTGTGTGCCGTTGTCCCAACCTCGCTGAGTCAATTCGCCCAGCACGTCCAGTTCAGCAAACTGAGCTTCATCGCTGGCGTCAGCGATACTGCCCGGACGCATGCCGTCGCCGAGACTCCACGTTACGTCGTACTGACGCATGATGTCACACAAATCATCGAACGCCGTATACAACGGATTTTGTTTGCGATGAACCATCATCCACTTGGCGATCAAAGAACCGCCACGTGATACGATGCCGGTGACGCGATTGGTTGACAGATGCAAGTGCTCAAGCTTGACGCCGCAGTGGATGGTCATGTAATCCACGCCTTGCTTGGCTTGGTGTTCAACCATGTCCAAGAAGTGTTGGGCTCGCATGTCTTCGATGTTGCCACCGAGTTCTTCCAGCATTTGGTAGATCGGCACGGTCCCGATTGGCACGGGCGACTTTTCGATGATCGCAGCGCGAATGTTGTCGATGTCTTTGCCGGTCGAAAGATCCATCACGGTGTCAGCGCCATGATGAACGGACGTATGTAGTTTTTCTAGTTCCTCTTCAATGTCACTGGTGACGGCGCTGTTGCCGATGTTCGCATTGATTTTGGTTTTGGATGCGATTCCAATGCACATCGGCTCAAGGCTTTTAGCCAAGTGGTTGATGTTTGCAGGAATCACCATCCGGCCCGCAGCGACTTCGTCTCGAATCAACTCAGGCGACAAGTTTTCTCGCTTGGCAACGTATTCCATCTCTGGTGAAACTTCACCACGACGAGCTTTGAGGATTTGAGTAGGCATTCGAAGTCTCCGAGAATTATTTTGTTCAGCACAAAGCTGATTCTTGTTTGAAAGCAACTAGCAACAGATATGATTTGAACTGTCACCGATCGAGTCAATATTGTGGCACAAAACACGGATATTTGATATCCGCCCGCCAAGCAAATTATCAATCAATATTCGTTCAAAACTCAATCTCACATGGCCTGAAAAGGGCTCACAGCCAAACAAGATTCGCCAAATGCTAATAGTCGGTAGTGATTTCCGGTAATCAACTGGACATTCGATCGACGCACGTGCCAGCAGACCGACTTCCACAGAATTAACAACCGTTGACTGACTGGCCCATTAACCCAATCGGTCTAACACATCTAGCGTGGCCAAGTGCCAAAGGACGGCGGGCCAGGTTTTTGCTCAGCCGCATACTCGCTCATTGCCGCCCGCAAAGTCGCCTTAAAGTCGCCAGCATCCACACTCAAGACATCTCGAACATTCCCCCAGCGGTCCATCACAAAAACTTGTTTCACCAAGCTGCTCTGTTCGTAAGGCACGCCAAAATACTCTTCCGATACCCGTTTTAATTTCGCCGGTGAAGCCCAGCCGCTGACTGATGTCACGCGAGCAGGTTCTGGTTCGGAGTCTGTCGGCGTCGGTTCGGGCTTGGATTCGGAGATTCTCAACAAAGGAATCGGTTTCGAATCACCTTGCGAGAAGTCGATCAGGGCTTCTTTGATATGATTTTCGACAGTGCCATCATCGCCGTTAACAAACCGAGCCAACCAAACCTGTCCGCTAAAACGGCGAGAAAAGATTTTCTGATCAGCTTCGGCGCCTTCCAAATGAAAATCCCTTAACCAAGCGAACGCACTCAATTTGGGTGGATCGACACCGGCCATAATGTTACGAGTTTGCACAGCAACACCCAAAGGAGGTTCCGTTTCAGCCGCCACGTCTTTGACGACTTTTACAAATCGCTTCATGTCCTCGGCCGAATTCCACTTGAACCGGTCACGGTAACGACCCCACTTGTCGACCAACAAGATATCGTCGGTATGAGTATCTCGGTCGACCACAACATTGAATGACCCTTGTCCGACCGCTACCAAGTCTTTCTTCGATCCCGTCAAAAACGACCAGCGATCCACCTTCGCATCAAAACCATCGGCATACTTTTTTAGTACTTTAACCGTGTCGACATCTGGATCCA
>CAZORR010000254.1:0-3937 GCA_964582115.1 uncultured Pirellulaceae bacterium
TTTCCTCGACACCCTCGACATCCAGTTTGATCAAGTCCACTCGTTCTAGTTTTTGTGCGACAACGAAATTGTCGATGCGAACCGCCTCTACTTCGATAGTTTCTTGATCGCAATCCAAAAAGTCGCTCTTAAGGCTCGCGCTGGCCGGTTGGTCGCCACCAGGATCGTGAAGCGTGACCGCACCGCCTTGGTCACAGACTGCATTTTGTTTGACTTGGATGTTGAAGGACGGGTTCAGCTGAGCATTTTTTCGAGTCAAGTTCGCCACGCGTGGCATTGGCTCAAATGCGAAGATTTGAGCCGCGGGATTTTTTGCTCCGGCGCCAAGCGAGTACAGGCCTGTGTTGGCGCCGATGTCTAACACAACTTGTGCGTGAGACGCTGCCTTGAGCCATGGGAGGAATGATTCGGGTTCGTGCCCGAATTTGCCGTACCAGTAAAGGCGGTTTTCAATCGCATGCCCGTAAGATTGCATGTAAAAGTTTTGCCCTTCACCAACAGGGACTTTGACGACTCCTTGGTGATGCACGTGCTTGGCAATGATTTTGGGGGTTGGGATGCCTAGTTTTTTACCCACCGAAAATAGATAGTAGGCCGTGCGGCGAGCGAGCAGATCGAAAGGGTTTTTCATTAAACGTTTACGATAGAGTTTTAATAACGGATGCTGGAATGCCGCCAACAATCACGCCGCTTTCAAAAGTTGAATTGACAACGCAGTTAGCGGCAACAATCAAGTTGTTCCCGAGAATGGAACCAGGCAAGACGGTTGCTTTCGCACCAATCCAAACATTGTCGCCAATTTCGATGGCGTCGGTTTTCATAGGTTGCTGGCGAAATGGGTCATCGTTGAGGCTGGAGCCGTGATTTTGATCGCGAATAGTTACGAATTCGCCGATCAAACAATCTTCGCCGATGATAACTTCTTGGTTCGAACAAATGATCGTTCCCCAGCCGACAAACGAATTTTTACCGATGACCAAAGGACTATGCTTGGCAACAAGTACGCAGTTGTCTTTGATGCACGTGCCGTCGCCGATACTTATTGATCCACCGTCAGAGATGTTGAATTGAACATTACGTCCAATTTTTACATTGCAACCAATCTTACAGGCTGGATACTTAAGGCGGACGGTCAGGCCGCGGAAACGTGATTTGATTTCATAGTTCAGCTTTGCGACCCCTCTGAGGATCTTAGCGACTATTTCGCGCATCACCCTGCCCTCTCTGCGGTGGCGGGGTCAGTGTGGCTAAGTTGCTGTTGGTTTGAACGGGGCCAAGAGTCGATCGAGTAACCTAATACAGATTCGAGTAACCGTCGATCTTCTGCTAGTTCACTAATGATTGTATTTCGACACAATTCCGAGATTTTATTATGCGTCCGTTTTTCGTGTTCGTTGAGCTGACGTACGAGATTAGCCAAGCCAAGTCGTTGTAATCCTAATGACTTTTTAATGATCGCTGCCGCCGATAGCAACGGGGCTGGTGGGCGACGAACGAGTTGTCCTAACCAACGAAACCGGTTTTTGCGTTTTGCGTTGATCCGCCGGAAGTTAGAAAACCCATCGTCGGGAAGATCTAAAAACTGCATCACTTCGGCGTATGTCGCACGTGGATCTTTGGTCCACTGTTCAAGCAGAATCACTTTTAATTGATTGGCAGGAAAGTACTTGCGAACTCTTGCCAGTTGATGACCGAATCGACAAGCATCGCGGTACTGTAGGAATTTCGGTTCGCGGCAGTTCTTTGGTAGTCGGTTGCCGTTTTTACGAGTTGCTTGCAGGTTCCAAGCTGTTTCAGGATCTTCTACTTGTTCGTCCAACGACAAGCAGAGTTGTGAATGGTAGGAAATGAAAAATGACTCCGGGGATCGGATAAAAGCCAGTAGCTTGGCGTTTGGGTTGAAGTCAAAAATGTTCTTGATCGCTACTTTAGAGGACAAGTACATGACCGAAGCTTCGCCAATGTACTTTGACTTTGGTAGCGTTGAGAAGAGCTTGTTGTAGTCGTTTAGGTTTTTGGCCCACCGAAATCTTGGGAAGTCTTCACAGAAAAAATGCGGTTCTTTCGCTTTGCTGAACGCAATTTCAGGATGCTGGTTCAGGTATTCGTACCAAGCAGTCGTCCCGCATTTAGGGGCTCCAAGGATAAACAGATTAGGTTGGTTCATTTGAGTTGGACCTTACCAGGGATCAGGACCGCACCGGCGTTGGCGTTGACCCCTAAAATGCGTTTGGCAAACACAACCATTAATAGGTTCCAAATGCCAACCGAAACCGCTGTTGCAATTGCAGCGCCGTTAATACCGTACCGTGGAATCAACAAGTAGTTCAGCAGAATGTTGCAAATCACACTCACCGACATACCAATGCCAACGAATCGTTCTTGCCGAGACATCGAAAGGATCGTTCCTACCGGGCCTGAGGCAACGTTCAGCAATTGGCCGACTGCTAATATGATCATCGGCAAATAACTCGCAGAAAACTCAGGTCCAAAAACAGCCAGAATAATCGGACCCAATGCTACAAGCGCTGCGACAATTGCCAGGCTGCCGATGGTGGCAAGGTTCGTTGCACGAATCAACGTTTTTTCTAATTCTTGACTACGATTGGAGTCGTGTCGTTCCGCTACAAGTGGAGCAATTGCTTGGTTTAACCCGATCAATGTAAAGTTGACGATCATTGCCATTTGCGCTGCCACCGAATACAGGCCAACGCTATGCATGTCCTGGATTGCCCCTAGCATCAAGCGGTCGGTGCGTTGGTTGATGATTGAGATTCCTGCAATCAGAACAAACGGAAACGCTCCCAGTAGCCAACCGATTGAAGCTTTTCGGTACCCCGGGAAAACATCTTCCAGCGGGGGGGCGGAAAGATCGAGGTGGTTGTTTTCGGTTGATTCTATCTTTTGGGGTAACACCACGAACATGCAAAATGCCATCCCGACAAATGTTGCCAAAACGTTGATCAACAGTGCGAAGGCCGGACGGCCAGGAGAGCCGATCAACACCAGTGATCCGATGGTTATCATTAGCAAGATAGGACGGATCAAGTACTCTGGGATTTGTGACTTGAGTACTTGCTTGTTGGCTCGAAAGCGACCGCGATAAATCGCAATCATGCTCAATAGCGGAATCATTGCAGCGCCAACGACGAAGGCAGGCCATAACTCCGGATTTTCAAACTCAATCCATGGAAGCAACCCATAGATGCAACCGACTGCCGTCAGCGAAGTCGTCAGAATAAAACCGCGCGAAAAGTTCCACAGTCGACGGGAGGTTCCTGAATCTTGTCGGCTGCGGGCTGCTGCGGTTTCGCGAACAAGGTAGTCTTCGAGTCCAAACTTAGCGAAAATTGCGGCCAACACCACCCACGATATCACGAAGTTGTAGACCCCAAGCCCTTCTGCACCGATCCACTTAGTCAACAGCAGCGTTGTGATGAATCCAGACGCAAGGTAGAACAACCGCAGGATAAAAGTGCCGCCGGCTGTCTTAGCAATAAACTTGCTTAGTAGGCGATCAGAGGCAGCGCGGTTTGTTTCGATATCGTTCATGGTTTGGGCACGAGACGTTTCGCGGCTAGGCCAAAGACCCCATCGAACGACACTCGATTCGCCCGGAGGCGGCGAGCTTTTGGAAGTGTTGCAAAATGGACTCCAATCCACTCAGCAACAAATCCGTATCCGCCCCCATGTTGAAGGGGTGTGTCCACAAGTGGTATATCTTTTTTTGCGCTGCCGCTGCGTTCAAACCAGCAATCGCCTGAGCGACACGATCGTTTAGTGAAACGTATTTACCAACGCCTTGAAATGGTGCATAAAAATGGCTCGACGGAATCTCTGCCAGTCCTTCCGGTGTGAGACTGGTCAAGCCGACTACCGGTGTTCGTCGGATGCGAGAGTTCAATAATCTGACGGCGCCGCGAAGCCGAGCCGTAGG
>CAZORR010000255.1:0-3869 GCA_964582115.1 uncultured Pirellulaceae bacterium
CAAAGCTCTGAAAAACAAAACCCTCTGAACAACAGAGCCTAGCCGGTCCAGACACCACTCATAACCCTCACAGGTGCTGTGACCCTAAAACCGTTTATTTCCCCGTTAAGCATAATTAATTGGCGAAATTTTCCCGTTATTGTTCTGTTACTGCAATTCGATGGCAACTAAAATCCAGCCATCGTTATCAACACCCATCACCTCAACGGACATTCTCAATGGCAAAGTGCGACGAAGGATACCTCTGTTGTGTGTGTGGCGATGACGTGGAAAAAATCACCGACAGTGATCTGTACCTTCGTTTTGTAATTGGCTTGCTCGACCCCGAGTTACTCCATGCACAGCCCGAAAAACATATTCGCTGCAACCCAACTTTGGCGCAGTTTATTGTTTCCGATGACTTTCCAACGGTCGAAGTCGAAAGCGATTTTTCCAAAGAAAACTTAGACCCAGAATACGTTGCTCAACGCGAAGCTTTAGTCACTCGCGGTTGGCATCGCCTAAAAGAACTCAAGGCACTCGGAGAGGTTTCGATCCTTGAATTTCCACTACCCGAAGTGATCGAAACACTCCAGCAAAAAAAATCATGATCCAGTCTACAAAATTATCTCGCGTCGCCGCGCTCGTTCAAGGCAAATTCATTGAAGGCACTCTACGCAACACTGCACCTGCAAGGCTCTACGAGGAATCCATCCTTTACGACAACGGCCAGATCGCTCAGTCCGGTGCCCTAGCATCTTTCTCTGGAGAAAAAACAGGCCGTAGCCCCAAAGACAAACGCATCGTGATGCAAGACAGTATCAAGGACGATGTCTGGTGGGGCGAAGTCAACAAGCCACTATCCGAGGATTCGTTTGCACAAGTAAAACAACAAGCAGTCGATTTCCTCGACAACTGCGAGCACTTCTACGTGCTGGATGCATTCGCTGGCTGGGACCCTGCCTCTCAACTCAAGATCCGCGTCGTTTGCTCGCGGGCGTACCACGCGCTGTTCATGCACAACATGCTGATCCGCCCAACCCCGGAACAACTCGCCAACTTCGGCGAACCGGACTACGTCATCTACAACGCTGGCCAACAATTAGCCGACACATCCATTGAAGGCGTCGACTCAACCACCTCGGTGTCACTCAATTTTGACTCTGGTGAAATGGTCATCTTGGGAACCGAGTACGCCGGTGAAATGAAAAAAGGTGTGTTCACCATCATGAACTACCTAATGCCCAAAAAAGACATCTTGTCGATGCACTGCTCATGCAACGTCGGCGAAAAGCATGACGTGTCGCTGTTCTTCGGACTCTCCGGAACTGGCAAAACCACGCTTTCGGCTGACGGCGATCGACGACTAGTCGGCGATGACGAACACTGCTGGAACAACAGCGGCGTATTCAATATCGAAGGTGGCTGCTACGCCAAATGTGTCGACCTTTCGGCGGAAAAGGAACCCGAGATCTTCAATGCGATTCGCTACGGATCTGTTTTAGAAAACACCGTCCAAAATCCAACATCCCATGTTACGGACTACACCGACGTTTCGATCACTCCGAACACGCGCGCCAGCTACCCAATTGAATACATCGACAACGCGCTCATCCCATGCGTGGCCGAATCGGCACGTCACATCATCTTTTTAACTTGTGATGCCTTCGGCGTTTTGCCACCAGTCAGTAAACTCACCGCCGAACAAGCGATGTACCATTTCGTCAGTGGCTACACCGCCAAAGTGGCGGGCACCGAGATGGGTGTCTCTGAACCCGAAGCGACTTTCTCCGCTTGCTTCGGCGCGGCGTTTTTAGTTTGGCACCCGATGAAGTACGCACGGCTACTGGCCCAAAAGAAAGTCACCCACGGATCGTCCGTTTGGTTGGTCAACACCGGCTGGAGCGGTGGAGCGTTCGGCGTCGGATCGCGAATCAGCCTCAAGTACACCCGCGCGATCATCGACGCGATCCACAGTGGCAAACTTTCCGCCATGGACTACGTAACCGATCCGATTTTTGGATTACACAGCCCCAAAGCTTGCCCCGGCGTGCCGGGTCGGATGTTGCAACCCAAAGGAACCTGGGACGATCCGCAAGCCTACCAATCGATGGCCATGTTGTTGGCGCAAAAGTTCAAAGACAACTTCAAGCTCTACCAAGACGAAGCCTCCGCCGAAGTCATCGCTGCTGGCCCACAGGTTTGAGATTAACTGATCCTACGGCAAGCACCCCCACATGGTTGGGCCTATGCTTACCCGGTTCCTGTCAAAAGGCGACAATTTCAGCCGCCAATGGTGGCCTAAACCAACCAAAACCAAGCTTTTTCGCAAAAAAAGACCGTTTCGGGTCGCTTTAAAACTAAGCCATTGCAAAAAACCGTCGAAAAGACGATACTTTTGCACTTACAAATACACACGAATTTTGCTGGCGGTACGTTGATCCTGACGGGATAAACGTTGCCGCTTTCTTTACTTGGACGAGGTCCTGATGAGTTTAGTTCCGGAAGTCGAATTGAAAGATATTTTGTTGTCCAACAGTACGTTTGGGCCCAACGAAATCAGTTTCATTTCAAACCGAATCTCAAACGATTTTTCACAATTTCCCAACCTGACCGAAGCAACACAGCAGCTTGAGCAACAAACCGAACGCTCACCTGCGACATCAGTCAAGCTGGGTGTCTGTCAGTATTTGACAGGCCATTACACCAACTCTATCCAAACGTTGTCCAATGCCGACGGTGGCGCACTGGCGTTGTTCTATCAAGGCAAGTGCCACTACGCACTTGGCGCCTACGATACCGCAACCCAATGCTACAACTCCGCTCAAGCAGCTGGCTACAACGGAGACCTATGCCAATTGGCTGTCGCTGCTTGTAAGCGTCAACAAAAAGACATCGAAGGCGCGATGGCCATCGTCGACAACATGTTCGGCCCAATCGAACAAACCGCCGAATACCTCTACCAACGTGGCGCAACCATCGCTGCCACTTGCAGCAATCCGCTGGAAGTTGTCAAGCTTTACGAACGAGCCGTTGAAGCAGAAGACAATCATCCCGGCGCGTTGTTTGGTTTGGCACTGGAAAACGATCGACGCGGCAATGACGAAAAAGCGATCGAGCTTTACCAGCGTGCGGCAGCGGTTTTCCCAGCACACGTCGGTGCGTTGTTGAACCTTGGCTTGCTGTACGAAGATCATGACCAGTACGAGCACGCGACCAGTTGCTACGACCGCATCCTTGATTCGTACCCGGCTCATCCGCAAGCGACTTTGTATCGCAACGACTCGATCGCTTCGATGGACGAACACTACGACCATCAAACCGAAAAAATGCGTCAGCAAATCGCTGGTGTCATGAGCATTCCGATCGCTCAGTTTGAACTATCCGTTCGCAGCCGTAACTGCCTTAAAAAGATGGGCCTATTTACGCTTGGCGATTTGTGCAAAGTCAGCGAACTCGAATTGCTCAACAGTAAGAACTTCGGCGAGACCTCATTGATTGAGATCCGCGAGATGATGTCTAACAAAGGCTTGATGATCGGCCAGTTCGCTTACCAAAAAGAAGCCGAAGAAGAACCGATCGACTTGTCGCATCTATCGCCTGAAGAACAAGTCTTGCTCGACCGCCCAATGTCCGATCTGAACCTATCGGTTCGTGCTCGTAAGTGCATGACTCGTTTGGGACTTACCACGATCGGCGAATTGATCCGCAAGTCAGCCGACGATTTGCTTGAATGCAAAAACTTTGGCGTTACCAGCTTGACCGAAGTTCGCGAAAAACTAACCCAAGCCAGTTTGTCGCTCCGCGGTGAGTAATCACCCTACGGCATCCTGAACGAGCACCTCATGGGCTGGCGATTGCACAACAACAATTGCCAGCCCATTTTTTTT
>CAZORR010000256.1:0-3866 GCA_964582115.1 uncultured Pirellulaceae bacterium
ACGTTCGCGTGCTAAACGTGGAATCGAATCAAGTGGAAATGGGCGACTACGACCATTACATGCTAAAGGAAATTTTTGAACAACCTGAAGCCCTACGCAATACAATGCGAGGTCGCTTGAGCGAAGACGATGCGACTGCCGTCTTTGGTGGTTTAAACCTGACTCCAGCGGACTTGATCAAAGTCAAACGGATCGTGTTCACGGCTTGCGGAACTAGTTGGCACTCTGGGTTGGTTGGCGAGTACCTGCTCGAAGACATCGCACAGATCCCGGTTGAAGTTGAATACGCAAGTGAACTGCGTTATCGCAACCCGCCGATGGATAACGACTCGTTGATTTTTGCAATCACCCAGTCCGGGGAAACCGCAGACACACTGGCCGCGTTGCGAGAGATGAAACGCAAAGGCCACATGACGATGGCAATCTGCAACGTTGTCGGCAGTAGCATCGCTCAAGAAGCCGACGGCGGAATTTACTTGCACGCCGGTCCTGAAATTGGAGTGGCGTCGACGAAGGCTTACACGTCACAGTGTTTGGCATTGACGATGCTGTCGCTGTATTTAGGACGCCTGCGTCACATGAGCTACAACAAGGGTCGCAAAATGATCGATGCGATTCGCGAAGTTCCCGACAAGGTGGAAGAAGCTTTGAGCCAAAATAAGCGAATTGCCGAAATCGCTGCCAAGTATCAAACCTGCAACAACTTTTTGTACTTGGGGCGTCACTACAACTTCCCAACCGCTCTCGAAGGCGCGTTGAAGCTAAAAGAAATTAGCTATATTCACGCCGAAGGCTATCCCGCCGCGGAAATGAAGCACGGACCAATCGCTCTGGTTGATAAAAATACGCCCAGCGTATTCGTGATGCCTCAAGGCTTTATTTACGAAAAGGTCATGAGCAACTTGGAAGAAACCAAAGCTCGTGGCGGCCCCGTGATCGCGATCGCCGCCGAAGGTGATGAACGCATCGCCGAAGTCGCCGACGATGTGATCTACATCCCACAAACGATCGAGTACTTACAGCCAATCGTTTCTGCGATTCCGCTGCAATTGTTGTCGTATCACATTGCTGTTTTGCGTGGCTGTGATGTGGACAAACCACGTAATTTGGCCAAGAGCGTTACGGTTGAGTAATCGGTCTGGGGCTTAGTCGCTGGCCGTTTACGGTTAAGAAATGAACATTGAAGCCGCGTCCAAGACGCGGCTTTTTTTGAGCCTCCGTGAATTCATGGTCCCGCGCTAATCAAGGCACACATTGATTCGATCTTCCTGTTGAACGAATAATTGCCAATCGCAGCGTGGGGATTTCGTTCAAATCGAAATTTCTCTGGTACAATCTTAGGCAGTGTCCGCGTCATACGAGAGATACTGCTGGTCGATTATCGATGCGGCGCCTTCCCAGAATAACCTTCAAATAAACAAACGTTAACGAACTACCATGAATCATCGTTCCTTCGCTGCCCGCCTTTGTGATTTGCGTCAGCGGATTGCTGTTGTAACTGTAACACTCGCATTGTTGACGAGTCTTACCGCCTCGCAATGTCATGCGACCCCCAACGATGGATTCATCACGGATGTCAAAGCTGCCGCCGAACAAGCGGCCGAAGAAGGCAAGGACATCATGTTGTTGTTCACCGGATCCGACTGGTGCCCGCCTTGCCGGGCGCTGGAAGCGGAAGTGTTTTCGCAACAGGAGTTTTTGGACGGAGTCAGCGAGAAGTTTGTTTTGGTCATGCTGGACTTCCCTCGAGAAAAAGAACTCGACCCGGCACTGAAACATCAAAATGATACGCTTGCCGAAAAGTTTGGCATTTCAGGTTACCCAACGGTCATCATGGTTGATCCCGAATTCAAACCGTTCGCGTTTTCTGGATACGACAAAGGCGGACCGACCGGCTACATCAAAATCATGATGGATGCTCAGCAACTGCGAATCAAACGTGATGAAAACCTTGCGGCCGCCAAAGACGCAACCGGTGACCAGCGAGCAAAGTTGCTCGACGCCGCCATCGACGGACTTGGCGATAACATCCCGCACCTCTACCACAGCGATGTCATCGAAGAAATTGTCAGCTTGGACAGAAAAAACAAACTTGGCCTACGAGCGAAATGGAACGCCGATGCCGATGCGGAACGGCGAAAAGTTATCCTTGCCGACTTGCTGGTCAGGTCTCGGTTGGCTAAGCCCGAACAAACTATGGAATTCATCGACGAAGTGCTTAGCGAGTTTGGTTTCAACGACGCCGACCAGTTGAGTATATTGCAGATCAAATTCAATTTGGCGCGTCAAATCAAAGCGTCCGACGAAGCCACCGGAGTATTGGATCGAATGATCTCGCTGGAGAGTATCAAGCCGCGGACTCGTCAACGTTTGATTGCGAAAAAAGCCTACCTGTTATCCGAAATCGCCAAACCAGAGGCGGCGATCGAGTTGTTGGACCAACAGATTACTGCAACTCAAGATGATTCGGGCAGCGATGTCGGTTATTTATTTTTAGCCAAGGGCGAACTTCAGTCGAAGGCAGGCCAGGCAGCCAAAGCGATTCAGGCCTTCGAAACCGGTATTAAGTTGACGTCAAGCAATTTTGATTTATTGATTGAATTGGTGGCAGCCAAAGCGGATTGCTTGTTTGGTTCCGAACAACAGGCTAACGCACTCAAGACGCTCGACGACTTTGCCGAAAATGAAGCAGTCCCAGCAGACCTGCGAGCCGATGCGTTGCTACAAAAGTCAATTCTAATGCGTGAGCTAAACCGAACCCGCCAAGCTCGTCTCGCCGAAAACCGGGCCATCGAGATCGTAGACTCACCGGCAGAAAAAGCGGCCGTCCAAAAGATCGTACAACGGATGCGAGCCAAATTTGACCAGTGATTTGTTCTGGCTACGAGGCTGACATTTTTTACGCGGAGTGTTTGTAGTAATACCTTTAGGCTTTACCCTCCGAAGTGAACTTGCTAAACCCTTGCTAAAACTGATGCTAGAAACCATTCAGCTGATTCAATGAACTACCAGTCCGATTAAATGCCACGCTCCACGCCAAAAATTAAACACACATTACATAGAATCCATAGGGAACTAATCATGAATCGATTTTCATTCTCACATGCCCTGCTGATCACAGCATGTCTGTTACTAGCACCGACGATTGGTTGCCAAGCTCCAGTGGCTCAAAGCGGAAAATTCCCGGCTCCTGATCCAACAGTCGGCGAAACCGACGATACCCAAGGAAATAAAAAAATGGAAACAGCAACTTTTGGCGGCGGATGTTTTTGGTGTACCGAGGCCGTTTTCCTGCAGCTCAAAGGCGTGAAGTCCGTCAAGTCTGGCTACATGGGTGGCCATGTGGACAACCCAACCTACGAACAAGTTTGTGGCAAACAAACTGGGCATGTCGAAGTGATTCAAATCGAATTCGATCCGAACGTGATCAAGTTTGATGACTTACTGCAAATTCACTGGAAGACGCACGATCCGACGACCATGGACCGCCAAGGCAACGACGTTGGACCACAGTATCGTTCAGCTGTCTTTTATCACAACGAATCTCAAAAAGCCAAATCAGAGAGCTACAAAAAAAAGCTAAACGAACAAAACGTCTTCGGCGCACCAGTGGTGACCGTGGTCGAGCCAGCGGCGAAATTCTGGGTCGCCGAAAACTATCACCAAAATTACTTCGCCAACAATCCGAACAGCGGATACTGTCGATTGCTGATTCCCAAGAAGCTGGCGAAACTGAAAGCCGCATTCGCTGACAAAATCAAAACACCCGAAGAGCTTCAGCAGAGCAAGACGAAGTAATCGTCGTTCTGGCGACAAAAATAAATTCCAGTGGCTCGAATCCCAGTGGCTCGTCGAGCCACTGGGGC
>CAZORR010000257.1:0-3862 GCA_964582115.1 uncultured Pirellulaceae bacterium
CTGTTTTTGAAACAGGATTTCATTTACAAAGGTTTTTCATCTCGCGAACGGCTTGTTGCATGCCAACAAATACGGATCGAGAAACGATGCTGTGCCCGATATTGAGTTCTTCGATTTCTGGAATCTGAACGATTGGCGTTACGTTTTTGTACGTCAGCCCGTGCCCCGCATCGACACGGAGCCCCAACGATTTTGCCAGCCGACTGCCCACGGCGATTTTTTCCAATTCGGTTTGAGCTGCTGGTGAGTATTTGGCTTCGGCGTACGCACCGGTGTGAAGTTCAACAGCGCCGGCAGCCAGTTTTTTTGAGGCTTCGATTTGGTCGTCAGCCGGGTCAATGAATAGGCTGACGAAAATCCCTGCCTCGGTCAATTGTGAGACCGCTTGGCCGACTTTACTCTGATTGCCTACGACGTCCAGTCCGCCTTCGGTGGTAACTTCAGTCCGCTTTTCAGGGACCAAACAAACTTGGTGTGGTTTCAGGTCGCAAGCAATCGCCAGCATTTCGTCCACGCATGCGCATTCAAGATTCAGTCTCACGTTTACGGTTTGTTTAAGCAGATGCAAGTCGCGGTCTTGAATGTGACGACGGTCCTCACGTAAGTGGACGGTGATTTGATCTGCACCGCCAAGTTCAGCTGCTGCCGCAGCCCAAACGGGATCGGGTTCGGTGGTTTGCCGCGCCTGACGAAGGGTGGCGACGTGATCGATGTTGACTCCAAGAGTTGGCATGGGGGGCTCGTTGTTTTTGTGTTTTATTGCAAGGACTAGGGGCTGAGTTGGCTAGTGTAGCTGGGGTCGCCGGTCGCCAGCCTTCAGGACTCCCAAATGGTAGTCAATCCGGCTACGGTCGAATCAGCTCTGGCAAGCTATTAGTTTGGATCGAAGTTGGGCAGATTGTAAGCCGGTTTTGTAGTTTTCTGATTTATTAAGAAGCTGTTTTACATCGGGCAGCGTTGCGGCGGTAATCATCGTGGGCTATCGCTCTGCGGTTCACGGCATCAGCCCCAAGTTTTGACTGTGTACTACGTCCTTGGTTCTGCTGTTGGTCGAGTCGTTAAGTTCATTCCTTGATTGTTGGCGAGCCAAGTGTCAATCTGCGTTGCTGGGGGCACTCGTTGCCTTAGGAAATCGATTAATTCGTCGGCTTGAGGTTGTGTCGGTAGGATGGCAAATACACAGGGGCCCCAACTGCTTTGTCCGGTTGCGGTGACTCCGAACTCGCGAACCAAGTTAATGACATTTTCGATCGCAGGGCCGTTGTAAGGGCCGCCTTGGATGGAATCAAACATGCTGCCAGATTGATGCCCGTATTCAAAGATTCCGTCAGCAAATACATCGTAGTCCTGCTTGATGATTGCCGGTACGATCGATGTTTTTAAAAGATCGGTCATTCGTTGGCGATGTTTCGGTGTGCTGGCCGGCAGGTTTTGGAAGGCCGTTTTTTCGTCGGAACCAGAAACCCCTTTCGCGCTGTCAGGCAAGATCGTAACAATCGGCCAGTCAACGGGAAAGTCGATTCGCAAATCCAACGGCGCCAGTTGTTCGTTTGTGCTGATGCCACGGTCGACCAAGAACCCGCCTTGGCGAAAACCGTGCGAACCGATGGCTGATCGTTGCCCACGACCCGTCGCGATGGCCAGTTCTTCGGAACTAGGGAGCGATAGCCCCAAGCACTGCATGGCAGCAGCAACCACTGATAACGCTAGTTGAGTACCGCTTCCAAAGCCGCTGTGTCGGGGTGGTGTTTGGATGATCTGGATTCGTATTGGTAGTTCTGAAAAATGATTGACTCCGAAATCTGCGGCCAGCATCGTTTGGTTGATCGAATACCAATGTTCGATTGTCTTCCGTGCGACGTCGTCCGAGCAGCCTGAAACCTCTAGGCGATTCGAATGTTCTGCTTCGACGATGGTGTTTGGGCCGTCGATCATCAATCCCGCACCGCCATAGCGGTACTCAAGCGATTGGCCGACCGTTAACAGGCCGAAGTGCAATCGCGCAGGTGATGAGCAAAGGTGTTTTTGTGACACCGGTGGACTACTTTCGAAGTTTCGAAGATACAAATTGGTCGAGGTGATTGAAGGCGTCCACCTCGTTAGGCCCAGCCGTTTTTTCAACAATCACTTGCAATTGACGGAACTGCTGTTGGATTTCTTCGGTTGGCAAAAAATCGATTCGCGTCGCTAGAATCGCCGCTTCGATGACGGCATGTTTGGCTCGGTTGAAGCCAAAAAAGTCACGCATGCGGTGAGTTTTCACGACCTCACAAATCAGGCTCATCCGCGGACCCGATTCATCGATCGATTCGACTGTGAATTCGTAGGCACGACAAGCGGACATAATAACGTGACCGTCTATGATATCCGCTGCTGCCAAGGGTGGTAGGCTTGATGGTGTGATTTTACCGATAGCAGTTTTCGCAAACAACTGAACGTCGTCATCGACATGCAATACGCCTTGCGGGTGTCGTTTTAGGTTGGCAAAAGTCGTGGACGATTCGAAGGGGCGCAGTTCAAAACGTTTGAAAGTCGTTGCTGCGGTGTCAGTTTGGCAGGGCGGGGAAGAGGTGCTGGAGGGTGAAGGCAACGGTTGGATCTTCGGCCCCATCGGTGAGATGTTGGATGATCCGTCCGAATTGGCTGTTGTCACGATCGATTCCAAAATCATGATCGCTCCACATTGATGCTCAGCCGATCGGAGAGTGGGATTTTGGGTGTGATTGATTCGTCGGATCGGATTTGGCTTTGCTGGAGTGCGGCGACGTGTTGTTTTGAGTGTTCGATTTTGGCTAAAGTCAGGAAGTTGCTGATCAATCGGTATCCGCAATCGGTCAAGACGGATTCGGGGTGAAACTGCAGGCCAACGATCGGAAGGGTTTGGTGTTCGACCGCCATGATGGTTTGGTCAATTGTTTTGGCGGTGACCTTTAAGCAATCAGGTACGGTTTTCGGTTGGCCGACCAGTGAATGGTAACGGGCGGCCATGAACGGCGATTGCACTTGGGTGAACATGGGTGAACCCGAATGTTCGACTTGACTACTTCGCCCGTGCATCGGTTCATCGGCGCCGATGATGGTGCCACCGAAGGCTTGGATGATTGCTTGGTGCCCCAAGCAAACGCCGAGGATCGGTTTACTGGTTTGGAGTTGCTGAACAACTTGCAAGCAAATTCCTGCTTGGTTTGGTGAGCAAGGGCCGGGGGAGAGGACGATGGCACTTGGGTTGAGGTGTTCGATTTGTTGGATCGATATCGCATCGTTACGAACGACTTGTGTTTCACAACCAAGCTGACGAAAGTGCCGCGCGAGGTTGTGGACGAAGGAGTCGTAGTTGTCGATGACTAGGATCATGAGGGGGCTAGTTGGTGTTTGTTCGAAGTGACACGGTAGACAATGTGGAGTCGGTTGCGGATTTTGTTAGCTTTCGATAGCGGGATAATAGAAAAGGTTCCTGCTGTTAACAGGAACCTTTCGTAGATTTTAGAATTAATTGGAGCGTTCGTCGACTGGCTTGAGTTGCAGTTGGGATGCTACTTAGATTTCAAGTCGAAGTTAATGGTGTTGTTGCCGCTATCGACGGTTGCAGATTGTTTGGTTTTTTTGGGATCAATGTATTCGAGAAAAAACGCTTCGGTTTTTTTGTCATCGGTATCAACTGTAATGGTAACCCTGTGTTCACCAATGAAGGCACCAGTAATGTCTTTTGTATGTCGCAGTGAGTACTTGCCATTTTCGTCCGTTGTTCCGGAAGAAGATCGTTCTCCAGAGGTCGGATAGAACGCGACGGATGCGTTGGCTAACGGGACTCCATCGAGCGTGACGGTGCCTTCTACCGTGCCGAAGTTTGATGGTGTACCAC
>CAZORR010000258.1:0-3829 GCA_964582115.1 uncultured Pirellulaceae bacterium
CATCCCCGGCCAGGAAAATCCTCGACATGGGGTTTGCATCTCAAGTAATCACCCTGGTGGTGCTAATGTTGCCAACGGCGATGGATCGACTCACTTCGTCAGCGAAGACACTGCGTTAGACGTTCTACAAGCCGTCGGTGGCATCGACGAAGGTATTGTGGCAAATCTGGACGAATAATTAGCCGAATACACTCTATCAAACCAAACGCAGGTCTTATGTATGACCTGCGTTTTTTTATGCGCTGATCTGGCTCGGTCAGCCAACGTGATGCTCGATTACATTTCGATTTTAAGGCAGGTAAAGTCGTCCGATGCAGGAACGGGATTACCGTCACCCGAACTGCAATAACTTAAACCGTTCTGACAGACGATTCCAGTTTTCGATTTTCAGCAAGCACAAGATTGTTAATGCCAAAGGTGCGTAAACGATTTTGGTAGACTTCGATCTCTTTTAGCTTGGCCGTTGAATCGACCAACACCATTGTATCCAACAGGTGTTCTGGACTACTGAGTTCATCCAATAACTGACTCGCCGGTCCAGCATCGACCAAAATCAAATCGAAATGCGATTCTGTGCCGCCCACCATTTCACCCAAGTTGTCAAAAATAAACCGAGGACAGGTCACACGTTTGACGTTTGATGTTAGTGGCATCAAGCACAAGTTACTTTTTTTGGATCGAATCACTGACTCGCCCAATGGAAGTTCACTGCCAATTCCATTCATCCATGACATTTCCGCTGACAAACCAACATTCTGGCTCAACTGCGGACTGGCCACATCGGCGTCAACCAACAACGTTCGATAGCCCGCGTTGATCGCTGCTCGAGCCAACGAAATCGCAATCGTTGTTGATCCTTGCCCTCGCCCTGCTCCCGCGACCACAATTCGCTTTACTTTGGCATCAGTTCGGTCCATGGCAACTGCCAACAATTCCTTGATCGCATCTCCACCGCTAGTCAGCATTTGATCGGTGAGCATCGGCCAGCGAAAGTCTTCCACGTCCCATGATGCAACGTTCAGTGGAATCGCTGCATTCTCGGGTGAAGTGAATTGAACCGACGGCATCGGTTCTTCCTCTTCGGTCGCATGGTCGGTCGATCGTAATTGATCAACGGTTTGTGTTTCTGGAGACTCAAACGCAGCAGTCTCCGACTCGCTTAGTTCTGCTTCACTTAACTTGACCAAGTTAGCTGCTTCTGTGGTCGACTGCTGAGTCATCATCCGCTGATAGTCACCAATTCGATCACGTAATCTACCCAACTCATTAGTCGTGGAAACAGTCGATTGCTGCATTTGTTGCTCCACAGCAGCCATTGAGGACATTGTCGTTTCATTTGCAACCGGATCCGGCCCTTCGGTAAAATCACGTTGCTGAAGGTTTTTCTCAAATAAGCTTTTCGCTTTTGGTAAAACTTCAGCCTCAGGCTTTTCTTGAAGTGCAGAAACGATCGCAGTTGAAATCGCGGTCACCAAATCGCTCGTGTCAGGATTAGATAAAATTGCTTTTTCACGGGCCGATCGATCAGCCGTAGTACTCGCAACTTCATTGGACTTTAGGCTTTCAATCCTCATCTCAAGCTGACGAAGTTGTTCGTCTAGCTCAGTGGTTTGTCTAAGCCGAGCTTCGCCCTCGTTAGTGGCTTCTTGCTCTTCTGGCCATTCTTGCAGGTGCGGCTGAGAATCCGAATGAGCTGAATGCAGCTGATGAATGACCTTCGGTTTGATCAAAGACGCTTCCGACAAACTGATTGAGCGATCAGCTTTAGGAGTGATCCAAGTAACGACCGGGAGCGCTCCCTTCGGTTGACGAACCGTTTGATTCTGTTTCGTCGGAGCAGCCTGCTGACCTGAGTGCTGAGGTGCTTTGGGCGCTCGCAAATTCTGAACATATCGATCAAGTCGCTGTTCTGGTAACATACGCGGTTTGGGATGCGAGACTTCATCTTGTCTCACGAGCCTTACCTTAGCCCCACGCTCTCCATCTCCCGAACCACCTACGGTCCGGATGATTGCTGGCTTGACCCTCGAATCTTTTCGGACAGCTTGATCCGGCAACGGACCCGCTGGAAGATCCGATGCCGCAACTTTTACTGGGCGAAAGCGAGATTTTAACTGAGTGGTTGTCGACTGATTCATCCTGTACCTTTAGATATGGGAATAGTACCCGTGTCTATCTCTTCGGTTCGGATTGTGACAGCCTTGAGCTGTCGGTAGATTAGCAAAGCTTTAATTAGAAATTTTACCGATTACTTTCCAGAGCCAGTTTACCTGTTTTACCTGCGTCAGCTGTATTGTTAGAATTAGGCCCTCATCCGTGGGGCAAACCTACATCCATCATCTCCTTTAGCCAACCAGTTTGCTTGTGTCCGTTGCCGAAACGAAATCCAATTCCCAACTTTTCCTCGACCGTCTTGAAAAGGAAATTTTAATCCTTGATGGGGCGATGGGGTCCATGATCTATGGCCTGGGTTTAACCGAAGAACAGGTCCGTGGCGAACGTTTCAAAGACTGGCCCAAAGACTTAAAAAACTGCACCGACGTTTTTGGGCTTACCAATCCGGAAGCGATCGTTGGGTTGCACCGCCAATACTTGGAAGCCGGTGCCGACATCATCGAAACCAACAGCTTCAATGCGAGCCCTGTTGGTTTGGCGGATTTTGAATTCCCTGAAGACATCGTGATTGAAATTTGTCACGCAGCCGTCGCGAACGCCAAAAAAGCTGCCGACGAATTCACAGCATTAACACCGGACAAACCACGTTTCGTCGCCGGATCAATCGGGCCGACTTCTCAGCAAACCGCGATCAGTACCAAAGTCGACGACCCAGCCTACCGCGGAATTACGTTCGACGAAATGGAAGCCTCTTACTACGTCCAAGCCAGGGCATTGGTAGAAGCCGGCGTCGACATTCTATTTCCCGAAACGGTTATCGATACGCTTAACTTGAAAGCCTGCTTGTTTGGTATCGCTCGCTACTTTGACGAAACCGGCAACGCTGTTCCGGTGATGGTTTCTGGAACATTCGGCGAAGGCGGTTCAACATTTGTCTCCGGCCAAGTCGTCGAAGCGTTTTGGAATAGCATCTCACACTTCCCGATGATCAGCGTCGGGATGAACTGTGCGCTTGGTCCGAATGTCATGCGTCCGCACATCGAAGAGCTTTCAAAAATATCCGATCAGTACATTAGCTGTCACCCCAACGCAGGCATGCCAAACGAAATGGGCCAATTTGATCTGGAACCGGACAAGATGGCCGGCATGATCAAAGAGTGGGCTGAAAACGGCTGGCTGAACATCGTTGGTGGCTGCTGCGGCACCACTCCCGCACACATTAAAGCGATCGCCGAAGCCGTCAAAGGCATCGCACCTCACCGGAAAAGCGAAATCAAACCGCTGACTCGACTGTCGGGATCATACCCACTCACTTTGCGCGAAGACGCAAACTTCATGATGGTTGGCGAGCGAACCAACGTGACCGGCTCTCGCAAATTTGCTCGCCTGATCCGCGAAGGGCTATTCGAAGAAGCCATCGACGTCGCCCGCGACCAAGTCAGCGGCGGCGCGGCAGTCATCGATATCAACATGGATGATGCATTGCTCGACGGCGAAGAAGCAATGACAACTTACTTGCGATTGATCGCAGGCGAAACAGGCATCAGCGACGTGCCCGTGATGATCGATAGTTCAAAATGGTCAGTGATCGAAGCCGGACTAAAAGCGACGCAAGGCAAATCGATCGTGAACTCGATTAGCCTGAAAGAAGGCGAACAGGATTTCCTAGAAAAAGCCAAGCTTGTCCGCCGCTACGGTGCCGCTGCTGTTGTCA